>JAUWAE010000139.1 GCA_030602185.1 Comamonadaceae bacterium
TCGCCCTACACGGCCGACATTTCCTGGATCGACGCGCGCGAGATGGCCAGCCGCCTGGGCGTGCGTTACGACGAAGTCTCCATCCGCCCCGAGTTCGAGGCCTTCCTGGCGTCGCTCGGCCCGTTTTTCGAAGGGCGCGCCGTGGACACGACCGAGGAGAACATCCAGGCGCGCATCCGTGGCACGCTGCTCATGGCCTTGTCCAACAAGTTCGGCAGCATCGTGCTCACCACCGGCAACAAGAGCGAGATGGCCACGGGCTACTGCACGCTCTACGGCGACATGGCCGGGGGCTTTGCCGTCATCAAGGACGTGGTCAAGACCATGGTGTTCCGCCTCGCGCGCTGGCGCAACGCGAACGATCCTTACGGCACGGGCGCCGACCCCATCCCCGACCGCATCATCACCCGTCCGCCCAGCGCCGAGCTGCGCCCGGATCAGAAGGACCAGGACAGCCTGCCGCCCTACGAAATCCTGGATGCCATCGTCGAGCGCTACATGGAAAACGACCAGTCGCCCGCGCAGATCATCGAGGCGGGCTACCCGCAGGCAGCGGTGGAGCAGGTGGTGCGCCTCATCCGCATCAACGAATACAAGCGGCGGCAGTCGCCCGTGGGCATCCGTGTGACGCACCGCAGCTTCGGCAAGGACTGGCGCTACCCCAACACCAACCGCTACCGCGCCTGATGGTGTGCGGCAGGCGCCGGTTCAGGGGGCCTTGACGCGCTGACCGTCGCTCAGTTCGCGGGGCGGGTGCAGCACCACTTCGTCGCCTGCGCTCAGCCCTTCGACAATCTGCACGCGCCCTTCGCCCTGCAAGCCCAGCCTGACCTCGCGCAGGCGTGCCTTGCCACCCTCGACGCGGAACACGGCCCAGCGGTCTTCATTGCCTCCTTGGCCGCCGCCAGTGGGGCGGAACAGCGCGCCGCTGGGAACGGTGACGGCACCATCAACGCTGCGCAGCACGAAGCGTGCGTGCACGCGGTATGCCTCACCCAGCGCGCTCCATTGTTCGCGCGGGCTCAGCAGCTCCACCGTCACCCACACGCGCTGTTCTTCCACGCCCAGCGCAGAAGTCTTGGTGAACGCGCCAGGTTCCACGCGCGTCACGGCGCCCTGCAGCACGGGGCCTCCGCCCCAGCGCAGCAACTCCACGGCAGCACCCTTGCTCAGCCGCACGGCATCGCTGGACAGAACGTCCACCTCCACCTCCAGCGCGGCCGGGTCGCCAATGTCCAGCAAAGGTTCGCCCGCTTGCACGGGCCGCGCGCTCTGGGCGTGCCGCCGCAGCACCACGCCATTCACGGGGGAGCGGATGGCCGCGGTACCCGGCGCGGCACCTTGGGGGCCGCCCGGTTGCAGGGCGGCCTTGGCGGCGCTCACCTGGTGCTTGGCCGTGGCCACCTGGAACCGCGCGCTGCGCGCCTGCCATTCGGCCCGTTCCTGCAAGGTGCGGGCCTGCTGCAGTGCCTGCTGCGAAACCATGCCCTGGGCCGCCAGCGCTTCCTGGCGCTGCAGTTCGCTGCGTGCCAGGCTGGCGGCCTCTCGGGCGGCGCCTTCCTCCGCTTCTGCGGTGGCCAGGTGCGCTTCGGCTGCTGCCAGCTGGGCCTGGGCCTGGGTGCGGGTGCGCGCGTCCAGGGTGGGGGTGGCCACGGGGTCCAGCGTCACCAGGGCCTGGCCTGCCTTCACGGCGTCACCGGCAGACAAATCGATGCGCCGGATCGTACCCGCCAGCGGGGCGGTGATCACATAACGGTCGCGCACCCGCGTACGGCCTTCGGCCTCGAAGGTCTCGCGCACGGTGCCTGTCTTGGCCACGGTGCTGTCCACCCGCACCGTCGCGGGCCACAGCGCCAGCGCCAGCAGCAAGGCGCCCACACCGGCCGCAATGCCGGTCCGCAGCGCGCGGGCGCGCCAGTTGCGTGTGCGTTGGGTGGGGTTGTTCATGTTCACTCCCGGGTTTTTAGCACGGCCACCAGGTCCAGCCGGCGCAGCCGCCTCGCTACCAGCCAGGCCGACAGGCCAGATGCCACCAGCATCACCGCACCGGCAAAGGCAAACGCCACGGGGTGCACCACCAGCGGAATCCGGTACAGGTCAGACTGGAACGACGCCACCAGCAGCGCACTCATGCCATAGCCCAGCGCAAAACCGGGCAGCAGCGCCAACAGGCTCAGCGTGGCCAGCTCGCCCAGCAGCAGGTTGCGCACCTCGTCGCGCGTGTAGCCCAGTATGCGCAGGCTGGCCAGGTCGCGCGCGCGCTCTGCCAGGGTGATGCGCGCGGCGTTGTAGACCACGCCTACGGCGATGCTGCCTGCCATGAAGGTGATGATCAGCGTGAAGGTCAGGATGCTTTCGGCCATGGTGTCGTAGAAGCTGCGTATGGCTGCGGCGCGGTCTGTCACGCCCGACACGCGAGGCCGCTCGCGCAGCGCCAGCAGCACGTCGGCTTTCTTCGCCGGGTCTACCTTCAGCCACGCGCCCGAGACCACATCGTCTTCCTGGCGCAGGCGGTTCAGCCATTCCCTTCGTGCATAAGCCCCCACGCCCAGGAATTCCTTCACCGTAGACGCCACCGGCAGGTCCAGCCTTTCCCGTCGGCCGTCCAGGAACTCCACTTCCAGCCGGTCACCGGGCTTCACGTGCAGCATCGTGGCCAGGTAGTCGGTCAACATCAGGCCCTCGGGCGGGGGCGGGTTGGCGTGCAGCTCGGCGTCGAGCACGCGTTTCAACTCCCCTGGCGCGCCCAGCCCTTGCAGCGCCGTGGTGTATTCACGGTGACCGTTGCGCAGCTTCACCGGGCTTTCGCGGTAACCCTCCACCGCCAGCACTCCGGGCAGGGCGGCCAGCTCGTCCACCGCGCGCCAGTGGGTGGGGTGGGCAAAACCCACGCTCAGGTCGTCGCGCTGTGCCAAGCCGAACTGCACCGACACCATTTCGTCTATCGCACTCGATTGCAGTCGTGACATGACCAGGATGCCTCCGGCCAGCCCGATGCCGACAATGGACAACAGGGACCGCACTGGGCGCCGCTCCAGGTTGCGCACCACCATCATCGCCGCGGGGTCGAACCAGTGTCCCAAGCCCAGACGTTCGCTCAGCGTACGGTGGAACACAGGCGGCGCTTCGGGCCGCATGGCCTCGGCAGGCGCCAGGTTGAACACCCGGCGCAGGCCCCCCACGGTGCCCAGTGCTGCAGCGGCCAGGACAAAGGCCGCAGCCAGCGCCCATATCGCCGGGCTCACCGACCACTCCAGGTAGGGGAAGCGGTAGAAGGTCATGTACATCCTGGCCATGCCATGTCCCATCCACGCGCCCAGGGCCACGCCCGGTAGCACGCCCACGCTCACCATCAGCAGCACCAGCTGGGCGTAATGCAGGCCCACTTCCCAGCTTGTGTAGCCAAAAGCCTTTAGCACGGCAATCTGCTCGCGCTGGGTGCCGATCAGGCGGCCAATCACCACGTTCAGCAAGAAGGCCGATACGCCCAGGAAGATGGTGCTGAACAGCCGGGTCATGGTCTGCAGCTGCTTGAGTTCCTCGCTCAGGAAGCGGTCTGACATCTGCAGATCCCGCCCATAGGCGCCCGTGCCGCCGTAGGGGCGCAGCAGCCGGTCCACCTCACCGGTCACCTCGGCTGTGGCGGTTCCGGGGTGCAGCGTCATCACCACGTTGTTGAAGGCGCCCGCCAGGTCGAAAGCACTGGCCAGGGCCTCGCGCGGCATCCACAGGATGGTGAAGCGGGCAAAGTCCGGGAACACGTCGCCCGGGCGGATCTGGTAGATGAACTCGGGCGACAGGCCCACACCGCTCACCAGCAGTTCCTGGCGGCGGCCGTTGACGATCGCCGTGATACGGCTCCCGGGGTGCAGGTGGTGGGCTTCGGCGAAGGCCTCGCCCACCACCACTTCCGATGGCTGGCTTGGCAGCGTGCCCTCGCGCAGGTAGAGCTGGTTCAGTCCGTCCTCGCCCTCGGGAAGGGAAACCACCTGCGCTGTCACCGCCTCGTCGAAATCCGGCATGTCCAGGTGCACACCCACCACCACGCGTCCCTGTGCCTGCCTGACACCGGGCAGGGCAGACAACTCCTGCAGCACGTCCCAGGGGGCCCTTTCAATGTGCGCGAACACCTCTGCGAAGCGGTGGCGTTCGTAAAACCGGGCCCGTGTGTCCGACAGCGCCTGGTGGTTGCTCATGGCCATCACCATCGTGGCAATGCCGCCCACCACCACCAGTGCAATCGCCAGCGACTGGCCCCGCAGCTGCCAGAAGTCCCGCCACAGCTTGCGGTGCAGGGCCTTCACCAGTGCAGCTCCTTTGCAGCCCGGGGGCTGGCGTTGCGTTCCTCATGGCTGATGGTGCCGTCGCTCAGGTGTATCACTCGGTCGGCCATCTCCGCGATCACTGCGTTGTGGGTGATGACCACCGTCAGGGCGCCGATCTCGTGATGAATGCGCTCCAGGGCTTCCAGCACCAGTACGCCAGTGCGCGAATCCAGCGCGCCCGTGGGTTCGTCGCACAGCAGCACCGCCGGGCGCTTGGCGATGGCCCGGGCAATTGCCACGCGCTGCTGCTCACCGCCTGACAGCTGGGCCGGGAAGTGGTGCATGCGTTCGCCCAGGCCCACCAATTCCAGCGCCCGCTCGGCGGGCATGGGGTCTGCGGCAATTTCGGTCACCAGCTGCACGTTTTCCAGCGCCGTCAGGCTGGGGATGAGGTTGTAGAACTGGAAGACAAAGCCCACCGACTCGCGGCGGAAGTGGGTCAGTGCCGCGTCGTCGGCGCCCGTCAGCTCGTGCCCCTGGCACACCACCTGCCCCAGCGTGGGTGTGTCCAGCCCGCCCAGGATGTTGAGCAGCGTGGACTTGCCGCTGCCCGACGCGCCCAGCAGCACCACGAACTCGCCCGCGTACAGGTCCAGGTCCACGCCGCGCAGCGCGTGGACCTCCACCTCGCCCAGCGTGTAGGTCTTGGTCAGCCCTTGGGCATGGAATACGGGGGCCTGCGGGTCGGTCATGGGGATGCATGATAAAGTTTCGCCCGTACCCAGACACCCCCACCGGAGCCCCACGCATGAAGCAGATCACCGCCGTCATCAAACCGTTCAAGCTCGAAGAGGTTCGCGAGGCCTTGGCAGAGCAGGGCGTGACGGGGCTGACCGTGACCGAAGTCAAGGGGTTCGGCCGCCAGAAGGGCCACACCGAGCTCTACCGTGGCGCCGAATACGTGGTGGACTTCCTGCCCAAGGTCCGCATCGAGGTGGTGGTCAAGACCGAGGACGTGGACCGCTGCGTCGATGCCATCATCCGTGCCGCACGCACGGGCAAGATCGGTGACGGCAAGATTTTCGTGACCCCGGTCGAGCGGGTAGTGCGCATCCGCACCGGCGAGCAGGACGAGTCGGCGATCTGACGTTCAGACCGTTTCCAGCCGGGTCGGTGGCGTGAAGCCGGCCGCCTGCACCAGCGCCGGTAGCAGGTCAGCCGCGTCGTCGCTGGTCTGGATCAGTTCCATCTGCCAGGGGCCGACGAATCCGGCGTTCACCGTTTGCCCCATGAAAGACAGCAGCGCATCGTAATAGCCCGCTACGTTGAGCAGACCAACCGGCTTGTCGTGGTAGCCCAGCTGGCGCCAGGTCCAGACCTCGAAAAGTTCTTCGAAGGTGCCGATGCCCCCGGGCAAGGCGAGGAAGGCGTCGGCGCGCTCGGCCATCATGCGCTTGCGTTCGTGCATGGTCTGCACCACGTGCAATTCGGTGCAGTCGCGCTTGGCAAATTCCTTGATGACCAGGCTCTCGGGGATGATGCCCACCACCTGGCCCCCAGCCTGCAGGGTCGCATCGGCCACGAGGCCCATGAGGCCGTTGTTGCCGCCGCCGTAAACGAGCTGGCCGCCGTGCCGACCGATCCAGCTGCCTACGGCGCGGGCGGCATCGGCAAACCGTGGGTCGTTACCGGGCCGCGAGCCGCAGTAGACGCACAGCGAAAAGGCGGGGGTGGAGGCGGTGTCGGTCATCTGATCATTTTGGCATGCCCGCGCGCAGCCTTCAGCCCAGCAGGCGGTCGTAGACGGCGGCGGCCCAGACGCCACCGCACAGCAGCAGGCTGAGCAGCACCGCGGCACTGCCCATGTCTTTGGCGCGTTTGGACAGCTGATGCCATTCCGGTCCGATGCGGTCGATGGCCGTTTCAATGCCGGTGTTGAGCAGCTCCACCACCATGACGGCGACGACCACCGCCACCAGTACCGCAGTTTCCAGCCAGGTGCGTCCCAGCCAGAAGGCCGTCGGCACCAGGACCAGTGCGAGCAGCGCCTCCTGACGGAACGCCGTTTCGCCCCAGCCGGCGCGCAAACCGGCCAGCGAGTAGCCAAATGCGTGCCACACGCGGTTCAGGCCACGGCGCTGTTTTTGCGCCTGGGGGGCTTCCTGCCTGGCGGGTTTGTTCACTTGCGCTTGGGTTGGGGTTGGCTGCTGACCAGTCGGGTGCCGGCCATTGCGTCGTGCCAGAACTGGCGTTGCGGGTGAAAGCGCGCCAGGATGGCCCAGATGGCCACCCAGCCGCCAAGCAACACCGTCACCTCGACGGCAGCCAGCCGCCAGATGAACCCGACCGCCAGGGGTGGCAGGAACCACATCCAGCTCAGCACGTAACGCAGCAGTGCCCGCAGCTGGCTCAGGGGGCGGCCCTGCAGGTCCACGACGCGGATGTGCCAGGTTTTCATGGCCAGCGTCTGCCCCTTGGACCAAAACCAGGTGAAGTAGATGCCGAACACGAGGAACAGGAA
>JAUWAE010000003.1 GCA_030602185.1 Comamonadaceae bacterium
CCTGGCGCAGGGCGCCGAGCGGGTGGAGGTGCAGCTGCCCGGCGGCCAGTGGGTGGCCCCCGTGGCACGCACCCGCTTGCCGGCGGCGGACCCGGTGTCGCAGACGATCGAATGGCGGCTCGACCTGAGCCCCGAACACGCCGCCCAGCAAGTGCCTGGCCAGCAGGTGCGGGTGCGTTTCGTGGCCGGCAGCCAGGAGCGGCTGTTGGTACCCGCCAGCGCGTTGTTGCGCCGCGGCGAGCTCACCGGCGTGTACGTGGTCACCCCGACGGGGTTCGCCCTGCGGGCGGTGCGCGCGGGCAGCGACCACGGCGAGACCGGCGTGGAAGTGCTCTCGGGCGTGAAAGCGGGCGACCGGGTGGCGCTGGACCCGGTGCGTGCCGGGCTGGCCGGCGCCCAGGCAGCACAGTGAGGGCCACCCCATGAGCCACACCCCCACCCCAGAGACCGGCCAGACCGAAAAGCTGGGCTTCTCCGGCTCGGTGGCCCGCGCCTTCCAGGCCAACGCCATCACCCCACTGCTGGCGCTGGTGGCGCTGCTGCTGGGCCTGTTCGCGGTGCTGGTGACGCCGCGCGAGGAAGAACCGCAGATCAACGTGACCATGGCCAACGTGCTCATCCCCTTCCCGGGGGCGGCGAGCGCGGACGTAGCCAAGATGGTGGCACAGCCGGCCGAGCAGGTGCTGTCGCAGATCCACGGCATCGAGCACACCTATTCCGTGGCGCGGCCGGGCGTGGCGGTGCTGACGGTGCAGTTCCAGGTGGGCGTGCCGCGCACCGAGGCGCTGGTGCGCCTGTACGACGTGCTCAACGCCAACCAGGACTGGCTGCCCGCCGGGCTGGGCGTGCTGCCGCCCATCGTCAAGCCCAAGGGCATTGACGACGTGCCGGTGCTGGCCGCCACGCTGTGGAGCCCCGACGCCACCAGCGCCCACGACCTGGAGCGGGTGGCGCACGCGATCGAGACCGAACTGAAGCGTGTGCCCGGCACCCGCGAGGTGCAAACCATAGGCGGGCCGGGCCGGGCGGTGCAGGTGTGGCTGGACCCGACGCGCCTGCGCGAGCGCGGTGTGCCGGTGGAAGCGCTGCACAACGCCATCCGCGGGGCCAATCAGGCCATGCCCTCGGGCAGCGTGGTCAACACCCTGGACCGCGACGCCGCCCGCAGCGACATGCTGACGGTGGAAACCGGCGAATTCCTGCGCACGCCCGAGGACGTGGGCGACATCGTGGTGGGCGTGCACCAGGGCCGCCCGGTGTACCTGCGCGAAGTGGCGAAGGTCGAAGCCGGCGCCCAGTTGCCGCAGCGCTACGTGTGGTTCACCCCCGGCGTGGGCGAGGCGGCGGTGGACGGTGCGCAGGCCGGCCAGAGCTACCCGGCGGTCACGGTCACCGTCACCAAGAAGCCGGGCGAGAACGCGGTGGACGTGGCCGCAGGCGCCCGGGCCCGACTGGCCGAGCTGCGCAACACCGTCATCCCCGACGGGGTGCAGGTCAGCATCACCCGCGACTACGGCCAGACCGCCGCCGACAAGGCCAACAAACTGATCCAGAAACTCGCCTTTGCCACCGGCTCGGTGATTTTGCTGGTGGGCCTGGCGCTGGGCCGGCGCGAAGCCGTGATCGTGGGCGCGGCGGTGATCCTGACGCTCACGGCAACGCTGTTCGCCAGCTGGGCCTGGGGCTTCACACTCAACCGGGTGTCGCTGTTCGCGCTCATCTTCTCCATCGGCATCCTGGTGGACGACGCCATCGTGGTGGTGGAAAACATCCACCGCCACCGCCAGCTCACGCCCGACGCGCCGCTGGCCGTGATCATCCCGCGCGCGGTGGACGAGGTGGGCGGCCCCACCATCCTGGCCACCTTCACCGTGATCGCGGCGCTGCTGCCCATGGCCTTCGTGAGCGGCCTGATGGGCCCGTACATGAGCCCGATCCCGATCAATGCCAGCATGGGCATGGCGATCTCGCTGGCCATTGCCTTCACCGTGACGCCCTGGCTGGCGCTCAAACTGACGAAAACGGGCGAGCACGCCCACCACGGCCCCAGCAAGCTGACGAACGCGCTGCAGCACACCTTCACCCGCGTGCTCACGCCCTTCCTGCGCAGTGCGCGCAAGCGCTGGCTGATGCTGGGCGGCATCGTGGCGGCGCTGTTCCTCTCGGTGGGGCTGACCGTGGTGCAGGCGGTGGTGCTGAAGATGCTGCCGTTCGACAACAAGAGCGAATTCCAGGTGGTGCTGGACATGCCCGCCGGCAGCGTGCTGGAAAACACCGCCGCCGCGCTGCAGGACATGACCGCCTACCTCGCCCAGCAGCCCGAGGTGACGAACGTGCAGGGCTACGCCGGCACCGCCAGCCCCATCACCTTCAACGGTCTGGTGCGGCAGTACTACCTGCGCGCCGACGCCGAGCAGGGCGACCTGCAGGTGAACCTGGCAGACGCCAAGCACCGCCAGGAGCAGAGCCACGCGATCGCGCAGCGCCTGCGCCCCGCGCTGGAGGCCATTGCCCAGCGCCACGGCGGCCGCATCAAGGTGGTGGAAGTGCCGCCCGGCCCGCCCGTGCTCTCGCCCATCGTGGCCGAAGTCTATGGCCCCGACGACGCCGGCCGCGCCGAGCTGGCCCGCCGCGTGGCCCAGGCCTTTGCCGACACGCCCGACATCGTCGGCATCGACACCACGCTGAAAGAAGACGCCCCGCGCGTGTTCCTGCGCATCCACCGTTCGCGCGCCGAGTCGCTCGGCATCCCGGTGCAGGTGGTGGCACAGACGGTGTACACCGCCCTGTCGGGCAGCGACGCGGCCTACCTGCACGACGGCCACGCCAAGTTCGCGGTGCCGGTGCGCCTGCAACTGCCGCGCGAGGCCCAGGTGGGGCTGGACAGCGTGCTGGCCTTGCCGCTGAAAACAGCGAATGGGCGCATGGTCCCGCTGTCGGAACTGGTGACGGTGGAACGCGGCGTGATCGACCAGCCACACTTCACCAAGAACCTGCTGCCCGTGACCTACGTGGTGGGCGACATGGCCGGCGAGCTCGACTCGCCGCTGTACGGCCTGTTCGGCATCCGTGGCCAGCTGGCCAGCGCGGCCCTGCCCGGCACCGGCGCGCTGGGCGAGTACTGGATCCACCAGCCCAGCGACCCCTACCGGCAATACGCCATCAAGTGGGACGGCGAGTGGCAGATCACCTACGAGACCTTCCGCGACATGGGCGCCGCCTACGGCGTGGGACTGATCCTGATCTACCTGCTGGTGGTCGCGCAGTTCCGCAGCTACCTCACGCCGCTCATCATCATGGCGCCGATCCCGCTGACCATCATCGGCGTGATGCCGGGCCATGCGCTGCTGGGTGCGCAGTTCACCGCCACATCCATGATCGGCATGATCGCGCTGGCCGGCATCATCGTGCGCAACTCCATCCTGCTGGTGGACTTCATCGAGCTCGAAACCGCCAAAGGCCTGCCGTTTGCCGACGCCGTGGTGCAGTCGGCCGCCGTGCGGGCCCAGCCCATCGCGCTGACCGGCATCGCCGCCATGATGGGGGCCTTCTTCATCCTGGACGACCCGATCTTCAACGGCCTGGCCGTGTCCTTGATATTCGGCATCGCCGTCTCCACCTTGCTCACACTGGTGGTGATCCCGGTGCTGTACTACGCCGTGTACCGTCGCCGCCACATGGCCGCGGTACCGACCTGACCGTTTTTTCCATCCCTGGCCTTTTGAGGAGTTTTGCCATGAACGTTGAACGCTACATCCGTGTGATCGCCGGCCTGTTCGTTTTCCTGTCGGTCGCGCTGGGCGCGCCATCGAGCCCGCTGTTCGTCAGCGAATGGTTCCTGGCCTTTACCGCCTTCGTGGGCCTGAACCTGTTCCAGTTCGGTTTCACCAACTTCTGCCCACTGGCCATCATCCTGAAGAAACTGGGCGTGCCCGAGGGTGCCCTGCCCTGCAAGGCCTGCTGAGGCGGGCGCGGCCATGTCCCTGGCGTCGCCCACCCCCCTGAAGTTCCTCATGCCCGGCTGGTTCTCGCCGGTGATGGGGCTGTGTGGGCTGGCGCTGGCCTGGCAGGCTGCGGCCCCGGCCCTGGGCGAACTCGCCACCGGTGCGGCGCTGGTGCTGTCGGGCCTGGCGCTGCTGGTGGCGCTGGGGTTGGCGGCGGCGTCGCTGCTGCGCTGGCAGCGCTACCCACAGGCGCTGGACGAGGACCTGAAGCACCCGGTGCGCCACGCCTTCGTGGCGACCGTGCCGGTGTCGCTGTTGCTGCTGGCCACCTGCGCCCAGGCGCTGGGGCTGGACGGCCCGGCGGTGCGCGGGCTGTGGTGGGCCGGCAGCGGGCTGCAGCTCTGGGCCACGCTCTGGGTGCTGGGCCGCTGGCTGGCCCCGGCGGTCGGCCCGCAGGCCGCGGCCGGTGGGCTGTGGCCCGGCGTCACCCCGGTGCTGTTCGTGCCGGTGGTGGGCAATGTGGTCGCGCCGCTGGCCGGCGTGGGCCTGGGCTACGGGGCCTGGTCGGCCACGCAGTTCGGTATCGGGGCGCTGTTCTGGCCGGTGGTGTTGACGCTGGTGTTGGCGCGCCGGCTGGCCCACAGCCCGGTGCCCGATCGGCTGCTGCCCACCTGGGCCATCGCCGTGGCGCCGCCGGCCGTGATTGGCCTGGCGCTGCTGCAGTTCCAAGCGCCGGTGTGGCTGGCACAGGCCTGTTGGGGGGTGGCGCTGTTCACCCTGCTGTGGGTCGGCGCCCAAGGCAAGCGCCTCCTGGCCCAGCCATTTGGCCTCGCGTTCTGGGCGCTGTCCTTCCCGCTGGCGGCGTTCACTGCGCTCACGCTCAGGCTGGCCGCCCTGCAGGGCCTGGCACCGATGCAGACCGCCGGCCTGCTGGTGCTGGCCGTCGCGTCGCTCGTGGTGGTGGGGCTGGCCCTGGCCACGGTGCGCGGCCTGCGCCAAGGCACGCTGCTGGCGCCCGAGCCGGTGGCCACTATCGTGCCGGCGAACAGTCCATGAAGCCGTAACGCTCGCAGAACGGGCTGCCCCACAGCGGCAGCCAGCGCGGGTAGGCGTGGAACTGGCGCGCCACCTCGGCCAGCACCGCCTCGCGGTAGGCCGCGTAGCGGAAACCGCTGCCGTCGAGCGTGTAGTAGGTCACGCCCGCCACCTCGAACTGGCCCGTGCGCACCTCGTCGAACCAGGCCTGGTGTGGCGCCGGGTCCACCGGGTCGCGGAAAAACACCCGCACGCGCTGTCCGTCCCAGGCGCGGAAGTCCACCAGCTGGTCGTCTTGCCGCGCGTGGTGCCGCCCCAGGCCGTACACCGGCACGTACTGGCCGCTGTAGTACGACAGGATAGCCGCCGGGCTGTAGGCGTGCGCCATCAGGCGGGTGCCGGCGGGCAGGTCGCGCTGCAGTTCGGCCAGGATGGCCGGCACCTCGCGCAGGAACACCGCCTTCTCGTGCAACCGGGTGGTCTGCCACCAGGCCAGCGGGGCCCAGGCCACCGCGGCCACCACCAGCAGGTGCGGCAGCGACAGGGCCAGCGTCCAGCGCCAGGCGCGGCGCAGCGCCCGCGGGTCCAGCCGCAGGGCGGCCCACAACACGAACAGCGGCACAAAGCCCAGCACCCAGTGCAGCCCGATGCTGCGGCGCAAGGCCAGCAGTGCGAACACCGCCAGCGGGAAGCCCCACAACACCGCCACCACCCGGCCCATGGGCAGGGTGCGGCCGCGGGCCCGCAGCGCCTGCCAGAACAGCCAGGGGGTGCACAGGTACAGCGCCATGCCCACGTAGGTCGCGAAGGTCTGCCACTGCCAGCGGCTGCCTTCGTTGCGGTTGTACAGGTTGAACATGATGTTGGTCCAACCGTGGGTGACGTTGTAGTACAGGTTCAGCGCGATCGACGGCAGCGCGAACAGAAACATCCACGGCAAGGCCCACCAGCGGTCGCGGCGCCAGCCCAGCACGTAGGCCGCATAGGCCAGGCCCAGCAGGGCGGCAAAGTATTTGGACAGGAAGGCCAGCCCCACGAACAGGCCAGCCAGCGCGTACCAGCCCGGGCGCCCCCCGGCCGCCTCGGCCCGCAGGAAGCACCAGGCCGACAGCGCCATGAAGAACACCAGCGGCGTGTCGGTGGTGACGAGCACGAACAGCCACGACCACGGCATGGCCAGGTACACCGCCCCGGCCCACCAGGCGGTCGCCTCGCGCTCGGCCGGCAGCCAGCGCCGCGCCAGGTCCACCACCCCCAGGGCGATGGCACTGGTCACCAGCAGCGTGAACGACCGCAATGCGAGCGGGTGCTCACTCACCTGCCGCAGCACGGCCAGCAGCCAGCCCACCATGGGCGGGTGGTCCGAATAGCCCAAGGCCGGGTACACGCCCCACTGGTAGAAAAAGGCCTCGTCGCCCGTCATCGGGAAACCGGCCGCCAGCCCTACCTTCAGCATCAGCGTGAACCAGAACATGGCCCAGAACGCGCGGCGGGCCGGCGCCAGGCCGGCATCTTGTTGCATCATGGCATTCCTTTCAGGCGTCGCTGGCCATCAGCAACACACCCAGCACGATCAGTGCGGCACCGGCCACGCGGGGCCACGACCACGGCTCCCCCAGCCAGAACACGCCGGCCAGCAGGGTGATGACGAAGCCCAGGCTGACCAGCGGGTAGGCCAGCCCAACGTCGAGCCGCGACAGCACCCACAGCCAGGCGACCGCGCTGACGCCGTACAGGCCCAGGCCCAGCCAGACCCAGGGGTTGGTCAGGGCCTGCCAGTAGGCGCTGCCCACGCCGGCCTGCGCCGACGGGGCCATGCCCCACTTCATGGCCAGCTGCGCCGCGGCCGACAGGCACACGCACACCACCGCCACCAGCAGGGGCACCCATTTGCCCGCCACCTCAGAGCCCCCAGGACGCCAACGCGCCCAGCAACGTCAGCCCGGCCAGCACGGCCCAGCTGAAACGGTCGTGCAGGGCAAATTGCAGCGGGTCTTCGCCGTGCAGTTCGCGCCGGCCGGTCTTGAGCCAGATGCGCATGATCCACCACAGCAGCAACGGCACCGCCCCCCACAGCCACACCGGCTGAGCGTAAAGCTCGCGCCCGTTCTGGCTGTCGATGTACAGCGCCAGCACCATCACCGTCAGGAAGCCGCTCGCCACCCCCATGGTGCGCAGGGCGGGCAGGTCGTCCTGGTGGTAACCGCGGCCACGGGCGCGGTCCACCGCGGTGTCTTGCAGCACCTCTTCCAGTTCGGCACACCGCTTGACCAGCGCCAGCCCCAGGAACAGGAACAGCGAGATCGCCAGCAACCAGTTGGACAGGTCCACGTCGGCCGCCAGTGCCCCGGCCATGAGCCGCAGCGTGTACAGGCCCGACAGCACCAGCACATCGAGCAGGGCCACGCGCTTCCAGTGAAAGGAATAGGCCAGCGTGACGGCGGTGTAGAACGCCAGCACCCCGAAGAACCCGGGCGAAACCGCCCAGGCCAGGGCGTAGGCCAACGGGAACATCAGCGCCATGGCGCCCACCGCGGGGGCGATGGCGATGCGCCCGGCCGCCAGCGGGCGGTGCCGCTTGTGGGCATGGCGGCGGTCGTTGGGCAGGTCCAGCAGGTCGTTGATGAGGTAGGTGGCCGACGCGCACAGGCCAAAAGCGACGAAGGCCAGCGCCACCTGGGCCCAGACCAGCAGCTCCCAGCGGTGCGCGGCCAGCAGCGGCACGAACAGCAAGGCGTTCTTGGCCCACTGGCTCAGCCGCACGGCCTTGAGCCACTGCCGCACCGTGGCCGGCTGGGCCGGGAACACCCGCGCCTGGGGGTGCTCGGCCAGCAGGCGGCGCAGCACGCCCGGCGGCGCATTCACGGCCACCGCCTCGTGCGCGCCGGCCCATACCGGCAGGTCGGCCGAGCTGTTGCCAGCGTAGGCGTAGTGGGTGTGCCCCAGGGCCTGGGCATGCCGCTCGATCGCCTCGCGCTTGCGGTGGCGGCTGAGGTTGACATCGGCCGCCCCGGCGTTGCTGGCCAGCACGGCGTCGAACAGCTGCAGGTGCTCGGCCACCGCCTGCGCCACCCGCGCATCGGCGGCGGTGGCCAGCACCAGCGTGCGCCCGGCGGCACGCTCGGCCCGCAACCACTCGAGCAGCGCGGGCGTGTAAGGCAGCTGGGCGGGATCGGGTCGGGCGTGCTCGGCCACGCGGCGCTTGAACGCCGCCTTGCCCGCCAGCACCCACCACAGCAGACGCAACAGGAACCACGGGCTGCGGCGCAACAACAGCAGCACCGATTCGTGCAGCGTGTCGCTGTGCACCAGGGTGCCGTCCAGGTCCACGTACAGCGGCGGCAAGGCGCGGCGGCGCTGGGTCGGGTCGGGAACGGGCGGGGCGGGGGTGGTCATGGTGCGCAAGATGAAGCTGGGATTGTAGGCAGGGCGCCCCTGAATCCACATGACAACGGTTACGATCCACGCCATGACGCTGCCGCCGACTTCGCCGCTGGTGTTCGTTCACCTCCTCTCCGGGCCCGACCACCGCCTGGGCGCCCTGCATTGGCGCTGCGAACCTGGGCGCCCGCAGGCCCTGATGCCGTGGCTGCAGGCGCCCGCGCTGGCCGCACTGGCAGCGGCCTTGCCCTGCCTGTGGGACGCCCGCGACGTGGCCGACTGGCCCGCGGAGCTGGGCCTGGCCCTGCAGGCCGCGGGACAGCAGGTACTGGCCACCCCCGTCACGGTCCGGCAGGCTGGCGAGCCCTGGCCGGCCGGGGCCACCTGGGTGGCCGGCGACTGGTACACCGCCCCCCCCAGCAAGCCCAACGTCGCCCAGGCCGCCTCTCGCCAGCGCGCGATGCAGCTGCTGCAGATGGTGAATGCCGATGCCGACACCCACGAACTCGAAGAGGTGTTCCGCCACGACGCGGCCCTGTCCTACCAGTTGCTGCGGCTGGTCAACACGGTGTCCGCCGGCCACCGACGCGAGATCAGCAGCTTCGGGCAGGCCATCCTCCTGCTCGGGCGCCAGCAACTCAAGCGCTGGCTCAACCTGCTGCTGTTCGCCGCCCGCGACGACGACGAACGCAGCGCCATGCTCATGGCGCACGTCAGCCTGCGCGCCCGCGGCATGGAACTGCTGGCCCAGGCCGCCGGCCAGGACCGTGCCACGCAGGACCAGGCCTTCATGACCGGCATGCTCTCGATGCTGGGCGTGCTGTTCGGCCAGCCACTGGTCGACATGCTGCGCACCATCCGGGTGCCCGAGGCACTGCACACGGCACTGGTGGACCGCGGCGGTGAACTGGGCGCGCTGCTCGGCGCCTGGGAGGCCGTGGAACGCGGCGAACCCGCGCCGCTGCTGGAGCACCTGGCCCGTCTGACGATCGAGCCGCCGGCCTTCAACGCGTTGCTGCTCGACGCGTGCGGCTGGATGCTGCAACTCACCCGTGGAACGCCCGGCGATGGGGCGCCTGCCTGACCCGTCGTCACGCGGCAGCGCCGAGGCGGCCACGGTGCGGCTGGACCTGGCCGGCTTCATCACCGGCTGGAGCGACGCCGCCACCACCCAGTTCGGCTACCGGGCCGACGAGGTGGTGGGCCGCCACCTGCTGCTGCTGAGCCACCCCGACGACAGCGACTTTGCCGAACTCGAGCCTCCCCCGAACGGGGCGCAAGAGGCCAGCACCACCGTCGTGCGGCGCAACAAGTCGGGCGAAACCGTGCGCCTGCGCCTGACGCTGCGGGTGGCAACCGACGCCGATGGCGACCCAACCGGCCTGGTGGCCACCTACCAGCCGCTGAACACCGACGTCGCGCCCGAGGCGCGCCTGCGGCTCTACGTCAGCCTGATCGAGGACAGCAGCCAGGGCGTGCTGGTGACCGACACCGAAGGCCGCATCGTGATGGTCAATGCCGCGTTCAGCCGGCTGACGGGCTACACCGACCAGGAAGCCCTGGGCCAGACCGCCGACCTGCTGAGCGTGGGCCGCGACGGCAGCGATTTTCTGCCGCAGATCCAGGGCGCCCTGCGCGGCGCCGGGCTGTGGCTGGGCGAGGTGGTGGGCCGGCGCAAGAACGGCGAGGTGGTGCCGCTGTCGCTGAGCATCAGCACCGTGAGCGACGGCCATGGCACCCTCACGCACGCCTTCGTCATATTTTCCGACATCACCAGCCCCCGCGAAACCGAGTCGCGGCTACAGCACCTGGCCAACTTCGACACCGTCACCGGCCTGCCCAACCGCCTGCTGTTGAGCCAGCTGCTGGGGCAGACGCTGACCCAGGCCAAACGCGACAACGGCCTGGGCGCGGTGCTGGTGGTGCAACTGCTGCGCCTGAGCCACATTTACGACACACTGGGCCATGAGGTGGGCGACGACCTGGTGGCCCAGGCGGGGCAGCGGCTCAAACAGGCGTTGCGGGAGCAGGACATCCTCTCGCGGCTGGGCCACGACAAACTGGCGATCGCCCTGCCCAACATGCGCAAGCACGAACACGCCGCACTGGTGGCACACAAGGTGCTCGCGCTGCTGCGCCCGGCCTACGCAGTGGGTGGCCTGGCGGTGGACTGCCCGGTGAGCGTGGGCATTGCCCTCTACCCCGACAACGGCATGGACACCGCCGCACTGCTGCGCTGCGCCGAACTGGCCAACCAGCGCGCCGTGGCCGCCGACCCGCCGCTGGCCTACTTCAGCCAGGAGATGAACGAGCGCGCCACCGAGCGCTTCCGCGTCGAGGGCGAATTGCGCCACGCGCTGGCCCATGGCGAACTGCTGCTCTACCACCAGCCCAAGGTCAGCCTGCGCACCGGACGCATCGTCGGCGCCGAGGCCCTGGTGCGCTGGCAGCACCCGCGGCTGGGCCTGCTCGGGCCGGGTCACTTCGTGCCCATCGCCGAAGACTCCGGCCTCATCCTCGAGCTGGGCGACTGGGTGCTGCACGAGGCCTGCCGGCAGTTGCGTGACTGGCAGGCCCGCGGGCTCACCATGCCGCCGCTGGCCGTCAACCTGTCGGCCCGCCAGTTCGACAAATACCTGCCCAAGCGGCTCGACGCCCTGCTGGCCACGCACGACCTCGCGCCCCAGCAGCTCAAGCTCGAAATCACCGAAAGCCTGATGGTGCGCGGCGCCGACGAGGTCATCCCCATCATGAACGAGCTCGCCGCCATGGGCCTGGGCATTGCGCTGGACGACTTCGGCACCGGCTACTCCAGCCTGGCCTACCTCAAGAAATTCCCCATCACCACGCTCAAGATCGACCGCGCCTTCGTCACCGGCATCCCCCACCAGGGCGACGACTGCGCCATTGCGCGCGCCATCGTCACCATGGGGCAGCAGATGCGGCAGGAAATCGTCGCCGAAGGCGTGGAGACCACCGCCCAGATGGCATTCCTGCGTGCCCTGGGCTGCGACCAGCTGCAGGGTTACCTGTTCAGCCCCCCCGTGCCCGCGGCCGACTACGAACGCCTGGTGCAACAAGACATCCGACTCCCCCTGCATTGACCCCATGGAGACCCTGACCACCCCGGCCTTGCTGGCCACGGCCGCCTTTGCCGCCGGCGTGCTCAACGCCATCGCCGGCGGCGGCAGCTTCCTCACCTTCCCGGCGCTGGTGTTTGCCGGGGTGCCCCCCATCGTGGCCAACGCCACCAGCGCCCTGGCCGTGAGCCCCGGCTACCTGGGCAGCACGCTGGGCTTCAAGCACGAGCTGCTGCGCCTGCCGCGCGAGCGCCTGCGCCAGGAAACGCTGCTGGCGGCCGCCGGCGGCGTGGCCGGCGCCCTGCTGCTGCTGGTGACGCCGGCGCGGGTGTTCAGCGGCCTGGTGCCGTGGCTGCTGCTGTTTGCCACCGTGCTGTTCGTGGCGGGCCCCTGGCTGGCGCGGCGCGGGCACAGCGGCGACCCGCAAGACCACCCGTGGACGCGCTGGCGCCCGCTGGGGCTGCTGGCGGTGTCGGTGTATGGGGGCTACTTCAACGGCGGGCTCGGCATCTTGCTGCTGGCGCTCTACACCCTCACCGGCGAGCGCCACCTGATCACCGCCAACGCCATGAAGAACCTCAACTCGCTGGTGCTGTCGCTGCTGTCGGTGGCCACCTTCGCCGTGGCCGGGGCCATTGCCTGGGGCCCGGCGGTGCTGATGATGGTGGCCGCCACCGCCGGGGGTTACGCCGGCGCGCACTGGTCCCGGCGGGTGCCGGTGGCCTGGCTGCGCGGGGTGGTGGTGGCCACCGGGCTGGGCATGAGCGCGGTGTTCTTCCTGCGGGCCTGAGCCCACACACCGCGGACTTGGCGCATCTCAGTTGTCCGCCGTGAACCCGATGCGTTTGATGATGGGTGCCCAGTTCGCGCTGGAATCCTTGAGCGCCTGGGCCAGGGCTTCGGGGGTGGAGGGTGCCGCGGTCATCCCGAAGGTGTCCAGGGTTTCCTTGAGCTGCGGCTGCACCAGCACCTGCTGCAGCGCTGCGTTCAGCGCCTTGACCGTGGCTGGGGGCGTTTTGGCCGGCAGGTAAAAACCGTACCACTCGGTCAACGACACATCTTTGTAGCCCTGCTCGGCAAAGGTGGGCACATTGGGGGTGAAGGGGTTGCGCTTCAGGCCCGAGGTGCCCAGCACCCGGACCCGCCCTTCGGGCACGTAACGCAAGAACTCCCCCACCGGGCTGATCATTGACGGCAGCTGGCCGCTCAACAGGTCGGGCATGGCCGCCACGGTGCCGCGGTAGCCCACGTGCGTCAGCCCCACGCCGGCCGAGCGGCTCAGCTCCACGCCCAGGAAGTGCAGCGTGGAGCCCAGCGCCGGCGAGCCAAAGTTGGCCGACTGGGGGTTGGCCTTGGCCCAGGCCATGAACTGCGGGATGGTCTTGACATCGGCCGGCACGCCGGGGCCCACGGCAAAGGCCGCGTCAAAGGTCGCCCCCATGGAGACGGGCGTCAGGTCCACCTCGGGCTGGTAGGGCAACGATTTGTAGGTATGCGGGTAGATGCCCAGCATGGACATGGGCGTGAGCAGGATGGTGGCGCCATCGGGGGCGGCAGCCTTCACCGCCGACACCGCCACCTGGCCGCCGGCACCGGTGCGGTTTTCCACCACCACGCTCCTGGCATACACCGAGGCGAGCCGCTCGGCCACGCGGCGGGCCAGCACGTCGGGGGTGCTGCCGGGCGGGAAGCCGACCACGACCTTGGCCACGTCGAGCGTGGTTTGGGCATGGCTGGCACCAAAAGGCGCCAGCAACGACGCGGCGAGGACGGCGCTGGCCACAAAGGTTCTGCGGGGCAAGGGGTGCATGGTGTCTCCGGTGGTTGGTGTTGAAAGAAAAGGGGGCGGGCGGGATCAGGCGGCTTGCGGCTCGCCGGTGGCGTACCACTGGCGCAGCACGTTCTTTTGCACCTTGCCGGTGCCGCCCACGGGCAAGGCATCGACAAAGCGGACGTCGTCGGGCACCCACCACTTGGCCACCCGGGTGTGCAGGAAGTCGAGCACCTCCTGCTTTTCCAGCGTGTGCTGCGGTTTGCGGACGATGAACAGCAGCGGCCGCTCGTCCCACTTGGGGTGAGGAATGCCGATCACGGCCGCCATCGCCACCGCAGGGTGGGCCATGGCGGCGCTTTCCAGGTCGATGGAGCTGATCCACTCGCCGCCGCTCTTGATCACGTCCTTCACGCGGTCGCGGATGGTGAGCACGCCGCTGGCGTCGATGGTGGCGATGTCGCCAGTCGGGAACCAGCCGTCCACCAGCGCCGAACGGTCGGCCTTGTAGTAGCGCTCCACGATCCAGGCCCCGCGCACCATCAGCTCCCCCTGCGAGGTGCCGTCCTTGGGCAGGGGGTGGCCGCGCTCGTCGACCACCTGGATCTCGATGCCCGGCAAGGGCTTGCCCTGCTTGGCCAACAGCGCATAACGCTCCTGCGGCGGGCGTTTCAGGTCTTGCGGGCCCAGGGCGCTCAGGGTGGCGATGGCGGTGGTCTCCGTCATGCCCCAGCCGTGGCGCACCTCCACGCCGTACCGTTCCTGGTATTTGGCGATCAACGCCTCGGGCATGGCGGTGCCACCCACGCAAATCCGCTTCAGGCTGGACAAGCCCGCGCCGAGTTGCTCCAGGTGCTGCGCCACGCCCAGCCAGATGGTCGGCACTGCACCGCCGACGGTGACCCGCTCGGCCTCCATCAGCCCGTAAAGGGACGGCGCGTCGAGCTTGGGGCCGGGCAGCACCAGCTTGGCGCCCGAAATGAGGGCCGCATACGGTATGCACCAGCCGTTGATGTGGAACATGGGCACCACGGGCAGCACCGCCTCCTGCGGCGACAGGCAGAGCACGGCCGGCAGGCAGGCGGTGGTGGCGTTGAGCACGAGCGCCCGGTGCGAGTACAGCACTCCCTTGGGGTGGCCGGTGGTGCCCGAGGTGTAGCACAGCGCGGCGCCGGCGGTCTCGTCCAGCACCGGCCAGTCGAACTCGGTGCTGTGCGGGGCGATCAGGTCTTCGTAAACGAGCACGCCCGGCCCGCCCTCGATGGCCACCTGATTCGCCGCGTCGGTCAGGCAGATCCACGCCTTCACCGTTGGGCAGCGCGGCGCCAGCTCGCGCACCAGCGGCGCGAACGTGGCGTCGAAGCACACCACTTCGTCTTCGGCGTGGTTGATGATGTAGGCCAGCTGGTCGGGGTGCAGGCGCGGGTTGCAGGTGTGCATGACCATGCCGCTGCCCGAGACGGCGTAATACGCCTCCAGGTGGCGGTGGTTGTTCCAGGCGATGGAGCCAACCATGCTGCCCGGCCGCAGCCCCAGACCGCGCAGCGCGTGGGCCAGTTGCGCGGCGCGCTGCGCCATCTGCCCGAAGGTGTAGCGGTGCAAGGGCCCGTGCGTCTCACGGGAAACGATCTCCTGTTCAGCAAACTGGCTGGCCCCGTGTGACAGAACCCCGGAGATCAGCAGCGGGCGGTTCATCATCAGACCCGGTTGGTGCATGGCAAGGCTTTCATGGCTTTTAGTCAACTACGATTGACACTGCAATGATTTTGCCGACTGGCCGACTTGTGTCAATGCACATTGACACTTGATTCATCGGTGTTTTCCCGCGGGACATCCCGCTCTTACACTCCGCTCAGGACAAGGGACGCAACATGGCAACAAAGAAGGTTTACCTGCGCAACCTGCTGCTCAAGCGGTCCAGCTGGTTCGAGGACAAAGTACTGGAGAAGGCCAGGCTGCACGGGTACGACCGCATCACGCCGGCCATGAGCCGGATGTTCGGTCACATGTCCGGCCAGCCGATCGGCATCTCCGAGCTCGCCCGCCGGCTCGGCGTGAGCCGCCAGGCGGTGCACAAAACCGCCAGCGAAGCCGCCCAGCTCGGCCTGATCGAATTCGTGCCCGATCCGAACCACGCCCGCATCGTGCGCCTGCAGTTCTCGCAGGCAGGCTGGGCCATGTCGACGCAGGCAGCCAAGAATTTCGACGAGATCGAGGACACCCTCAAGGCGCGCCTGGGCAGCCGCCACCTGAACCAGCTCAAACGGTTGCTGGCCATGGCCTGGGACGAGGCCGACGACCCGACCACCTAGTTGTCAATTTATGTTGACATAACTTTAGAAACTTTGAGATGATCCAGCCGTTCAAGCTTTCTGGAAAATCTCATGGAGTTCTTGCCCCGCCCCCTGTTCAGCGCCGACCACGAAGCTTTCCGTGACCAGGTGCGCCGTTTCTGCGAAAAGGAAGTGGCCCCCCACCACGCCAGCGGGGAGCAAGCCCACGGGGTACCCCGTGCGGCCTGGCAACTGGCGGGCCGCAACGGCCTGCTGTGCTGCTGGCTGCCGGAGGAATACGGTGGCCCCGGCGGCGACCTGCTGTTCGACCTGATCGTCTGCGAAGAGTTGGGGCGCATTGGCGCCACCGGCCCTGGCTGGCCCCTGCATTCGGTGATCGTGGCGCCCTACATCGCGCACCACGGCACGCCCCGCCTGAAACAACAGGTGCTGCCGCAGATGGTGAGCGGCGAGAAGGTGGGCGCCATCGTGATGACCGAGCCTGGCACCGGCAGCGACGTGGCGGCCATACGCACGCGGGCCGAACGGCGCGGCGACCAGTGGGTGATCAACGGCCAAAAAACCTTCATCACCAACGGCCACAACGCCGACGTGATGGTGGTGGCCTGCAAGACCGACCCGGAGCGCGGCGCACAGGGGGTGTCGCTGTTCGTCGTGACCAGCGACATGCCGGGGTTCTCGCGCGGCAAGAACCTGCAGAAAATCGGCCAGCATGCGCAGGACACGGCCGAGCTGTTTTTCGACAACGTCGCAGTGCCCGACGACCACCTGCTGGGTGAAGTGAACAAGGGCTTCAAGTACCTGATGCAGGAGCTGGCGCAGGAGCGGCTGCTGGTGTCGGTGCAATGCCAGGCCCGGGCCGAGGCCGCTTTCGAATGGACGGTGCAGTACGTGAAGGAGCGCCAGGCGTTCAAGCAACGCGTGGCCGACTTCCAGAACACGCGCTTCAAACTCGCTGGGCTTTTCGCCGAACTGCAGGCCGGCCGCGCCTACTGCGACCGCCTGATCGAGCTCCACCTGGCCGGCCGACTCGATGCCGTGGGTGCCTCGTCGGGCAAACTGTGGCACTCGGAACTGCTGGCCCGCGTGACCGACGAATGCCTGCAGCTCCATGGGGGTTACGGCTACATGCAGGAGTACCCGATCGGCCGCGCCTACGTGGATGCCCGCATCGAACGCATCTACGCCGGCACCTCGGAGATCATGAAAGAAATCATTGCCCGCTCGGTCTGCGACGACATCAAAAAATGAACGACACCTTTTCCAACCCCGACCAAGCGCTGATCCACCGCTTCCTGGCGTCCGACCGCCAGCCTATGGCGTTCGACGCCAACCCCATGGCCGTGGCACTCGGGGCCAGCCTGCTGGCGGTGGACGTGGAGGCCGGCCGGGTGGAGCTGCGCTTTGCGCCGCAGGGCCTGTTCATCCAGGGCACCGGGGTGTTGCAAGGCGGGGCCGTCACCGCCATGCTGGACTTTGCCATGGCGTTTGCCACCCTGGCGCGGCTGCCCGTGGGCCGCTCGTGCGCCACGGTCAACCTCAACACCGCCTTTCTGCGGCCGGCCCCCCAGGGCGCCTACATCGCCGTGGGCGAAGTGGAGCGCCTGGGTAAGGCCATGGCCTTCACCCACGCCCGGCTGTTGCGCGCCGAGGATGGCACCGCCGTGGCCACCGCCACCTCGACCCTGGCCGTCCTCTGACGGCCGCGGCTCAGCCCCACACCTCGGCCAACGCCGCCCAGGCGGCCTCGATGGGCGGCTCGGCGGCGCGTTCGGCCAGGCAAACAAAGCTGAGCACACAGTCCAGCGCCACCCGGTCGGCCACCACCAGGCCGCGCGCCTGCGCCTCGCGGATGGCCACCGAATCGCGCACCAGGCTGAGGCCCACGCCGGACCGCACCAGGTCCAGCATGGACGCTTCCTGGTCCACCTGCGCCACGCGGCGCACGCTCAGGCCCAGCGGCGCCAGCGCCCGCCGCAACAGCCGGTGGTGGGCGCTGGCCACGGGGGTTTCGATCCACGGCAGGCTGGCCAGACCGCGCCAGTCCTGCCCCAGCACCTGCGGGCCCCAGCCGGCCGGCGCCAGCACGCGGTAGGTGAAGGGGGTGAGCGCGCGCACCTTGAAGGGGGCGCCAGCGCGCTCCTCGTTCGGGTCGCCCAGGTAAAAGCCCACGTCGAGTTCACCGGCTTCCAGCCGCGCCAGCACCTCGCCGCTCATGCCCTGGCGCAGCACCGTCTGCAGCTGCGGGGCCGACTCCACCAGCGCTTTCAAAAACGCCCCCAGCCGGGTGAATTCGGGGTCAAGGATGGTGCCGATGCCCAGCGTGCCGCGCACCTGGGTGTGCAGGCGCTGCGCGGCGCCCACGAATTCGCGCTGGGCTTCCAGCACCTTGTCGGCCAGCGGCAGCAGCGCGGCGCCATCGGGCGTGAGGCGCATGCCGCGCGGGGTGCGCTCGAACAGGCGCAGATTCAGCCGCTCCTGCAGGGCTTTCACCTGCAGGCTGACGGCGGGCTGGGTGAGGTGCAGGCGCTCGGCCGCCCGCGACAGGCTGCCCTCGCGGGCCACGGCGGCGAACACGCGCAACGCGGCAATGTCCATGACCCGATATTAAACAAACTTATGCATTACCGCAGAATTTCTCAGTTTTCAAACCCGGCCGGCTCCGCTACAGTGAGGAGCATTGCCATATCTCATCCTTAGACGAACCATGAGCCAGACCCCCACCCCCATCGGTCATTACATCCAGGGCCAAGTGGCTGCCGGTGCCAGCGGCCGCGCGCAAGACGTGTTCAACCCCGCCACCGGCGCCGTGACCGGCCGCGTGGCCCTGGCCAGCACGTCGGAAGTGAACACCGCCGTGGCTGCCGCGCACGCCGCCTTCCCGGCCTGGGCCGACACCTCGCCGCTGCGCCGCGCGCGCATCATGTTCAAGTTCCTGGAGCTGCTCAACCAGCAACGGGACGACCTGGCCCGCCTGATCACCGCCGAGCACGGTAAGGTGTTCACCGACGCGCAGGGCGAGGTCACCCGCGGCATCGAGATCGTGGAATTTGCCACCGGCATTCCGCAACTGCTCAAGGGCGACTACACCGAGCAGGTCTCCACCGGCATCGACAACTGGACCATGCGCCAGCCCCTGGGCGTGGTGGCCGGCATCACGCCGTTCAACTTCCCCGTGATGGTGCCGATGTGGATGTTCCCGGTGGCGATTGCCTGCGGCAACACCTTCGTGCTCAAGCCCAGCCCCATTGACCCCTCGCCTTCGCTGTTCATTGCCGACCTGCTCAAGCAGGCCGGCCTGCCCGACGGCGTGTTCAACGTGGTGCAGGGCGACAAGGAGGCCGTGGACGCGCTGCTGCACCACCCCGACGTGAAGGCGGTGAGCTTCGTCGGCTCCACCCCGATCGCCAACTACATCTACGAAACCGGTGCGCGCCACGGCAAGCGGGTGCAGGCCCTGGGCGGCGCCAAGAACCACATGGTGGTGATGCCCGACGCCGACGTGAACCAGGTGGTGGATGCCCTCATTGGCTCGGCCTACGGTTCGGCCGGCGAGCGCTGCATGGCCATCAGCGTGGCGGTGCTCGTGGGCGATGTGGCCGACAAGGTCATGCCCGCCCTGGTGGAGCGCACCAAGGCGCTCAAGGTGCTCAACGGCACCAACCTGGCGGCCGAAATGGGCCCCATCGTCACCGACGTGGCGCGCCAGCGCATCAGCGGCTACATCGACGCCGGCGTGCAAGAAGGCGCCCAGCTGCTGGTGGACGGCCGCGGCTTTGACGGCACCCAGGCCGGCGAGGGCTGTGCCAACGGCTTCTGGCTCGGCGGCACGCTGTTCGACCACGTCACGCCCGAGATGAAGATCTACAAGGAAGAGATCTTTGGCCCAGTGCTGGCCTGCGTGCGGGTGCCCGACTTCGCCACCGCAGTGCAGCTCATCAACGACCACGAATTCGGCAACGGCACCGCCTGCTTCACCCGCGACGGCAACGTGGCGCGCGAGTTCGCCCGGCGCATCCAGGTGGGCATGGTGGGCATCAACGTGCCCATTCCGGTGCCCATGGCCTGGCACGGCTTTGGCGGCTGGAAGCGCAGCCTGTTTGGCGACATGCACGCCTACGGCGAAGAAGGTGTGCGCTTCTACACCAAGCAAAAGAGCGTGATGCAGCGCTGGCCCGAGAGCATCGGCAAAGGCGCCGAGTTCGTGATGCCCACCTCCAAGTAAGCCCGCCCACCACCCACCGAGGAGACAACCCCGTGGACCACACCTACGATTACATCGTGGTGGGCGCTGGCACTGCCGGCTGCCTGCTGGCCAACCGGCTCAGCGCCAACCCGGCACACCGGGTGCTGCTGCTGGAAGCCGGCCCGCCCGACAATTACCACTGGATCCACATCCCGGTGGGCTACCTGTACTGCATCGGCAACCCGCGCACCGACTGGCTCTACCAGACCGAACCCGACGCCGGCCTCAACGGGCGGCGGCTGCGCTACCCGCGCGGCAAGACGCTGGGTGGCTGCAGCAGCATCAACGGCATGATCTACATGCGCGGCCAGAGCCGCGACTACGACCAGTGGGCGCAGCTGACAGGTGACGACGCCTGGCGCTGGGCCAACTGCCTGCCCGACTTCATGGCCCATGAGGACCATTACCGCCTGGACCCCGAACACGACGGCCAAAGCCACCCGGCCTTTGCGGCGGTGCACGGCAACGGCCGAATGGGCAGCACCGGCGAATGGCGGGTGGAAAAACAGCGCCTGCGCTGGGAGGTGCTCGACGCCTTCGCCCAGGCAGCCCAGCAGGCCGGCATCCCGGCCAGCAGCGATTTCAACAGCGGCAGCAACGAAGGCGTGGGCTACTTCGAGGTCAACCAGAAAGCCGGCTGGCGCTGGAACGCGGCCAAGGCCTTTTTGCGCCCGGTGCGCCACCGGCCCAACCTCGCCGTATGGACCAACGCCCAGGTGAAACGCCTGACGCTGGAAACCGCCGGCGGCGGCCAGCGCTGCACCGGCGCCGAAGTGGTCAAAGGCGGCCAGACCCTGACCGTGCGGGCGGCCCGTGAAGTGGTGCTGAGCGCCGGGGCCATCGGGTCGCCACAGATCCTGCAGCTGTCGGGCATTGGGCCGGCCCAGCTGTTGCACCAACACGGCATTGCGGTGCAGGCCGACCTGCCCGGCGTGGGCCGCAACCTGCAAGACCACCTGCAGATCCGTGCCGTGTTCAAGGTGCAAGGCGTCAAGACCCTCAACACCCTGGCCAACAGCCTGTGGGGCAAGGCCATGATCGGGCTGGAATACGCGCTCAAACGCAGCGGCCCCATGAGCATGGCACCCAGCCAGCTCGGCGCCTTCACCCGCAGCTCGCCCGCCCACGAATGGCCCAACGTGGAATACCACGTGCAGCCGCTGAGCCTGGACGCCTTTGGCGAGCCCTTGCACCCCTTCCCGGCCTTCACCGCCAGCGTGTGCAACCTCAACCCCAGCAGCCGCGGCACGGTGCAGATCCGCAGCCCGCGCTTTGAAGACGCGCCCGCCATCGCGCCCAACTACCTCTCCACCGACGACGACCGCCAGGTCGCTGCCGACAGCCTGCGCCTGACGCGCCGCATCGTGGCGCAGCCGGCTCTGGCCAAGTACCGGCCCGAGGAGTTCAAGCCCGGGGTGCAGTACCAGAGCGACGAGGACCTGGCCAAGCTGGCCGGCGACATTGCCACCACCATCTTCCACCCGGTGGGCACCACCGCCATGGGCCGCGACAGCGATCCGATGGCCGTGCTCGACAGCCAGATGCGGGTGCGAGACGGCCGCGGCGGCCGCATCGCGGGATTGCGCGTGGTGGACGCCGGTGCCATGCCCACCATCACCAGCGGCAACACCAACAGCCCCACACTGATGATGGCGGAGAAAGCGGCACGCTGGATGGCGGCGGGGGTTTGACGCCACACGCCCGCAACACGACAATTCCCGGGTTATTCCCTATGCCCCAGGCCGGTGCGCCTGCCTAGAATGCAGTCACTCGCAGGTTGCTGGCTCTGTCCAGGCACCTCACGCGAGAGGACCGAGGAGACAACCCAACTCGAACAACACAAGACCTAGCGTCCTCAGAGATGCAACCATTCAACGCCGGCCCCGTGCCGGCGTTTTCTTTTGGGGTGGCGTCAGGCGCGTTCGTTCAACAGGCTGCCCACGGTGCGGTCGGCCGTGCGCAACACCTGCAGGTTGGCCTTGTAGGCAAAACTGGCCGACATCTGCTCCACCACTTCCTGCTCCAGGTTCACCCCCGGTCGATCGGCTTTCTGCACACGGGTCGCCACACCCCCCTCGGGCTGGGACTGGGCCTGCACCTCGTCGCGGCGAAAACCGGGCGTGTTGGCATTCGCCACGTTGTTGGCCGCGCTGTTCAAGCGCATTTGCGCCGACTGCATGCCCGACTGGGCGATGGATAAAACGTTCACTTTGAGTACTCCGCAGACGGGACCAGTGTACGCCCCGAGCCCTGTCGCGCCAAGCCCCGCGCAGAAAGCCCCCTTGTGCATGCGGTTTGATCTGGCTCAAATCTCGCCCCAGTATTAGGCACGATACTGCACATCGCTTCCAGAAAAGAAGCATTAAAGTGCACATCAACCACCCTGGAGACCCCATGAGCCAAGAAGACACCCTGATCGAAACCCCCGAGTCCGTTCACAGCGACCGCTTTGTCGAAGTCAGCTACGACGACGCCATCCCCAACAACGTGGACCTGTCGTCCGACCGGCAGCTGCTCAAGGCGCTGGAAAGCTGGCACCCCGGCTACCTGGACTGGTGGAAGGACATGGGACCGGACGGCTTCCAGGAAGCCGACGTGTACCTGCGGACCGCCGTGGGCGTGGACCCGGCGGGCTGGGCCAAGTTCGGCTACGTGAAGATGCCCGAATACCGCTGGGGCATCCTGCTGGCACCCAAGGTGGAAGGCCGCACCATTCCCTGCGGCCGCCACAAGGGCGAGCCGGCCTGGCAGGAGGTGCCGGGCGAATACCGTTCGCTGCTGCGCCGTCTCATCGTCATCCAGGCCGACACCGAACCCGCTTCCGTAGAACAGCAGCGCTACCTGGGCAAGACGGCGCCCAGCCTGTACGACATGCGCAACCTGTTCCAGGTGAACGTGGAAGAAGGCCGCCACCTCTGGGCCATGGTGTATCTGCTCGTCAAGTACTTTGGCAAGGACGGCCGCGAGGAAGCCCAGGCCCTGCTGGAGCGCCGCAGCGGCCAGCAGGACAACCCGCGCATCCTGGGCGCCTTCAACGAGCGCACGCCCGACTGGCTGAGCTTCTTCATGTTCACCTACTTCACCGACCGCGACGGCAAGATGCAGCTGGCCGCGCTGGCCGAAAGCGGCTTCGACCCGCTGAGCCGCAGCTGCCGCTTCATGCTGACGGAAGAGGCGCACCACCTGTTCGTGGGTGAAACCGGCGTGGGCCGCACCATCGAGGCCACCTGCGCCGCGATGCAGAAGGCCGGCATCACCGACCCGTACGACACCGAAGCCATCCGCAAGCTGGGCGTGGTGGACCTGCCGCTGCTGCAGCGCAAGGCCAACTTCCACATGAGCGTGACGCGCGACCTGTTCGGCTCCGAGATCTCCTCCAACGCCGCCGACGCCTTCAGCGCCGGGCTCAAGGGCCGCTTCAACGAAGCCAACCTGAAGGACGACCACGAACTGCAGAACGACACCTACGCCGTGGAGCGCGTGGTGGACGGCCAGCTGGTGACCGAAGATGTGCCCGCCCTGCGCGCCATCAACAGCCGCCTGCTGGACGACTACATCGCCGACTGCCAGGGGGGCATCGACCGCTGGAACAAGACGATCGAGAAGTACGGCATCGACTTCCGCATCCGCCAGCCGCACAAGGGCTTCAACCGCCGCATCGGCGAGTTCGCCGGCCACCGCATCAGCCCCGACGGCCGACTGCTCACCGAAGCCGAATGGGCGGCCGGCCAGGGCGAGTGGCTGCCGAACGACGCCGACATGGCCTTCATCAACTCGCTGATGCAGCCCTGCCACAAGCCGGGCGAGTACGCCAGCTGGATCGCCCCGCCCCGCATGGGCATCAACCAGCAGCCGGTGGACTACGAGTACGTGAAGATCGACTGATCAGGCGCGGCGATTGAGCAGGGCGTGCAGGAGGATGGCCCCGAAAGTGGCCGTCCCGATGCCGCCCAGCGCGAAGTCGCCGAACTTGAGGGTGTAATCGCCCGTGCCCAGCACCAGGGTGATGGCCGCGACCAGCAGGTTCTTGTTGTCGGAGAAGTCCACCTTGTTGTCCACCCAGATCTTGGCGCCGGCAATGGCGATCAGGCCGAACACCACGATGGACACGCCCCCCATGACGGCCAGCGGAATGGCCTGGATGACGGCGCCGAACTTGGGGCTGAACCCCAGCAGGATGGCCATGGCACCGGCCACCACGAAGATGGCGGTGGAGTAGATCTTGGTCGCGGCCATCACGCCGATGTTCTCGGCGTAGGTGGTCACACCGGTGCCTCCGGCGCTGCCGGCCACCATGGTGGCGACGCCATCGCCCATGAAGGCGCGGCCCATGTAGATGTCGAGGTTCTTGCCGGTCATGGCCGTCACGGCCTTGATGTGCCCCAGGTTCTCGGCCACCAGGATGATGGCCACCGGCGCGATGAGCAACATGGCGTTGGCGCTGAACACCGGCGCACTGAAGTTGGGCATGCCGATCCAGGCCGCATTGGCGATGCCGCTCAAGTCCAGGGGTTTGCCCAGGCCCATGCCATTGGTCAGCACCGCGTACACCACGCTGGCCACGATCAACCCCATGAGGATGAGCAGGCGTTGCACCATGCCCTTGGTGAACACCGCCACCAGCGCCACGCTCACGAAGGTGATGCCCTGCATCCAGGCATCGAACCCGGTGGGCGCCATGTTCTTGATCGGGATGTGCGCCAGGTTCAGGCCGATGACGGCCACCACCGAGCCGGTCACCACCGGCGGCATGAAGCGCTCAATCCAGCCGGTGCCGATGGCCTGCACGATGGCCCCGATGATGAAGTACAGCAGGCCACAGGCAATGATGCCGCCCAGCGCCACACCGATGTTGGCGTTGGGCCCCTGCCCGGCGTAGCCGCTGGCCGCGATCACCACGCCAATGAAGGCAAAGCTGGAGCCGAGGTAGCTGGGCACCTTGCCGCCGGTCATGACGAAGAAGATGAGCGTGCCGATGCCGCTCATCAGGATGGCGACGTTGGGGTCGAAGCCCATAAGGATGGGCGCCAGCACCGTGGCGCCGAACATGGCGATCAGGTGCTGCACGCCCATCACGGCCGTCTGGGGCCAGGGCAGGCGCTCGTCGGGGCCGATGACGCCGCCGGCCTGCAGCGCCGCGTCGGATTTTTCTGTCCACTGGAACATGGGGTTCTCACTCCTCGAAGGTTGATTGGTGGCGAGATTCTGCCTGCGCGCCCCAGCTTGGGGCAAGTTTCGCGTCAGCTTTGACGCCGACGCGATAGCCGCCGGGCCAACCATGCGAATAATGTGCCCACCGGAGACACGCATGACCACAACCACATCGCCCGCACACCCCACCCACGCCGCCGCGCCCTACGTGCCGCAGATCCGCCTGTACCAGGACTGGCTGCGCGACCAGCGCGGCCTCGCCTTTGGCGACTACGACGCGCTGTGGCTCTGGTCCACCACCGACCTCCCCGGCTTCTGGCAGAGCATCTGGGACTATTTCCAGATGCAGTCGCCCACACCACACACCGCGGTGCTGGAAGGGGGCCCAATGCCGCACGTGCACTGGTTCCCCGGTGCCCAGGTGAACTACGCGCAACAGGTGCTGCGCCACGCCGCGCCGGCGCATGCCGCCGGGCAGCCCGCCATCGTCAGCGAAGACGAGCGCGGCCGCGTGCGCGTGCTCAGCTGGCCCGAACTGCGGCGCCAGATCGCCTCGCTGGCCCTGGCGCTCAAAGAGATGGGGGTACAGCGCGGCGACCGGGTGGCCGCCTACCTGCCCAACGTGCCCGAAACCGCGGTGGCCTTCCTGGCCTGCGCCAGCATCGGTGCCATCTGGAGCGTGTGCGCGCCCGACATGGGCACCGCCGCGGTGCTCGACCGCTTCCAGCAGATCGAACCCAAGGTGCTGATCGCGGCCGACGGCGTGCACTACGGCGGCAAGCCGCTGGACCGCTCCGCCACCGTGGGCGAGCTGCGCGCGGGCCTGCCCACGGTGCAGCAGCTGGTGGTGCTGCGCACGCCCTACGCCGCCGAACGCGTGGCCGGCGCCGCCGATTTCGAGTCGCTCACCGCCCGCGACAACGCCGCCACCGCCGCCTTCGAGCCCGAGTGGCTGCCGTTCGAGCACCCGCTGTGGGTGGTGTATTCCAGCGGCACCACCGGCCTGCCCAAGCCCATCGTGCACGGGCACGGCGGCATCCTCATGACCATGCTGGCCGCCAAGATCCTGCACAACGACATCGGCCCCAGCTACGCGCCCAACAGCTTTGGCGAGCGCTTCCACTGGTACAGCTCCACCGGCTGGGTAATGTGGAACGCCCAGGTGGCCGGCCTGGCCGGCGGCACCACCATCGTCATTTACGACGGCAACCCCGGCGGCAGCAAGGACCAGCCCGACTGGCACGTGCTGTGGCGCTTCGCGGCCCGGCACCGTGTCACCTTCTTCGGCGCCGGCGCGGCCTACTACGCCAACTGCATGAAGGCCGGGGTGGACCTGCCCGGCCTGCAGGCGCAGGGCTTCGACCTCACGCGCATCCGCGCGCTGGGCACCACCGGCTCGCCGCTGGCCGAGGACGTGCAGCGCTGGGGCACGGCCCAGTTCGCCGCCCTGGGCACCCCTGAGATCTGGTGGTGCAACATCTCCGGCGGCACCGATTTCTGCGGCGCCTTCATCGGCGGCCACCGCGAACTGCCCCAGGTACCCGGCCAGATGCAGTGCCGCCAGCTCGGCTGCGCGGTCGAGGCCTGGAGCGAAGACGGTCGCCCCCTCATCGGCGAGGTGGGCGAGCTGGTCTGCACCCAGCCCATCCCGTCCATGCCGCTGTACTTCTGGAACGACGAAGGCCACAAACGCTACCTCTCGAGCTACTTCGACATGTACCCCGGCGTCTGGCGCCACGGCGACTGGCTCAAGGTGGGGGCCGACGGCGGCTGCGTGATCTACGGCCGCTCGGACGCCACCATCAACCGCCACGGCCTGCGCATGGGCACCAGCGAAATCTACGCCGCGGTGGAGGCCCTGCCCGAGGTGCTCGACAGCCTGGTGGTGGACCTGGAGTACCTGGGCCGCGAGAGCTACATGCCGCTGTTCGTGGTGTTGCGCCCGGGGGTGGACTGGAGCGACGCCCTGCGCGAGCGCATCGCCGGCGCAATCCGCACCGCGCTGTCGCCGCGCTTCGTGCCCGACGAGATCGTGCCGGTGGCCGAGGTGCCCCGCACCCTCAGCGGCAAGAAGCAGGAACTGCCGATCAAGAAGCTGCTGCTGGGCCAGCCGCTGGAGAAAGTGGTGAACAAGGATGCCATGGCCAACCCGGGCTGCCTGGGCTGGTACGTGGCGTTTGCACAGCAACACCGCGCGCAGGAGGCGGCGCGCGCCTGAGCGTCGGGCCGCCGCGTCACCGAAGTGACGCGGGCGGCCGCTGGGCGCGGGGTTTCCCGCATCCGGCCGGGGCCGTGGCGCGTTACGGTGTCTGCTGTCGCCGCTCAGCGGCCTACAACACCAGGAGACAGCCCATGACGCACCGCCCGAACCGCCTCAACCGCCGCCAAGCCCTGCAACTGGGGGCCGCCGCCGGCGCCACCCTGGCCACCCCCGCGTGGCTGGCGGGCACCGCCCACGCCCAGGGCAAATTCCCGTCACGGCCCCTCACCCTCATCACCCCCTGGCCGGCCGGCGGCAGCAGCGACGCGGTGATGCGCGCCTTTGCCGACAGCGCCTCGCGCGTGCTGGGCGTGCCGGTGATGGTGGAAAACCGCCCCGGCGTCGGCGGCACCCTGGGCGCCAGCGCCATGAAAAGTGCCGCACCCGATGGACACACCGTCACCCAGTTGCCACTGGGCGTGTACCGGCTGCCGCACATGCAGCCCATGCCCTTCGACCCGGTCAAGGACCTCACCCACATCGTCTGCCTGACCGGCTACACCTTCGGCATCGCCTGCACCGCCGACGCGCCGTTCAAGACCATCCAGGAGTTCGTGGCCTACGCGAAAGCCAACCCGGGCAAGGTCGAGTACGGCCACACCGGTACCGGCACCACGCCGCACCTCGCCATCGAGGAATTCGCTGCCAAGGCCGGCATCCAGCTCAACCACATTCCGTTCAAGGGCTCGGCCGAGATCATGAACGCCATCCTGGGCGGGCACATCCGCGTCATGAGCGGCACGACGGAGTTCGCGCCGCACGTGCAAAGCGGCAAGTTGCGCCTGCTCGCCACCCTGGGCAGCCAGCGCAACAAGGCCTTCCCCAACGTGCCCACGCTCAAGGAAAGCGGCTGGGACACCATCGTCGAATCGCCCTTCGGCATCGGCGGGCCGGCGGGCATGGCACCGGCGGTGGTGCAGGTGCTGCACGACGCCTTCAAACAGACGCTGGACGACCCCAAGGTGCTCGAGACCCTGGACAAGTTCTACATGCCCACCATCTACATGAACACCGCCGACTACACCGCCTACGCCCAGCGCACCTTCGCGGCCGAGAAGGCCACCATCGAACGCCTGGGCCTGGCGCGCAAGACCTGACGCGCCCCGCCGAGCGGCGGGTCAGCGCTTGCGGCTGACCAGCACGATGCCCACCGCCACGCCCAGCAGAGCCAGCACCAGCTGCAGCGTGAGCGGCTCGCCCAGCAAGCCCACGCCGAACAGCAGCGCGAACACCGGCGTGAGGAAGACGAAGGTGGACATCTGCGTGGCCGGGTAGTGGCGCAGCAGCCACATCCAGGTCAGGTAGCTGGCGAAGGCCCCTACCGCCGTCTGCAGGAAGATCGAGACCCAGGCCTGGCCGGAATAATCGAGGCGCCACGGCTCGCCCAGCGCCAGCGACAGCAGCGGCGCCACCGCCGCCGTCACCGCCACCTGGTAGAACAGGGTTTTCTCGGCACTGGCCTGGCCCAGCCGGCTGGTGCGGATGACCAGCGTCGTCAGGCCCCACATCACGCCCGCGGCCAGCGCGATCGCGTCGCCCATGAGCTGGGTGCGGGTAGAGTGGGCAAAGCCCTCGCTGAATGCCACCGCCACCGAGACGAAGGCCAGCAGCAGGCCCACCCACTGCACCGCCCGCAGCCGTTCGCTGGGCACGAACCGCGGCAACAGCAGCGCCACCACAAACGGCGAGGTGTAGAGGAACACCGTCAGCCGCGAAGCGGTGGTGTACTGCAACCCGATGTAGATGCCGGCGAACTCCCCGGCGAACAGCAAGCCGGCCAGCACCCCCGCGGCCAGGGTGCCGTCGCGCGCGAACAGCGGGACGCCGCGCCACGCACACCACACCCACAGCAAGGCGGTGGCGCCGGCAAAGCGCAGGCTGGCCTGCCACAGCGGCGGCACCTCGCCCACCGTGGTCTTGATGAGGATCTGCTGGAAACCCCAGAAGGCACAGCACGCCAGCAGCAGGCCCACGGCCAGCCGGTCGAGGTGGGGCTTGCGCTGCACGGGGACCTGATTCACAGCGGATGCTCGGTGTAGAACTGGCCGCCGTGGTAGAGCAGCGGCGGGATGTCGGTGCGGTGGGTGCAGCGCTCCACCTCCCCCACGAAGATGATGTGGTCGCCCTCTTCGTAGCGGCTGCGGTTGAAGCATTCGAACACCGCCACCGCGCCGTCGAGGAGGGGCGCACCGCTGGCGCCTTCGGTGTAGGCCACATCGGCCCAGCGGTCCACCCCGCGGGAAGCGAACCGCAGCGCCAGGTCGCGCTGCGGCGCACCCAGCACATTGATGGCGTAATGCGTACCGGCGTGGAACACCGGCAGCGACTGCGACTGCCGCGACAGGCTCCACAACACCAGCGGCGGCGCGAGCGAGACGGAATTGAAGGAGTTGGCGGTGAGCCCGACCAGCGAGCCGTCGTCGGCCCGGGCGGTGACGATCGTCACCCCGGTGGCGAAACGGCCCAGCGCGGCACGGAAGCTCTGTGGCGTGGGAACTTGCATCCCTAGGATTGTGCCGGCTCGCGGCCACCCGTGCTGGCGGCCGCCAGGACTTCCACGCGGTCACGGCCCAGGCGCTTGGCCTGGTAGAGGGCGCGGTCGGCCAGCAGCAAGAGGGTGTCGGCCACCATGCCGGGCAAGGGTCGCTCGGACGCCACCCCGGCGCTGAGCGTGACGACCCCGCCCGGGCTGACCACGTGGGGCATGGCAGCGCCCCGCACCGCGTCCACCACCTGCTGGGCCAGCTTGAGCGCCCCGGCCAGCGGGGTGTCGGGCAACAACATGGCGATTTCCTCGCCGCCATAGCGGCACACCACGTCGCGGGGGCGCTGCGCCACCGCCTCGATCACGGTCGCCACCCGCTTGAGGCAGGCGTCCCCGCGCTGGTGACCGTAGCTGTCGTTGTACTGCTTGAAATGGTCGATATCGAACAGCACCAGGCTCAACGGCTGGTTCTGGCGCATGGCATGGTGCCATTCGCGTTCCAGCGTGGCGTCGAAATGGCGCCGGTTGCCGATGTCGGTCAGGGCATCGACGTGGGCCATCGCATGCATCCGCTGGGCCTGCTCCCGCAGCACGCGCTCGCGTGCGACCGCTGGCGACACGTCGGTCACCTGCACGAGCAGGTAGCGCTGACCGGCCTCGCGCGCCATGGCATGGCCCATGGGGACGATCTGGATCGACTGGTGCAGCCGCACCTGCCCGCTCGGGGCCGAGCCGAGCGCAAACAGCGGCAGGGGCGACAGGTGCAGGGTTTCCGACAGCACGGCCGGGAAGCCCGTGCGCAGCGCCTGCTGCAGGGCGCGCTCGAAATGGCTACCCGCCTGGCAGGGAAACGCCTCGGTCAGCGGGCGGTCCAGCACCTCGTCGGCGCTGCGGCGGGCGCGCCGCAACAACCAGGGATTGGCAAACACGATGCGCAGCTGGGCGTCCAGCACCAGCAGACCGGACTGGATGTTGCCCAACACCCAATCGCCCAAGGGGCCCAGCGACAGACGGCCCTGTTCGTCCAGGGGAAGTGTCATGAGACGTTGGCGTCGAGGCTGCGGATGAAGGCGGCCACTTTTTCTTCGAGCCGGCCGCTGGACTGGATGTCGAGCAGGAAGGCCAGGTGCCCGACGATGCTGCGCGAAGCGATCTCGAAACGCACCTGCAGGCTCAGCAGGGGCTCGGTCACGGACTCGTTGGCCAGCAGCACATCGGACAGCACGCCGAGCTCCACCTCGGGCAGTGAGCCGTCGAAGTCGATGCCCAGCGCATTGCCCACGCTGGCCACCACCGAATTGAGCAGGATGTTGCCGATTTCGGCCAACGCCTCCTGCTCCATTTCACCCAGCTGGTCCAATGGCACGGCGTCACCCACCATGATCTGCACCAGCTGCAGGCTCTGCTCGGCGGGGAACATGAGCAGCGCGTCGGTCACGATCTCGCCGTGGAAACCCTGGCGCACCGCACTGACGCGGCGGTCACCCGCCTCGCCCAACCGGCGCACCACCTCGGCCTTGGGCAGCAGCTGCACTTCGGGGATGCTCAGCTGCACCGACTCGCCGGCCAGCTGGCTGAGCGCGTCGGCGGCCTGCCCCACGCCGAGGTTGAACAGCTCGGCCAGCGCGTCCAGCTCCAGTTCATTGAGGTTCATGGGGCGGCCTGGAAGTAGTCCACGGCCTGCTGGATCGCCGCCTCGGTCACGGGTTTTTGCACGAACTTCACGCCCATCGCGCAGGCGCGTTCGCGGCTGCTTTCCTGAATGTTGGCGGTCAGCAGCGCAATGCGGGCCTGGGGCAACAGCTTGATCAGGCGTTCCGTCGCCTCGAAACCACTGATGCCCGGCATGTTCACGTCCATGGTGACGAAATCGGGCCGCAACTGTGGCGCAATTGCCACAGCCTCATCGCCGGTGGCGGCCTCGAACACCTCCCAATCGGGCCGCAGACTCGCCACTTTGCTCTTGATGATCATCCGGGAGACACGGCTGTCATCGACCACAAGCAATCGTTTTCCCACTCTCTGGCCTTTGTTGTTGAAGCACGGCAGCCTGGTGAGGGCCGCACGGCAAATTTTCGTATTTTGGCGCATGCAGGACAAACCTCCTAGCGCCAACCGGCAAAATCTGTAGCAATTCACTCAGTCATACGGCCTGGGCGTCAGCGCTTCACGGCCACGATGTCGCCGGCACACACCGCGTGCCAGTAACGTGCCAGTTCTTGCCGCACCACGGGCATCAGCACGTACAGCCCCACCACATTCGCCAGGGCCATGGCAAAGATCATGGCATCGGAAAAATCGATCACTGGCCCCAGTTGCATGCTGGAACCCACCACCACAAAAATCAAAAAAATGATCTTGAATGCCAATTCGGTGGCAAAATTATCGCCCAGCAAGTAAGTCCACGCCTTCAGACCATAGTACGACCAGGTGACCATGGTGGAATAGGCGAACAGCACCACGGCCAGGGCCAGCACGTAGGGAAACCAGGCCACCGCACTGCCGAATGCCTGCGAGGTCAGCCCCACCCCGCGCACCTCCCCCGCCAGCGCGGTTACGCCACCGGCATCGACGTGTCCGGTGACGACGATCACCAGCGCCGTCATGGTGCAGATGACCACGGTGTCGATGAAGGGCTCGAGCAGCGCCGCAAACCCCTGCGAGGCCGGCTGGTCGGTCTGCACCGCCGAATGCGCGATGGCGGCCGAGCCGACACCGGCTTCGTTGGAGAACGCCGCGCGTTTGAACCCCTGGATCATCGCCCCCACCACGCCGCCGGCCACGCCCTCGGGCGACCACGCCCCCAGCACCACCTGCCACAGGGCCCAGGGCAGCTGCTCCACGTGCAGGACCAGCACCACCAGGCCCGCGATCAGGTACACCCCCGCCATGAAGGGCACCACCCGGGCGGTGACCCGGGCGATGGAGCGGATGCCACCGATGATGACCAGCCCCACCAGGGCGGCCAGCCCCGCACCGAACAGCCAGCCCCGGCCGGCCAGCACGCTGGCCTCGCCGCCGGTCACCGTCAGCACCTGCTGGAAGCTCTGGTTGGCCTGGAACATGTTGCCACCGCCCAGCGCACCACCCACGCAGCAGACGGCAAAGAATGCCGCCAACGCCCTGCCCAGGCGGGGGTGGCCACGTTCGGCCAGGCCTTTGGAGAGGTAGCGCATGGGCCCGCCCGAGACCGTGCCGGCGGTGTGGTGCACGGCGCGGTACTTGACGCCCAGCGTCACTTCCACGAACTTGGTGGCCATGCCGAGCAGGCCGGCCACCACCATCCAGAAGGTGGCGCCCGCCCCGCCAATGCCCACCGCCACCGCCACGCCGGCGATGTTGCCCAACCCCACCGTGCCCGACACCGCGGCGGTCAGCGCCTGGAACGGCGTCACCTCGCCGGCCATGCCGGGGTGCGAGTAATGGCCACGCACCACCGCCAGCGCGTGCCGAAAGCCCCACCACTGGATGAAGCGGAACTGCCAGGTGCACACCAGCGCCGCGATGATGAGCCAGCCGACGATGAGCGGGAACTCGGTGCCGGCCACCGGCACGGCGTAGAAGATGAAGCCGGCCACCGCGTCGGCAGCGGGCTGGACCAGGGCGCTGATGCGCTCGTCAAGCGTGACTGGGGGCATGGGGTCTCCTCGACCCCGGCGGCTGCCGCAGCACATCGGCCGGTTCACCGGCAAAGCGCATGGCCAGGGCCGGGCGCTCACCGCCAATGAGTTCGGCCAGGGCCCGACCGGAGCCGGCGCCATGGGTCCAGCCGAGCGTACCGTGTCCGGCGTTGATCCACAAGCGCTCGATGGGCGTGCGGCCTATGAGCGGGATGTTGGTGGGCGTGGCGGGCCGCAAACCACACCAGAACTGCGGGTCGCCGCCGTCGGCGGGCAAGCGGGTGTCTGCCACGCCGGGGAACACCTGCTCGATGCGGCGCACCAACATCTCGCAGCGGGCGCGCGCCACCGGGGTGTCCAGGCGCAGGTCGAAACCGCCCAGCTCGATGGTGCCGGCCACGCGCAACCGGTCGCCCAGCCGGGAAATGGCGATCTTGCGGCCGTCGTCGATCATGCTGACCTGCGGCGCCGCGTCGGGCCGCAGCAGGCGCAGCGTGGCGCTGTAGCCCTTGCCGGGGTAGATGGGCACGCGCACGCCCACCGTGCGCAGCAACGGTGCGGTGTAGGAACCACACGCCACCACGAAAGCGTCGGCCTCCAGCGTGCGGGGCAGGCCGGTGGCGGCGTCGCGCAGCTGCACCCGCCGCAGGGCCCCGCCGTCCACTTCCAGCCGCTCGATGTGGTGGCCGAACAGCAGGCGGGCACCCCGCTGACCGCACAAGGCCGCCAGCCGCTGGGTGAACACGCGCGCATCGCCATGCTCGTCGGTTTCGGTGTAGGTGCCGCCCACCAGCCGGTCGGCAAACGGGGCCAGCGCCGGCTCGATGCGCAGCAGCTCGGCGCGGTCCACCACCCGGCGGCGCACGCCGTGGCGGCGCATCAGTTCGGCCGCTGCGGCCGCACCGTCAAACGATGCCGCGTCGGTGTAGTAGTGCGCGATGCCACGCTGCGAGCGCTGGTACTCGATGCCCGTCTGCGCCACCATGGCCTTGAGCGTCTCGTGGCTGTAGGCGCCCAGCGCCACCAGCTGGGCCACGTTGCGCTCGAAGGCGGCGTCGTGGCATTGGGCCAGGAACTGCAGGCCCCAGCGCCATTGGACCCAGTCGGCCTGCGGGCGGAACAGCAGCGGCGCCTCGCGGTCGAACATCCACTTCAGCGCCTTCCATGGCGCCTCGCGGTTGGCCCAGGGCTCGCAATAACTCACCGAAATTTGCGCCGCGTTGGCGAAGCTGGTTTCCAGCGCCGCGTCGGGCTGGCGGTCCACCAGCGTCACGTCATGCCCGCGCTCCAGCAGGTGCCAGGCCGTGCTGGTGCCGATGATGCCTGCCCCCAAAACCACCACTTGCATGCTGCGCTCCTTGGGCCCGCCGGGCCGATGTGTCTGTCTGAGGGGCAGTATGCGAAAGCGGCGCGCAAAAATAAAGACAAATTAAACAAACAACGTTAATATCAGAAAAGCTTATTTAACAGCCACACGCCCCATGAGCACCTTCGACCCCGACGCCTTGGAATGCCTGGCCGCCATCGTGGAGGAAGGCGGCTTCGAACGCGCCGCGCAGCGCCTGTCGATCACGCAGTCGGCGGTGTCGCAGCGGCTGCGCTCGCTCGAGGCCCAGGTGGGCACGGTGCTGATCGTGCGCAGCCGCCCGCTCAAGGCCACGGCGGCGGGCCAGCTCATGCTCAAGCACGCCAAGATGATGCGGCTGCTGCGCGCCGACCTGGAGCACGACCTGCGCGAGCTAGCGCCGAATTCGGCGCGCGGCCAGCGCGACGAAGACCGGGTCTCGGTCGCCATCAACGCCGACAGCATCGCCACCTGGGCGCTGCCGGCGGTATCGGCCCTGGTGCGCGGCGGCCTGCCGGTCGAGATCATCCACGACGACCAGGACTTCACCCACGAGTGGCTGCGCGAAGGGCAGGTGATGGGCTGCGTCACCTCGCTGGGGCAGGCGCTGCGCGGCTGCCGCCTGGAGCCGCTGGGGGCCATGCCGTACGTGGCAGTGGCCAGCCCGGCGTTCATGGCCGAGGCGCTGCCCGACGGCCTGACCCGCCACAACTTCCACCAGGTGCCGTTCATCGCCTTCAACCGCAAGGACGACTTGCAGCGCGATTTCGTCTGCCGGGCGTTTTCCCTGGCGCAGGTCACCCTCAAGCAGCTGTATGTGCCGTCGTCGGAGGGGCAGGTGCGCGCGGCCCACGCCAGCTGGGGCGTGACGGTGGTGCCCCGCCCGCTGGTGGCGACCGCGCTGGCCGAAGGCAGCCTGGTGAACGTGCGCCCGGCCTTGACCTACCACGTGCCGCTGTTCTGGCACTGCTGGAACCTCGCGTCGGACGTGCTCGACCGGCTGAGCGCGGCCCTGCGCGAGGCGGCCACCACCAGCCTGGACCCGCTCACCCCACGCTGACCAGGCCATCGGGCCGGAAAGCGCCCTGCTCGCCCTTCTCGGCGTAGCCCAAGGGGTTGGCCACCACCCGGCAGCGGCCCACGCGGTAGTCGTGCGGGCAATGCAGGTGACCGTGCAACCAGAGGTCGGCCTGCTCGAACAGGTCGTCGAGCGCGTTGCAGAAACCGGCGGTGCCGGGCGTCAGGCCGTAGCGCGGGTCGGCGCTGCGCAGGCTGGGCGCGAAATGGGTGATCGCCACCGTCGGGCCGTCGAAGGGCTGGGCCAGGGCGTCGCGCAGCCAGGCCTGGCTGCGCAACCCTTCCACGCGCATGGCCTCGGCATCGAACAGGCGGCCTTCGCGCTGGGTCTGCATTTTCTGCAGGTAGAAGTCGGCGGCGCGAAAGGCCTTGTGCCGCTGCTTGAGCCGCTGGGCTTCGGGGTCGGGCGCGTGGCCGGGTTGGGGCTTGCGGCGCGGCGGCAGGTCGGCCAGCGCGTCGTAATCGCTCCACAGCGTGGCCCCCACGAAGCGTACACCCTGCCAGAGCCAGCTCGTGCGGTCCAGCCAGACCAGCCCAAGGCGCTCGCAGGCCTCGCGCAGGCCGGCGTGGGCTTCGTCAAAGTCCAGACCGTCGTACTCGTGGTTGCCGGGCACGTAGACCACCGGCACCGGCCAGCCGGCGTACTCGGGCCGCGGCGAAAAGCGGCGCAGACCCCAGTCGGGCTCCTCCATGCGGCTGCCATCGGCGCGCAGCTGGTAGGAGCCGATGTCCCCCGCCAGCACCAGCAGGTCGGCGTCGGGGTGGGGCATGGGGCAGAAATCGGGGTTGGCCTCCAGGTGGAGGTCGCTCAGCAACTGCAGCTTCACTGGGGCAAGGCCTCCGGGTCGCCTTGCACGGTCCGCCACAGGGCGTCGCGCAGCCAGCGTTGCGCGCTCAGCCCGTGCGACTGGCGGTGCCACAGCACGTCCACGTGCACGGCCGGCACGTCCAGCGGCAGGGGGTGGTGCACCAGTTCGCTCTGGCGGCCGGTGCTGCCCACGAAGTGGCGCGGCAGCACCGTCAGCAGGTCCGACGACGACACCACCAGCCCGGCGGTGAAAAACTGGTTGACCGTCAGCACCACCCGGCGGTGCCGCGACACCGCCGCCAGCGCCTCGTCCACGAACCCGAACGGGCGGCCCGAGAAGCTCACCAGCAGGTGGCGCGCCTCGCAGTAGGCGTCCAGCGTCAACGGGCCGGCCGCCAGCGGATGACCACGGCGCATGACCACCACGTACTCGCTGTCGTACAGCCGGCGCGACATGTAGCGCGGCGTGCTCTCCTGCAGGTGGCTGGCCCCGAGCTCGGCCAGTACACCCGGAAAATGACCGATGGCGATGTCCACATCGCCGTTGTCGAGCATGGCGCGGGGGTCGCGCGTGGTCAGCGGCAGCACCCGCAGGGTGACGCCGGGGGCCTCGCGGTCGAGGATGTCGACCAGACCGGGCATGATCTTCGACGCGGTGGCATCGGCCATGGCCAGCACGAAATGGTTTTGGGCCTGTGCGGGGTCAAAGGCGCCGGGAGCCAGCGAATCGCGCAACTGGCGCAGGGCGTCGCGCACCGTGGGCCACAGCGTGAGCGCCAGCGGCGTGGGCTCCACCCCATAGCCGGAGCGGCGCACCAGGTCGTCCCCCACCAGCTCGCGCAAGCGGCGCAGCGCGTTGCTGATCGCCGGCTGGGTGGTCGCCAGGTTGTGGGCCGCCCGCGTGAGGTTGCGCTCGGCCATCACCTCGTCAAACACGCGCAGCAGGTTGAGGTCGAGCGTACGGAAGTTGAGCTCATTCATATTCACAATGAATGTATGACATTACAAAAATAAAGTACACAAACATCGGGGTTTACCCTAGCATACGCCCCATTGATGTTGCACTGCAACACTTGGAGGTTCACATGACTGCTCTCGTTTCTTCTCATTCCGTTCCGTCCCTGTCCCAACCGTCCACCAAGGCCCCGGCCCAGCGGACCGCCAGCAAGGCCCCGCGCGCCCTGGTGGCGCTGCTGCTGGCCGCTTCGGTGGCCGCACTGACGGTGGTGGCCGACCAGCTCATCAGCACCTGGGCCGATGGCCACCTGCTGGTGGCATGGGTGCTGATGTGGGCGGTGGTGTTTGCCGGCAGCCTGCTGCTGGCCCATCCGGCCCGCCGTCTGGCTCAGCAATTGATGACCGTACTGGACGCCTGGGCCCAGCGCCGTGCCAAGGCCCGCGCCGAAGCCCGCTTCCTGGCCCTGGCCCGCGCCGATGAGCGCGTGATGTCCGACCTGCGGATTGCCCGGGACCGTGCCGATGGCGACACCGCCTTCACCGCCGATGCCGTTCAGTCCACGCCCGCCACCACCGAGTGGACGCCTGGCGCCAGCGAGACGGTGTACTTCCACCACGGCCGCCGCTACATGCTGCACTACATCTGACGCGGTTTCGCGCCGGTTGACCGACCACCCTGCGGGGTGGTTTTTCGTTTGCTTGCCGGGTTTTACTACGCAGCTGACCCAAGAAGCCAGATTTTGTGAGTAGCGACAAGCACTTACGGCTGTCCTGCCGCAAAATTCGCTGCTGTCCAAGCTTTTACATTTTTCTTGATGCGCTGCGGCAACACCGCGTTGCCCGCCCTCCCGCCGAGCTTAGGCGGGGCTCTCGAACTGCGCGCTTTCCAGCCGTATCCGGCGCTCGTCCAGCAGTTCGCCTTCGAACATCCAATAGTCCGACCCGCTGACCGAGGTCGACTTGTAGCCCATCTCCTGGAGTGCCTTCAGCGCCGCACCTGACAGGCTGTAAGGCTCCCCCTTGTAGGAGACCTTGCCGCCGGGAATCACCGTGGCCGTGACAGATTCGTCCCGTGACAGCACCAGCACATCACCGGGGTTGATGCCCAGGGCAGCCAGGTTGATGCGGGAGCGTCGCTGCTCTTTGGCTTTCTCCAGAGCTTGAGCTTCGGCGGGGTCTATATCAGCCTTGCCAGGCGTGGCCTCCTTGAAGTTTCCGATGCTCAGGGCCAGAACTGCCTTTTCCGGCTCTATCCGAAAGAACTCCCTCTTCGGATTCACGCGGTGCTCGGAAAACAGCTGGTGCAGGGTTTTTTCAACCTTCTCCAGGCTCATGTGTTCGGGTATCTCGGCCGCGTAATGGCACTCAAACGGCAGTGGGACCGCGGAGCCTGAGCTCAGGCTGGAAATGCGGGACTCCACGCTGTCGGTCGTTAGTCCAATCTTGACCAGCCCAGGCATGGCTTCGTTGGTCAGCACGTAAATGATGTTTGGCATTATGTAATTTCAGCTGTATTAACCAAACGATGTCGTGGCAACAATCGAAAATTATCGCCGGCCGACGAAAACTAAGATGCCGACGTAACGCGAATCAGACAGACGCTCTCTTGTGCACGTTCGGTTATCGACTTCCCAGGTGTAGAGCGTGAATTATTGGCTTCCAAGTTGGGCAATAAGAGTCTAAGGTACTCACTTCGAACTGCCCAGTTGATGTTTTGAGGGAGAGTTCCAGTTAAGTTTAAAAAGCTACGTACAGCTGCAGCAGAAGTAACTACCCCTACTACTCGACCTTGCTCATCGATAAGGGGGCCGCCTGAGTTTCCTGGCTGAACCGGCACAGTGATTTGGAGAATGCTTGCTGCATCCCTCAGGCCACTCAGGGAGCTGACAACACCTTCGGTGTATTTGACGGAGGTGCCGAGTACGTCAGGAACAGGGAATCCGAGAGTAAAAACTTTTTGACCAACACGCAGTGACCTCTCTGGTGCTAATTCAAGAAAGTTTGACGACGGGTTCTCAATACGGAGAACGGCCAAGTCATTAGGCTGGTCAACACCGACTATCGTTGCTCGAGTTTCCACCTTATCGCCACAGGATAAGGAGATGCTTTGAGCTCCTTGAATAACATGATGCGCTGTCGCAATGGTATATGGATTGCCTACTGCAAAACCGGTTCCTGTACTGGTAGCCGGTTTAACGGGTGCGGTGCGAGGCGGCGAAGCAATGACAGGTGCTGGCTGTTCGACGCACGCAAAAATAAGTTCAACTCGAGGGAAATTTCCCAGGATGTGTGGCGGCTGAGAAGAAGTCTCTCTCAAGAGCTTCAGCGTTTTTCCCATTCTGCCGCAATGATTGCTGGCACGTCTTTCTGCCTCACTACGGACGTCAGCCACTGATACAAATCCAGTCGCACCCTGATGGAAAACTCGAAATTCATCAGTGCCGGCAGGCGTAGGGCTAATTATCACCTCTCTTCCCCCGTAAACAGCACCATCAAAGGCGGATGGGCTTGAGGAAGCAAGGTGGACGGAAGTTGTTTGTGCACAGCCAGCCAAAAGCACTGCATACAAAAAAGCAAGGCGACTCATGTATTACCTCCAAAAATGGTTGTTCTCGCTGACAAGCGCTCAGATGACTGAGTAGCAAAGAGCGGTGTCATCTTTCTTGACAGCCTCTGACGCGTGATACCAACTCTACGAGTGTACCGCTCAAGCGTTTGTTACGGCTATCTGTTTTGAACTTCCTCAGGTAGTCCAGGCAGAGCCGAGCCCCCTTGGATGACCAGTGGCCGCCTTGAAGAGAGCTCCTGTAAGTTATCACAATAAACCATCCACTTGTACGCACTATGTCTACCACGTTATGTGTCCGAGATGTCAGATTAGTCTTCATATGTCGTGCTAGGTGCACCGATGGCACTAAATATCACCCACATCTAAGCCAGAAGTTCTTATAAATCCTGCGGGCAGTTAATAGAAAAATAAATAATCACCACAGATTAAGCTATAGGCATGCGCCAATTGCTAACTGCAAGGCTATACCTTGGCCTTATATACATCGTTGATTTTAATAGTATTCATCGAATACGTTAGCTGCGCGTAGCCCGCTAGTTGCAAGGCTAAAAAATATCTCTAGACGGTTTGTCGCCACATGGCATCACGACAAACCGTATATGAAAAAACTATCCCCCATATCCTTCGGGTCAGTATGTTCAGGCATTGAGGCAGCTAGCGTAGCTTGGGAGCAACTTAATTTCTCTCCCGCCTGGTTTTCAGAGATTGATAAATTCACAAGCTCTGTATTGGCTCACCATTTTCCTGGAATAAGTAACCTAGGAGACCTAAAAGGTATCAAAGAAAAAATTCAAACAAATATCGCTTCCGCCCCAGATGTGCTGGTAGGCGGGACTCCATGTCAAGCGTTTTCTGTTGCAGGCCTCCGTGCGGGGCTGGCAGACGAGCGCGGTTCCCTCTCCCTTGCTTTCGTAAAACTTGCAGATTCAATCGATGAAAAACGCCATGAAGAAAAAAAGCCCCCAGCCGTTGTCTTATGGGAAAACGTACCAGGAGTTCTGTCGACAAAAGACAATTCCTTCGGCTGCTTTCTGGGAGGGCTTGCCGGAGAAGACTGCCCGTTGCTCTCGCCAAGGGGTGGATGGGCGGACGCTGGTTGTGTGTTTGGACCCAAGAGAGCAATCGCGTGGAGGGTCCTCGATGCCCAATATTTCGGCGTGGCACAACGGCGCAAAAGAGTCTTTGTCTGTGCTGTCGGAAATTCTCTTGGAATCTCCCCCGCTCAAATACTCTTTGAGTTTGAAGGAAGTCGACTTGATGCTGCGCCGAGAAACAGTTCGGGACAAGCCTTGGCCTCCGATGCTCAAGGCTGCTCTAATGACCATGAAAAAGTAATCGTTATCCAAGGGAATGTAATAGGAAGAACCCCGAGTAATGGTCCAGGCGGAAAAGGCTACAGCGAAACTGGTGTTGCGTTTACCTTAAATTGCACAGATAGACCTGCAATTGCAACAGCAAACGATGTTCCGGTGAGGAGGTTGACGCCTGTTGAGCATGAACGCCTCCAAGGTTTTCCAGACGGGTGGACAGATATTCCGTGGAGAGGAGCTGAGGGAGCTCCTGACAGCCATAGGTATCACGCTATCGGTAATTCTATGGCTGTCCCAGTCATGCGTTGGATTGGCTCTAGGATTGCAGCTAGCTTGCGTGGAGGATGCTGAAAATGTCTCAGGTCCAAAATGGAAAAGCTTTCGAATGGGCGATAGCTATCTCTTTGGAGAGGGTTGTTGGGAAATTCCGAAAAGTGGTAATTGTGGAGTCTTTAGCTCAACAGGACGCAAGCAGGCACTTTGAGTCCCTTTCGGATGTCAAAAAAATTGCAATGGGGAAAGCGGCTGTAGAGGCAGTGGCGCATATTTGCGAAGACTTGGAGAGACGTCTTTCAACATTAAGAAGTGATGATTTGCCTATTTATGTAAGTATTATGCCAGATGCATCCGGTCAAGCGGGGGATGTTCGCGACCTTGTAATAATTGAAGGTCATGATTGGGAGGTGGGCATCTCGGCAAAGCACAATCACGCTGCACTCAAGCATCCTCGTGTGCCTGCTAAAAAGGGGATAGTGGATGCGTGGCTTGGTTTTCGCAGTTCAGAGGCGTGGTTCAAAGACATGGAACCTGTGTATTATTGGCTAAATCGCCATGCTGGCGAAAAGTGGTCTGACCGCTCTGACACATTTAAAAATGTATACGCACCTACTTTGAGAGCTTTGTGTGCTGAGTTGTGGCATGTACAAGAGCAGGGCCATCCTGTAGCTGAGAGGTTACTACGGTATTGCATTGGAAATCATGATTTCTATAAAGTTATTTACTCCACAGCTGAAAAGAAAGTAATTGTGCAGGCGTTTAATTTATCGGGAACTCTTGGGAGGGACTCATCAGGTGCTAGGTCCAGGAGGGTGAGTGTTTCCCCTCTTCCTAAAAGTCTGGGCAAATTTCACTTGTCCGGAAATACACTTTACATTCGCATGGATGAGGGTTGGCAGATTTCTATGAGAATTCACAGTGCCGATAGCGAAATTAAGCGAAGTGGGTTGAAATTTGACGTGCAATTGGAAGGGCATCCTCCACAGCTATATACTCACCATATTTCAATTAAATAGATAGTACGTAAACCATGAGCCTACGCAAGCTGAGGGCTGGAGCCTTCGATTTCCAATCCCCTTTGCTCACCTACTGTGCGACGGTCTGAAGTCCTGCTGGGTAACTCAGTCAAGCTCGAGCTCATGAAGAGTTGACTTTTTATACGGGTAGTCTTACAATACCCATAAAGTAAGACTACTCATCATGAAGCAATCAGACAAAATCCGCTGGGGCACAGAGCGAAGACTCGAGTTCATCGAGTTCCGAATCCACTGGGAGGGCGGTGTCCGCCGAGGCGACCTGACCGAGGCTTTTGGCATCTCAACACCCCAGGCTTCCGGGGACCTGACCTTGTACCAGGACCTGGCACCCGGCAACATGGTTTACGACAGCAGCGAGAAAAAATACGTTGCCACAGCCGAGTTCAAGGCAAAGTACTGCGACATCAGCGCCGAGCGCTACCTGACCTACCTGCGTGACTGGGCCGGCGAGCGTCTCAACCTTACCGACAGCTGGATGAGTCAGGTGCCCGCAGCCGAGACCATGCCCTTGCCGGCAAGAAGGCTCAACACGGAAGTCGTCAAAAAGGCCGTGGCGGCTGTCCGCAAAAGGCGCTCTCTTGAGATTGCATACCGCTCCCTCAGCCCAGAAGGGGCGGAGCAAAGCTGGCGACTGGTGTCGCCGCATGCCTTTGCCTTCGATGGCACACGTTGGCATGTCAGGGCCTTTTGTCATCGCGACCAGAAATTCAAGGACTTCGTCCTCTCCAGGTTCACCGATGTCCGTGAAGGTAGCGAGCCTGGGTTCGACCCCGAGCAAGACCGGCTCTGGCATGAGCAGGTCGATGTCGTGTTGCAGGCCAACCCCCGCTTGAAGCCCCATCAGCGGGCAGCCATCGAGGAGGACTACGCCATGGTCGAGCGCGTCCTGGTGCTGACTGTGCGTAAGGCCTTGCTGTTCTACCTAGAAAAACACCTGCGACTGGACTATCCCGATGAGGGGCTACCGCCAGAAGCCAAGCCTCTGTGCGCGGTCAATCCGGAGGTCTTCTCCATCCCAGGAGCAGACAGATGAGGTCTAAAGCGTGTTTAGTGTGGGCCACCTTTGATGGTGGCTAAACCGCCCATCAGCAGTTCACACAGGCCAATCATGAAAGTCGAAATCAAACTCCTCAACGACAAAGGGCGTCCAGTGCCGCCTGCAGCCTTGAGGTCTCAGAAGCGGTTTACCGGCGAGCTCGCACTGGCGGAGGTCCGCAGTACTGAGTTTGGCCGCATCTTGGTTGCAGCCAACTTGTTGTCAAACGACAAGGACGAGGTCTTGCCTCGCCTGCACGACGCCGTTGTTTTGCGCGTGGAGGGAGAGCGCTTGCGCATTCGAGGCTTTGAGACGGTGAACGGGGTTCAGCATGGTCAGACTTGGGACGTCAAGGTGTTGGCATGCTGAAGGTGTTCTTGCACAGCTGCGCGCCAGGCGGTGTGAGCGCCTTCAACAGGCTTGGGCGCCTGGACATTGGCTACGACAAGCTCGACGCTTACGCTGATTACAAGGTCATCCTCCAGCAGGCGGGCATCGGCGAGTTCCCGCCAGCGAAGTTGAAGGGCTATCCCCGCTGGTCAGCCTCTATCTGGGACCTGGTGGCGCGCTCCGTCTGCCTGTCCCTCTGGCAAGAAGAAGTGCTGCCTCCGGTCGGGCTCGCCCGCCGTGGCGCGTACACGGAGCACCTCACGGCCATGGTCGAGCATTGGCCCGATGGCTTTGAAACCGGCCGCTCAACAGTCGGCATGGCCAGCATTCGCATGCTGCGCAAGAAGTGCCACTATGTGGCCAGCTTTGAGGACGACATCCTGGGCGAGCAGCACAGCAGCGAGTTTGTCCACACCCCAGACGCATTGTCACCATGGGATTTGTTGGCAAGGGCCTACGCTTGGACATGCCACGAGATTTTTCGGCTGCCGGCACGTCCTGAGATTTACACCAAGCTCACCGTCGAGGAGAACGGCCAGACCTTGGTGCCCCTCGAGATGGTCAAGGAACCGGCCAGGACGGGGTTGTCGCGTTGGATGCTCGGCAAAGAGGTTCAGCCGCTGGAATGCGAGTTGGTCACAGGGCCTTGCGTTCGCGAATCAGACTATGTTTGTTTCCTGAGGACCGCGGTATGAGCGAGGCCGCCGCCCAGAAGCCCCGAGTTCGGCGAGCCAGCTCTGACGCGACGCGCTTTCACATGTCGCCCAAGGCCGTCGACCGGTCTGTGGAAGAGTACGCCACCTGGTCCGAGAAGAAGTGCGTCAAGCACCTGGCGGTTATCCGCTGGGGCAGCTTTGAGGTCATGCCCTGCCCACATTGCGGCACCTGCACGAAGCACTATTTTTACGAGCAAGACTTGCGCTGGAAGTGCAAGCATTGCGGCAGCAAGTTCAGCGTGACGTCACAGACGGTCTTTTCTGGTCGCAAGTTGCCCTATCGCAAGCTGTTGGCGGCTATCCATCTGTGGGTTTGCGGGGCGGCAGGGCAGCCTGCGCTTGAGCTACGGCGCATGCTCAATCTCAAGAGCTACAACAGCGCATTTACCCTTGTGAGCAAAATGCGCGAGGGGCTGATGCGGGGGTTCAACACTGGGCTCATCAGCGGTGTGGTGGAGATGGACGGGGCCCATGCTTCTGGCCGAAGGGCAGGCACAAAGCGCGGTAAGCCTCTGAACTACCAGTCGCCTGAGTCGGTGCAGAGCCTTGAAGAGCAGGCCTTGCTCACAACGTCCGCCAGGCAGCGAAAGCGCCGAGAGGAAAAGGCGGCATTGTTGGCCGCAGGCGGCCGCGTGGACCCCAATACGGGGGCTGTGCACGAGGCCAATCGCCGCGTGGTCGTGACGATACGCCGGCGCACCGCGGCGAAGGGGCAAGGCGCGGTGTTGACCAGGGTGGGCATTGGGCTGGCTGAGACGCCCGACGTTGTGGAGGCCTTGGCCAACAACTACATCGCCGTGCCGGAGTCGGTGCTGGCCACGGACACAGGGACTGCGTTCTCAAAGTTGGGCAAGCGGTTTCAGCTTCACCTGCAGGTCAATCACAGCGAGACGCTTCGCGGGCCGAACGGCGAAAACAACAACCTAGCGGAGAGCTTCAGCGCTCGGCAGGACCGTTCCGAAAAAGGCGTGTACTTGAACATCGAACCCAAGGACCTGCATGACTATGCAGTGGAGACCGCGTTCAGGGAAGACCACCGGCGTAAA
>JAUWAE010000299.1 GCA_030602185.1 Comamonadaceae bacterium
CCGGCGGCGCGGCGCTGGCCATGTACACCTTGCGGGCACCGGCTTCGCGCGCCATTTGCACGATCTCGCGGCTGGTGGTGCCACGCACGATGGAATCGTCCACCAGCAGCACATTGCGGTCCTTGAACTCGCTGGCAATCACGTTGAGCTTCTGGCGCACCGACTTCTTGCGCACCGCCTGCCCCGGCATGATGAAGGTGCGACCCACGTAGCGGTTCTTCACGAAACCTTCGCGGTAGGGCTTGCCCAGCAGGTGCGCCAGCTGCGTCGCGCTAGGCCGGCTGGACTCGGGGATCGGGATGACCACGTCGATCTGGTCGGGCGGCACGGTGGACACGACACGCGTGGCCAGCGTTTCGCCCATGTTCAGACGGGCCTGATAGACCGAAATGCCGTCGATGGTGGAATCCGGGCGGGCCAGGTAGACGAACTCGAACACGCAGGGGTAGAGCTGCGGGCGCTCGGCGCACTGCTGGAACTCGATGCCGCCGTCGAGCGGCACGAAGGCGGCCTCGCCCGGCGCGATGTCGCGCAGGAAGTCGTGGCCGGTGCCTTCCAGCGCCACCGATTCGCTGGCCACCATGACCGTGCCGTCCTTGCCCTGGCCGATGCACAGCGGGCGGATGCCATACGGATCGCGGAAAGCCAGCAGGCCATGCCCTGCGATCAGCGCCACGACGGCGTACGAGCCCTTGAGGCGGCGGTGCACCGCGCGCACGGCGGCAAACACCGCTTCGGTGCTCAGCGCCCCGTTGGAGCTGGCCCGGCCCAGTTCATGCGCCAGCACGTTCAGCAACACCTCGGAGTCGCTTTCGGTGTTGATGTGCCGGTGGTCCAACTGCACCATCTCCTGCTTGAGCGCGTGGGCGTTGGTGAGGTTGCCGTTGTGCGCCATGACGATGCCGAACGGCGCGTTCACGTAGAAGGGCTGGGCCTCTTCCTCGCTGAAGGCGTTGCCGGCCGTGGGGTAACGCACCTGGCCGATGCCGCTGTTGCCCGGCAGGGCGCGCATGTTGCGGGTGCGGAACACGTCGCGCACCATGCCCTTGGCCTTGTGCATGAAGAACTTGCGTTCCAGTTGCGTGACGATGCCGGCCGCATCCTGACCACGGTGCTGCAACAGCAGCAGCGCGTCATAGATCAGCTGATTGACCGGCGCTTGACTGACGACTCCAACGATTCCACACATCTCAACGGTCCTGAATTCAAGGGAAATACTGGGCAATGGACACGGGCATCAGGCCCTTGACACTGTGCAGGCCGGCAGCCAGCCAGCCGGCCCCCACCGATACCTGCCACGCCTCTTGTTCTTTCAATGGTGTCATGTGAACCACCAGCGCCACCGCCAGCAAGATCACCAGACCCCGAAGCACACCGAACACCGCCCCCAGCACGCGGTCGACCGGGCGCAGCCCAACCTTCGCAATGCCCTGCTTGACCAGCCAGGCCACGAAAGCGGCCGCAAAGGCGGTGGCCACAAACACCACGGCAAAGCCGACGGCGTAGCGCAGCGGCTCGGCCGTTTCGCCCAGCGGCAGCCACGCGGCGACCGTATCGGCATACCACTGCGCGACAAAAAATGCCAGCACCCAACCGAGCACCGACAGCACCTCGAACACCAGCCCGCGCCACAGCCCCAGCACCACCGATGCCGCGACCACGAGCAACAGGACGATGTCGACAGGCGCCATCGCTCACAGCGTGAGTATGGCCGCGGGCAGGCCCAGCGCCTTCACCTTCGCAGCCGCCTGCTCCGCGTCGGCGCGCGAAGCAAACGGCCCCAGTCGCACACGGATGCGCTTGCCCTCGGGCGTTTCGGCCACGTGGGTGTAGGTCTTGAGGCCGGCGCGCTCCAGCCGGGTGCGCACTTCCTGAGCACGGGCCTGTTCGGCAAACGCCCCCACCTGCACCACCAGCCGCGGGGCGGCGGGCTCGGCGGACTTGCCGTCCAGCAGGGCTTGGGCACGGCCGCCGTCGGCGCTGGGTGCTGCCGGGGCCGCAGGCTTGGGCGCTTCGGCGGGCGGCTTGGGTGGCGCCACAGGGGCTTTGGCTGGCGCGGCCACGGGGGCCGGTGCAGG
>JAUWAE010000016.1 GCA_030602185.1 Comamonadaceae bacterium
GCGCGCTTCAACGCCTACCTGGGCCAGATCCTGGCGGACTTCCGCCGCGTGTTGCTGTAAAGGAACCTGAACATGGCACTGATGGACATCAAGGTTCCCGACATTGGCGACTTCAAGGACGTGGCGGTCATCGAGCTGCTGGTCAAGCCGGGCGACACGGTCAAGGCCGAGCAGTCGCTCATCACGGTGGAGTCGGACAAGGCTTCGATGGAGATTCCCTCCAGCCACGCGGGCGTGGTGAAGGAACTCAAGGTCAAGCTGGGTGACAAGGTGAACGAGGGCGTGGTGGTGCTGTCGCTGGAAGTGGCGGGTGATGCTGCCTCTCCGGCACCGGCTGCCGCGCCTGCGCCCGCCGCCCCAGCTGCTTCAGCAGCAGCGCCGGTGGTGGCCCCCGTGGCCGCCAGCTTCGGCGGCAGTGCCGACGTGGAATGCGACGTGCTGGTGCTGGGCGCTGGCCCTGGCGGCTATTCCGCCGCCTTCCGCGCGGCCGACCTGGGCCTGAAGGTGGTGGTCGTCGAGCGCTACGCCACGCTGGGTGGCGTCTGCCTGAACGTGGGTTGCATCCCGTCCAAAGCGCTGCTGCACGTGGCGGCCGTCATGGACGAAGTGAGCCACATGGCCGACCTGGGCGTGGACTTTGGCGCGCCCACCGTGAACGTGGACAAGCTGCGCGGCCACAAGGAAAAGGTCATCGGCAAGCTCACAGGCGGCCTGGCGGCCATGGCCAAGATGCGCAAGGTCACCATCGTGCGCGGTTACGGCGCCTTCGTGGGCCCCAACCACGTGGAGGTGGAAGAGACCACGGGCACCGGCCAGGACAAGACCGGCACCAAGAAGGTGGTGGCGTTCAAGAAGTGCATCATCGCGGCCGGTTCGCAGGCCGTGCGCCTGCCCTTCATGCCCGACGATCCGCGCGTGGTGGACAGCACGGGTGCCCTGGCGCTCAAGGAAGTGCCCAAGAAGATGCTCATCATCGGCGGCGGCATCATTGGCCTGGAGATGGGCACGGTGTATTCCACGCTGGGCGCGCGCCTGGACGTGGTGGAAATGCTCGACGGCCTGATGCAGGGCGCCGACCGCGACCTGGTGAAGGTGTGGCAGAAGATGAACGCACACCGCTTCGACAACATCATGTTGAAGACAAAGACCGTGGGGGCGCAGGCCACGCCCGAAGGCATCAAGGTGCAGTTCGAGGGGCTGGACGGCACCAAGAGCGAAGGCACCTACGACCTGGTGCTGCAGGCCGTGGGCCGCACGCCCAACGGCAAGAAGATTGCCGCCGACAAGGCCGGTGTGGCCGTGACGGATCGGGGCTTCATCAACGTCGATATCCAGATGCGCACCAACGTGCCGCACATCTTCGCCATTGGCGACGTGGTGGGCCAGCCCATGCTGGCGCACAAGGCGGTGCACGAGGCGCACGTGGCGGCCGAGGTGATTGCCGGTGAACTGCAAGGCAACGCCGAACTGGCGGCTGCCGCGTTCAACGCGCGGGTGATCCCGAGCGTGGCCTACACCGACCCCGAGGTGGCCTGGGTGGGCCTGACCGAGGACCAGGCCAAGGCGCAGGGCATCAAGGTCAAGAAGGGCCTGTTCCCGTGGACGGCTTCGGGCCGCGCCATTGCCAACGGCCGCGACGAGGGTTACACCAAGCTGCTGTTCGACGACTCGCCTGAGGCCCATGGTCACGGCAAGATCCTGGGTGGCGGCATCGTGGGCACCCACGCGGGCGACATGATCGGCGAGATCGCGCTGGCCATCGAGATGGGCGCCGACGCGGTGGACATCGGCAAGACCATCCACCCGCACCCCACGCTGGGCGAAAGCATCGGCATGGCGGCAGAGGTGGCGCACGGTTCCTGCACGGACTTGCCGCCGCAGAAGAAGTGATCCTTCTGTCCAGAAAGCAAAAAGGCAGCTCGGTGAGCTGCCTTTTTGTTTGGCCGCACCCTTGCGGGGCGCCGGGGGCTCAGCCGAGCTGCTCGCTGTCGCGGCTGATGCCGGCGGTCTGGCTGAAGCCGCCGTCCACGTACGTGATTTCGGCGGTGACCCCGCCGGCCAGGTCGCTCAGCAGGAAGGCCGCCACGTTGCCCACATCTTCGATGGTGACGTTGCGGCGCAGGGGGGCGGCGTCGGCCACCATGCCCAGCAACTTGCCGAAGTCCTTGATCCCGCTGGCCGCCAGCGTTTTGATGGGGCCGGCGCTGATGCCGTTGACGCGCACGCTGCGGCCATCGTCCAGTTTGCCCACGGCTTCGGCGAGGTAGCGCACCGAGGCTTCCAGGCTGGCTTTGGCCAGCCCCATGGTGTTGTAGTTGGGCACGGTGCGCAGGCTGCCCAGGTAGGTCAGGGTGAGCAGGGCGGCCTTGTCATTCAGCATGGGCAACGCCGCCTTGGCCATGGCCGGGAAGCTGTACGCGCTGATGTCGTGGGCGATCTTGAAGCTTTCGCGGCTCAGGCCGTCGAGGAAGTTGCCGGCGATGGCCTCGCGCGGCGCAAAGCCGATGCTGTGCACAAAACCGTCGAACTTGGGCCAGTGGACCGACAGGTCGCGGAACAATTTCTCGATCTGCGCGTCATCGCTGACATCGCAGTCGAACACCAGGCTGGAGCCGAAGTCGGCGGCGAATTCGGTGATGCGGTCTTTGAAGCGCTCGCCCACGTAGCTGAAGGCCAGTTCCGCACCCTGCTGGTGGCAGGCCTTGGCAATGCCGTAGGCAATGGAACGGTTGGACAGCACGCCCGTGATCAGCAACTTCTTGCCAGCCAGAAAACCCATGAGTCAATCTCCAGAAAAAATCCTGCAGAATTGTCGCATGCGCGCCCTCCCATCCCGCCACCGCCGTCTGCTTCAGTTTCCGCCGGTGACGCATTGGGGCCTGGCACTCGGCCTGGCATGGGCGGTGCTGGCCAGTCCGCTGGCCTGGGCGGCGCATGGTTACGCGCTGTGGGGCGACCTGAAGTACCCGCCCGGCTTTGCTCACTTTGACTACGTCAACCCCGATGCGCCCAAGGGCGGCGAGCTGCGCCTGGTGAGTAACTTGCGCGCGTCCACCTTCGACAAGTACAACCCCTTCACCCTGCGTGGCACGGCACCGGCCTACCTGTCGGACCTGATGTTTGACAGCCTGCTGACCGGCGCCGCCGACGAGAGCGGCGCCGCCTACGGCCTGCTGGCCGAAGAGGTGCAGGCTGCCCCCGATGGCCTGTCGGTCACGTTTCGCCTGCGGCGCGAGGCCCGTTTCCACAACGGCGACCCGGTGCTGGCCGCCGACGTGAAGTTCAGCTTCGACACGCTGATGGGGCCCTACACCTCACCGGTGTACAAGACCATTCTCGCCGACGTGGCCGGCCTGGACGTGCTGGACGAACGCACGGTGCGCTACCGCTTTCGCAAGCCCAACCGCGAACTGCCGCTGACGGTAGGTGGCCTGCCGGTGTTCAGCCGCGCCTGGGGCAACGAGATCGACCCCAAGACCGGCCAGCGCAAGACTTTTGACCAGGTGGTGATGGACCTGCCCATCGGCAGCGGGCCGTACCGCATCGGCCCGGTGCGCTTCGGGCGTGACATCACCTACGTGCGCGACCCGAACTACTGGGCGCGCGACCTGCCCGTGCGCCGTGGGACGGCCAATTTCGACCGCATCACCGTCAAGATCTACAAGGACAACACGGCGCGTCTGGAGGCGCTCAAGGCCGGCGAGTTTGACCTGATGCGCTTTTTCTCGGCCGGTGACTGGGCCCGGCGGGTGACCGGGCGGCGCTTCGATTCCGGTGAACTGGTGAAGGCCGAGTTCCGCCACCGGCTGCCCATGGGGTTCCAGAGCTACGTGCTCAACACCCGCCGCCCGCCGCTGGACGACATCCGCGTGCGCGAAGCGCTGGGCCTGGCATTGGACTACGAGTGGATGAACCGGCAGATGTTCTACAACAGCTACCAGCGGGTGCGCGGGCTGTTCGGCAACACGGACTGTTCGCCCCATGGCGCTCCGGGGGCGGATGAACAGGCGCTGCTCGCGCCGTGGCGGGCGCAGTTGCCGCCCACGGTGTTCGGGCCGATGTACGAGCCCCCTCGTACCGATGGCGACCAATCCTTGCGCGCCAACCTGCGCCGCGCCCAGGCGCTGTTGCGCGAGGCGGGCTGGACGGTGCAGGACGGCAAGCTGCGCAATGGCAAAGGCGAGCCCATGGTGCTGGAGTACCTGGACAGTGCCGAAGCCGGTGCACGCGTGGTCACCCCGTGGGCGCGCAACCTGGAGAAGCTGGGCATCGAGCTGCGCTTCCGCCCGGTGGACTTTGCGCTCTACCAGCAGCGCCTGCGCACGTTCGACTTCCAGGTCATCTCCATCGCTTACGGTGGCACCCACAACCCTGGTGCCGAGTACGCCGACCTGTTTGGTAGCGAGGCCGCGCGCACCGAGGATTCGGGCAATTTCGCTGGCGTGGCCAGCCCCGCGGTGGACGCGCTTGTCGCCCGGATGAGCGACGCGCGCTCCAAACCGGAATTCCTGGCGGCCTGCCGGGCGCTCGACCGGGTCATCAGCCACAGCCATTACCTCATCCCCCAATGGGCGGCGACCACGCACCGCATGGCCTACAACGCCTGGCGGCTGGCCCACCCGAAGGAGATGCCGCCTTACGCCTCGGGTGAGGCGTGGGCCATCGACACCTGGTGGGCCCGCCAGCCCTGACCACCGCACCGGACACACCGCACCATGTGGGTTTACATCCTCAAACGCTTGCTGCTGATGCTGCCGACGCTGTTCGGCGTGCTGCTGCTCACCTTTGTCGTCATCCAGTTCGTGCCGGGCGGGCCGGTGGAGCAGTACCTGGCCGAAGCCCGCGCCGGCGCCGTGGGTGGGGCCGAGGGCGGCTCGGTGTACCGCGGCGCACAGGGGGTGGACCCGCAGCGGCTCGAGCAGATCAAGGCCCTGTATGGCTTCGACAAACCGGCCCATGAGCGCTTCTTCCAGATGCTGGGCCAGTTCGCTCGCTTCGATTTGGGCACCAGTTTCTTCCAGAACAAGGCGGTCTCGGAGTTGGTGATCGAGAAGCTGCCGGTGTCCATCAGCCTGGGGCTCTGGACCTTCTTCATCAGCTACGCCGTGGCGGTGCCGCTGGGCGTGGCCAAGGCGGTTCGGGCCGGTTCGCGGTTCGACCTGGTGACCACGCTGCTGGTGTTGGTGGGCTATGCCATTCCGGGCTTTGTGCTGGGCGTGGCGCTGCTGGTCATCTTTGGCGGGCAGTTGCAGTGGTTTCCCCTGCGCGGCCTCACCTCGGCGAACTGGGATGAGCTTTCCTGGGGCGCGCGCATCGTGGACTACCTCTGGCACATCACCCTGCCGGTGACAGCCATGGTGCTGGGCAGCTTTGCCGTGACGGCCATGCTGACCAAGAACGCCTTTCTGGAGGAGATCCGAAAACAGTACGTGCTGACCGCGCGCGCCAAGGGCCTGAGCGAGCGCCAGGTGCTGTGGAAGCACGTGTTCCGCAACGCGCTCATTCCCATCATCACCGGCTTTCCGGCGGCCTTCATTGGCGCGTTTTTCGCGGGCTCGTTGCTGATCGAGACGCTGTTCTCGCTCGACGGCCTGGGGCTGTTGAGCTACGAGAGCGTGATCCGGCGCGACTACCCGGTGGTGCTGGGCACACTCTACCTGTTCACGCTGATCGGGCTGTTCACCAAGCTGATCAGCGACCTGTGCTACGTGTGGGTGGACCCCCGCGTGAAGTTCGACTGAGGGGCAGGGCATGGCGACTACCCACTCCCTCAGCCCTTCGCGCCGCGCCTGGCAGCGGTTTAGGCGCAACCGGTTGGGTTTTGTCAGCCTGGTGGCGTTCTGCACCCTGGTGGTGCTCAGTCTGATGGCCGAGGTGTTGTCCAACGACAAACCGCTGCTGGTGCGTTACGAAGGCCAGTACTACCTGCCGCTGGTGCAGGACTACCCCGAAACGGTGTTCGGTGGCGATTTTGACACCCCCACCGACTACTTGGACCCGTTCATCCGCGAGCAGCTCGGACGGGGCAGCAACTTCGCCCTCTACCCGCTGAACCCGTACGGCCCCAATACCCTGAACTACTTCGCGAAGGAGCCCAACCCCTCTGGCCCTTCCCGCGACAACTGGCTCGGCACCGACGACCGTGGCCGCGACCTGCTGGCGCAGCTCATCTATGGCTTTCGGGTGAGCGTGCTGTTCGCGCTGGCGCTCACCGCCATCGGCGTGCTGCTGGGGGTGGCGGCCGGTGCGGTGCAAGGTTATTTTGGTGGCAAGACAGACCTGGCCTTCCAGCGCTTCATCGAGGTCTGGGGCGCCATGCCCGAGCTTTACCTGCTCATCATCTTCAGTGCCGTGTTCGCGCCCAGCGTGGCCCTGTTGCTGGTGCTGCTGAGCCTGTTCGGCTGGATGGGCCTGAGCGACTACGTGCGCGCCGAATTCCTACGCAACCGCCAGCTCGACTATGTGCGCGCCGCCCGTGCCATGGGCCTGACCCACGGCCAGATCATCTGGCGCCACATCCTGCCCAACAGCCTGACGCCGGTGGTCACCTTCCTGCCTTTCCGCATGAGTGCGGCCATCCTGGCGCTGACCTCGCTCGACTTCCTCGGGCTGGGGGTGCCGCCCGGCACACCGTCACTCGGCGAACTGCTCAGCCAGGGCAAGAACAACATCGACGCGTGGTGGATTTCGCTGTCCACCTTTGGCGTGCTGGTGGTGACCTTGCTGCTGCTCACCTTCATGGGCGACGCCCTGCGCGACGCGCTGGACCCGCGAAAGGCCGACCGATGAGTCACCCCCCCAGGACCGGAACCCCCTTGTTGCAGGTGCAGGGGCTGCGCGTGGCCTTTGCCGGGCGTGACGTGGTGCACGGCATCGACTTCGAGGTCCGTGCTGGCGAAAAACTGGCCCTGGTGGGCGAGTCGGGCTCGGGCAAGACGGTGTCGGCGCTCAGTCTGCTGCGGCTGGTGCCCGACGCCCGGGTCTCTGGCACGGCACGTTTCGGTGGCCGTGACCTGCTGGCGCTGAGCGAGCGCGAGCTGCGCGGTGTGCGCGGCGACGAGATCGCCTGCATCTTCCAGGAGCCGATGACGGCACTCAACCCCCTGTACACGGTGGGGGAGCAGATTGCCGAGGTGCTGACGCTCAAAAAGGGGCTCACCGGCACGGCGGCCCGCGCCCGGGTCATCGAGCTGCTGCAGGCCACCGGCATCCCGGAGCCGGAGCGGCGCGCCGGCGCTTACCCGCACCAGCTCAGCGGAGGCCAGCGCCAGCGTGCCATGATCGCCATGGCGCTGGCCAGCGAGCCCCGACTGCTGCTGGCCGACGAGCCCACCACCGCGCTGGACGCCAGCCTGCGCGGGCAGATCCTGGACCTGCTGGGCGAAATCCAGCAGCGCATGGGCATGGCCGTGCTGCTGATCACCCACGACCTGCACCTGGTGCGCCGCTTTGCCGACCGGGTGGCGGTGATGGAGCGTGGGCACCTGGTGGAGCAGGGCCCGGTGCCCGACGCGTTCGAGCGGCCGCAGCACACCTATACCCGCAAGCTGATCGGCAGCCGCCCCCGTCGCAGCTGGACCGACGAACCCGCGCCGGCCCAAGTGGCGCCGGTGCTGCGGGCCCGTGCACTCACCGTGGCCTACCCCACGCCCTTGCCCGGGCTGCGGGGCTGGTTCCGCCGCGGCCGGTTCGAGGCGGTGCGCGGCGTGTCGCTGGACCTGCCGCCCGGGCGCACGCTGGGGGTGGTGGGCGAGTCGGGGTCGGGCAAGTCCACGCTGGCGCTGGCAGCGCTGGGCCTGCTGCCGCACGAGGGGGAACTGCATGCCATGTCTCGGGCCTGGTCGGCGCTGTCGCCTGCCACGGCGCGTGCCTTGCGGCGCGAGGTGCAGGTGGTGTTCCAGGACCCGTTTTCGTCGCTCTCGCCGCGCATGACGGTCGAGCAGATCGTGGGCGAGGGGCTGAGCGTGCACGCCCCCGAACTGCCGGCGCCGCAGCGGCGGCAGCGGGGGGTCGCCGCCCTGCAGGAGGTGGGTTGGCGGCCCGCTGGGGCGGCCGAGGCCGACATCCACGCCTTACTGCCGCGCGACCCGCACGAGTTCTCGGGTGGGCAGCGCCAGCGCTTGGCGGTGGCGCGGGCCTTGATCGTCGAGCCGCGCGTGCTGGTGCTCGACGAGCCCACTAGCGCACTCGATGTGACCGTGCAGCAGCAGGTGATTGACCTGCTGCTGCGTCTTCAGCGGAGCCACGGGCTGAGCTACCTGCTGATCACCCACGACGTGGACGTGATCTGGGCCATGGCCCACCAGGTGATGGTCATGCATGGCGGAGAAGTGGTGGAGCAGGGGCCGGCGACCGAGGTGCTTCAGCGGCCGCAGCACCCCTACACACAGCGCTTACTCAGTGCTTGCGCGCCGTTGTGATCCAATTAGGACTTCCCCGCATTGTGTGTCGTGAAAATGTCTTCCTACTCTGATAGCGCTGCGCCCGGTAAGGCCGTCACCATGGGTTCGCCATGGTGCTGGCTGGCGCTCGGTTGGCGCGATCTGGTCCGCAACCCCTGGCCGGGCCTGCTCCATGGCGTGCTGGTGGCGGCCTTCGGCGGCTTGTTGCTGGCGGTGGCGCACGACCAGTTCTGGGGCCTGGCAGGCGCGTTTTCCGGCTTTTTGATCGTCGCGCCCGTGCTGGCCACTGGGCTGTACCAGGTCAGCCGTCTGGCGGCCCGAGGCCAGCGCGTGTCCTCGCGCGAGGTCTGGCGTCTGTGGTGTTCGGGCGACCGCCGGCTCGTCGGTTTCGGCCTGCTGCTGGGGCTGGCGGGCACCGGATGGGTGCTGACCTCCGCTGCGCTGATCACACTTTGGGCACCCGCCGATGTGTCCAAACCGGCCGATTTCCTGCTGCACGTGGTGCTGGCGCCGTCGCCGGGGCTGTTCGAGGTCTGGTTGTTGCTCGGCGCATTGCTGGCGGCACCCATGTTCGCGTCCAGTGTCATTACCTTGCCCATGCTGGTGGACACCCAGGCGCCACTGTGGGTCGCGGTGGGCGAGAGCTGGCGCGCGGTCGGCAGCCATCCGGGTGTTATGGCCCTCTGGGCCCTTCTGATCGTTGGCCTGGTGGGGTTGGGGTTGTGCACGCTGATGCTGGGCCTGGTCGTGGTGGTGCCCTGGCTCGGGCACGCCAGCTGGCACGCCTACGTCCACCTCAAGGCCACAGGGACCATCTCCACCGACGAGTGGGCGTGAGGGTGGGCAGCATGGAAGGCTCCATCTTCGGTTACACGGAAGCGCAGATTGCCCAGTTCGGCCTCACCTTCGGCGTCGGCGCCTTCATCGTCTACATGCTGTTCATCGTATTGAACCTGGCGCGCGAATCCAAAGCTGGGAAGTTCGGTACCTTCATCCTGTTTCTGGTGTTGTCGCTTGGCATGCTGGGGTTCATCGCCAAGAACGTCATCCAGTGGATGCTGGGCATGTAGCCCAGGTTCGCTGGAACCAGGGGGTTTTCAATGAAAAAAACACAGTTCTCTCTCCCCAATCTTGATCACGAAGACGCTTTCGAAGTCGGCGGCAAGGTGATCACCTGCACGGCCGAGGGCTGGAACGGCAACACGGTCTCTGGCCACCTGGTCGATTTCGACCCCGAGCACAGGCTGCTCAAGATCCAGCCCTTTGGTGATGCCCGGGCGCTGGGGTTGAAGTTCAACCAGATCAAGCGGCTGAAGATCGATACCCAGCCCGATCTGGACCGCGAGTTCGTGCCGACCGGCATGCTGGACGACCTGGGCCATGCGCTGCACTCTTTCGTGGTGCACCTGCGTGACGGGGCGTTGTACTCCGGTATCTGCCACGGGCACAACAAGCTGCCGTATGGCCTGTGGATTTTTCCCAAGAAGGCGATGGACGATGACCCGTACCGGGTGTTCATTCCCAAGACCGGTGTGACCCGGTTCGAGTTGCGCCGCGGGGCCGAAGATCCGATCGCCGACAACGACTTCAGCGAGACGCTGCTGGCCGAGGCCGAAGCCGTCAGTGCCGAGGAGTTGCAGAGCGTGGGGCCGTCGATGGTGGAGACGGTGGATCAGCTCAAGGAGGCCTTGGACCGGCAGGCCCGGCTCAAGCCGGTGCCGATTGGCGAGGCCCTGCTGGGCCTGGGCAAGATCACGCCCGCGCAGCTGGCCAATGCGCTGCGCAGCCAGAAGGCCGAGCGCAAAGGGCCGCTGGGGCAGATGCTGGTGGAAATGGGCTTGGTCACCCCCGGCGACCTGCAGACCGCCTTCGCCCGCAAGATGGGTTACCCCTTCGTGGACCTGACCAAATTCCCGGTCGATGTGGCGGCGCTGCGGCGGGTGCCGGTGAACATGGCCATGCGGCTGAAGGTGCTGCCCATCCTCGACCTGAAATCGTCGATCGTGGTGGCCATGGCCGATCCGCTCCAATTCAAGGTGATCGACGAACTGGAGTTCTCCACCCAGCGCAAGGTGGTGCCGGTGGTCAGCACCCTGGCCGAGCTGCCGGGCCGTATCGGGAAGGCCTACCGGGAGATCGGCGTGGGTGACCTTGCCGCTGCCTCGGCGGTGCCTCGCCACGACCATGCGCCGGCAGAACCCGAGGCCGGGGCCGGTCTGGGCATTGATGCGCTGCAGCTGGCGGTGGAACTGACCGGCGAGGCCCAGGACCAACTCGATGAGGACAAGCCGGTCGAGCAGTCGGACAACACGCTGGTCAAGCTGATCAATTCCATGATCACCGAGGCGTATTACCAGCGCGCCTCGGACATCCACATCGAGCCGTACCCGGGGCGTGAAAAACTCATCATCCGCTTCCGTATCGACGGCGAGATGCGGCCCTACCTGGAGCTGCCGTCGAGCTACCGCAACGCGCTGATCGCCCGCATCAAGATCATGTGCGACCTCGACATTTCCGAGCGCCGCAAGCCGCAGGACGGTAAGATCAATTTCGCCAAGTTCGGTGGCCTGGGCATTGAGTTGCGGGTGGCCACCATTCCTACCGCCAACGGGCTGGAAGACGTTGTCATGCGCGTGCTGACCTCTTCGGAGCCGTTGCCGCTGGAGAGCCTGTACCTCAGCCCGCGCAACCTGCAGTCGTTCCAGGAGGTGCTGACCCGGCCATTCGGGCTGTTCCTGTGCGTCGGCCCCACGGGTTCGGGCAAGACGACCACGCTGCATTCGGCGTTGCGCCGCATCAACACGCCCAACCGCAAAATCTGGACGGCCGAAGACCCGGTGGAAATCACTCAGCGCGGCTTGCGCCAGATCCAGGTCAACCCTAAGATCGGCTGGAACTTTGCCTCGGCGCTGCGGGCACTGCTGCGTGCCGATCCCGACGTCATCATGGTCGGTGAGATCCGGGACCAGGAGACGGCCGAAATTGCCATCGAGGCGTCATTGACCGGGCACCTGGTGTTTTCGACGTTGCACACCAATTCGGCGGCCGAAACCATCGTGCGCCTGATCGACCTCGGGGTGGACCCGTTCTCGTTTGCGGATTCGCTGCAGGGCATCCTGGCGCAGCGGCTGGTACGGCGCTTTTGCAAGGCATGTGTGCGCAGTGAGCCGGTGGGGTACGACCGGCTGGACGAACTGATCCACGACTACCAGGCACAACTGCCCGACGACCACTCGCTGCTCGACAGCGACACACTGCTCACCCAGTGGATCAAGCAGTTTGGCCTTGAAGGACGGCTGCACCTGAGCCACGCCGCGGGGTGCGATCAGTGTGGCCACACGGGGTACAGCGGCCGGCTGGCGATCCACGAGTTGCTGATGTCGTCGCCCGAAATGCGCCACCTGGTGCAGAGCCGCGTGCGCCCGCAGGAACTGCAGGCGCAGGCCATACGGGAAGGCATGCGCACCCTGCGTCAGGATGGCATTGAAAAGGTGTTGATGGGGATGACCAGCCTGGCCGAGGTCCGCTCGTCCAGCAACACCTGATCCGCCCGATCAGCAGCCGCGGGTCACCGGCATGTCGATTTCCTTGGCCGCCAGGCTGTGCTTGGCCAGCTCCAGCTTCGCCAGGGCTGCACGGTGTACCTCGTCCGGGCCGTCGGCAAAACGCAGCGTGCGCTGGTGCGCCCAGGCGGAAGCGAGCGGGAAGTCCTGCGAGATGCCGCCGCCGCCGTGCGCCTGGATCGCCCAGTCGATGACCTGGCAGGCCATGTTGGGCGCCACCACCTTGATCATGGCGATTTCGGCCTTGGCCACCTTGTTGCCCACCGTGTCCATCATGTAGGCAGCCTTGAGGGTGAGCAGGCGGGCCTGCTCGATCATGCAGCGTGCCTCGGCAATGCGTTCGTGCCAGACCGACTGGGAGGCGATGGGCTTGCCAAACGCCACGCGGCTGTTGAGGCGGGCGCACATCAGCTCCAGCGCGCGCTCCGCCGCGCCGATCGAGCGCATGCAGTGGTGGATGCGACCGGGGCCCAGGCGGCCCTGGGCAATCTCGAACCCGCGGCCTTCGCCCAGCAGGATGTGGTCTGCCGGCACGCGCACGTTCTCCAGCAGCACTTCCATGTGCCCGTGCGGGGCATCGTCGTAGCCGAACACGGTCAGCGGACGCAGCACGGTGATGCCGGGGGTGTTGGCGGGTACCACGATCATCGACTGCTGCGAATGCCGGGGGGCTTCGGGGTCGGTCTTACCCATGACGATGTAGACCGCGCAGCGCGGGTCGCCAGCACCCGACGACCACCACTTGCGGCCGTTGATGACGTACTCGTCACCGTCGCGCTCGATGCGGCACTGGATGTTGGTGGCATCCGAGGAGGCGACTTCCGGCTCCGTCATCAGGAAGGCGGAGCGGATCTCGCCGCGCAGCAGCGGCTCCAGCCAGCGGTCCTTGAGCGCTTCGGAGGCGTAGCGCTCGAAGGTCTCCATGTTGCCGGTGTCGGGGGCGCTGCAGTTGAACACCTCGGGGGCCCAGGGCACGCGCCCCATGATCTCGCACATCGGGGCGTATTCCAGGTTGCTCAGGCCTTCCGGGGCTCGCTTGGAGTGCGGCAGGAACAGGTTCCACAAACCGGCGGCGCGGGCCTTGGGCTTGAGCTCCTCGATCACGGTGGTGGGTATCCAGGCGTTGCCTTTGGCGCGGTTGGCCGCCACTTCCTCATTGAAGCGGGCTTCGTTGGGGTAGATGTGCTCGTCCATGAACGCCAGCAGGCGTTCCTGCAGGGCCTTGACTTTGGGGCTGTAGTCGAAGTTCATCGGGGATTCCTTTCTGTGGGACTGAAGGACGGCATCAGCCGTGCTGGGCGCGCTGGGCGTAGGCCCAGGCGAGTTCGGCCATGGGCCGGGCACCAGCGCCCGACTGGCGTGCTTGGGCGCTGGAGGCCGTGCCGTCCTCCACCCGCTTGGCAATGCCTTGCAGGATGGCGGCGAGACGGAACATGTTGTAGGCGAGGTAGAAGTTCCACTCCTCCTGCAGCGCCTGTGGGGTGGTGAAGCCCGTGCGCTCGCAGTAGAGTTCGATGTACTCCTGCTCGCTCGGGATGCCGAGGCCTTCAATGTCCAGTCCCGCGATGCCGCGGAAGGCTCCTGGAGAGATGTGCCAGGCCATGCAGTGGTAGCTGAAGTCGGCCAGCGGGTGGCCCAGGGTGGACAGTTCCCAGTCCAGCACCGCCAGCACGCGCGGCTCGGTGGGGTGAAACATCAGGTTGTCCAGCCGGTAGTCGCCGTGCACGATGGACACCCGGGATTCGTCGCGAGCCATCGGCGGGATGCTCGCGGGCAGCCACTCGATCAGCCGGTCCATTTCAGGGATGGGCTGGGTGATGGAGGCCAGGTACTGCTTGCTCCAGCGGCCGATCTGGCGTTCGAAGTAGTTGCCAGGCTTGCCGTAGTCGCTCAGGCCGCAGGCCCGAAAATCCACCTTGTGCAGCGCGGCTTGTACCCGGTTCATCTCCAGGTAGTGAGCGCGGCGTTCGGCGGGAGTCATGCCGGGCAGGGACTGGTCCCACAGCACGCGTCCCTGTACACACTCCATCACGTAGAAGGCGCGGCCAATGACGCTTTCGTCTTCGCAGAGCACGTGCATCTGGGCGACGGGCACGTCTGTGCCCGCGAGCCCGCGCATCACCCGGAATTCGCGCTCGATGGCGTGGGCCGAAGGCAGCAGTTTGGCCACCGGCCCAGGCTTGGCCCGCATGACGTACTCGCGCCCTGGGGTGATGAGCTTGTAGGTCGGGTTGGATTGACCGCCGGCGAATTTCTCGACCTTCAGCGGACCGGTGAAGCCCGGCAGTTGGGCGGTGAGCCAGCGCTCCAGGGCGGTCACGTCAATGGCGTGGCTGCCCTGGGAGGGGGCATCGGCCTGAGGTTGGGGGGGGAGAGAGGTGTCACTCATGGCCGATGGGGTCTCCTTGTGTCAGTTGTCGGCTTCTGCGATACGCATCAGCATCGAGCGGTCGCGCACCACCAATCCGCCCGGCTCGATGCGGATGGCGTCTTCGCGTTCCATGGATTTGAGTTCCTGGTTCACCCGCTGCCGGGACGCGCCCAGCATTTGGGCCAGTTCTTCCTGCGCCAGTTGCAGGCCGATGCGCATCTCGTTGCCATTCGACAGGCAGGGCACGCCGTAGCTGCGCACCAGGTGCAGCAACTGCTTGGCCAGCCGCGCCCGCAAGGGCAAGGTGTTCAAGTCCTCCACCAAGCCGAACAAGTTGCGGATGCGCCGCGCCTGCAGCCGCATCAGCGCCTCGTACAGCTCGACGTGTTGCGCCAGGATCTTCTGGAAATCGTTGCGGGCCACGCACAGCAAGGTGGTGGCGCCATGGGCATAGGCATCGTGCGTGCGCTGGTCGCCGTCGAACATCGCCACGTCGCCGAACCACACGCCCGGCTCCACGTAGGTCAGCGTGATCTGCTTGCCCGACAGCGACGTCGAGCTCACGCGCACCGCGCCCTTGGCCACGGCGGTCCACTCGCTCGGTGGGTCGCCACGGGCCACAATCAGGTCGCCGTCCTTGTAACGTTTGACGTAAGCGCATCGAAGAATGTCGTGCCGCAATGAGGGGGAAAGACTCGTGAACCAGCGACCACTGTTGATCGCCTCGCGTTCTTCCATTGTCAGAATCGGTTCGTCCATCGTCTGTCTTTTGGGTGACTGGGGTAGGGGGTGGCTGTCCCGGGGGTGACCCGGGCGTTCAACGGTAGCTCGGCGAGCGCTTCTCGAGAAAGGCGCTGATGCCTTCGCCACCGTTGGGGTGGTGGAGGTTTTTCACGAAGGCATCGCGCTCCTGCCTGAGGTGGGTGCTCAGGGGCTGCAGCGGTGCATCGTTGACCAGCTCCTTGATGCTGGCCAGCGTATTGGGCGCCTTGGCGTTCAGGCTCGCACAGAGTTCCAGTGCGGTCGACAAGGCCTGCGCCGGCTCGGTGACCCGGTTGACCAGGCCAAGCTGTTGCAGGCGCTCGGCGCCAATGCGCTCGCCCAGCATGAGCAGTTGCATGGCGGTGGCACGCGGCAGCTGGCGCGACAGGCTCCAGCTGCCGCCGCCGTCGGGCGACAGGGCCACATTGGCATAGGCCATCACGAACACGCTGTTGTGGGCCGCCACCAGGAAGTCGCACGCCAGCGCCAATGAGAAGCCGGCCCCGGCGCACGAGCCTTCGACGGCCGCCACCACGGGCTTGGAGAAGCTGCGGACCGCCTCGATCCAGCTGTGCAGGCCCTCGATGCTGTCGGCCTGCACCTGGGGCGGCTGCTGCCGGTTGCCCAGCAGGCGCTGCAGGTTGCCACCGGCGCAGAAGTGGGCGCCTTCGCCGGTGATGACCACGCTGCGGACGTCCGGGTTGTGGTCTGCAGCGTTCATGGCCTCGACCCCTGCCGCGTACATTTCGGGGCCCAGGGCGTTGCGGTTGTCGGGGTTGCTGATGGTCAGCACCATGGTGGCGCCGACGCTGTGGCTCTTGAGGGATGCGGTCATGTCAGGCCTCCACGTGGGTCAGACTCAGGCCCAGCGCGCCACGGCGGCGCAGCCAGGGCGAGGGGCGGTAACGGGTGTCACCGTACACGGTCTGCAGGTTGAACAGGATTTCGAGCATGTTGGTGGGCCCGATGCGGTCGCCCATGGCCAAAGGCCCCAGCGGGTAGCCCAGGCCGAGCGTCACGGCGGTTTCCAGGTCTTGTGGCGTGCAGATGCCTTGCTGGCAGATGTCGCTGGCGATGTTGACGATGGTGGCCACCACCCGTTGGGTGACGAAGCCGCCGCTGTCCTTGATGACGCTCACCGCCTTGCCGTCTTTGGCGAACAGGGCGTGGGCGGCGTCGCGCATGTCGGGGCGGGTGGCGGGGTTGGTGGCCAGCACGCGGCGTTTCACGGCGGCGTCGGGCAGCATCATGTCGATGCCCACGGTGCGGCTGGCGTCGAGCCGTTCCACCGCGGCCACGGTGGTCACGTCGTGGCCCAGCGGTGCCACCAGGATCAAGGCTTTGTCAGACGGCTGCTGCGCTGTTTCGATGGTGGCGCCGAGGTCCTTGAGCAGCTGGTACAGCTCGGCCCGGCGGGCGGCGCGGGCCGGCACCCACACGGGCGGCAGTGCCGCCACCTGAGGCGCTGCCGGCTCGGGCGGCACCTGTGCCTGACCGTCCACGTAGCGGTAAAAGCCTTCGCCCACCTTCTTGCCCAGCATGCCGCCGGCCAGCCGCTGCGCGGTGATCACGCTCGGGCGGTAGCGGGCTTCTTCGTAGTACTGGTGGTAGATCGATTCCATCACCGGGTGCGACACGTCCAGCGCCGTCAGGTCCATCAGCTCGAACGGTCCGAGCTTGAAGCCCATCTGGTCCTTCAAAATGCGGTCGATGGTGGCGAAGTCGGCCACCTGCTCGCCCACGATGCGCAAGGCCTCGGTGCCGTAGCCCCGACCCGCGTGGTTGACGATGAAGCCCGGCGTGTCCTGTGCCATCACCGGGGTGTGGCCCATGGCCTTGGCGAAGGCGGCCAGTTGCTGGCACACCTCGGGGGCGGTTTTCAGGCCGGCAATGACCTCGACCACCTTCATCAGCGGCACCGGATTGAAAAAGTGGAAACCTGCGAGCCGCTGCGGGTGGGTCAGGCCCTGGGCGATGGCGGTGACCGACAGCGACGAGGTGTTGGTGGCCAGCACGGCGCCTTCGCCCACAACGCTTTCCAGCTGGGCGAAGAGCGATTTCTTCACCTCCAGCCGCTCCACCACCGCCTCAATCACCATGTCGCAACCGGCGAGATCGGCCACGGCGTGGGCGGCGCGCAGACGGGCGCTGCAGGCCTGGGCCTGCTCCGCGCTCAGCTTGCCCTTGGCGGCGAGCTTCTGCCAGGTGTCGTTCAGGGCGGCGATCGCGGCCTCAATGGCGGCGGGCTGCGTGTCGAACAGCCAGACGGTGCTGCCCGCCTGCGCGGCGATCTGCGCGATGCCGCGGCCCATGGCGCCGACGCCTACGACGCCGACTTGTTGGAAAGTGGTCTCCATGTGGTGTTGCTTTCAGGTACGAGAAAGGGGGATGTGACAGAATGTAGCGTCAACAAGAACGCAAACGACGGAAATGGGCAAGGAACGCTTGAAGTTGAAATCCGTGGCCGGGGCTGTGTTGCTCCTCACAATGGGTCACGCGTGGTCTTTGTCTCTCGGGGGTGTGCAGGGCGGCGTCATTATCGGTCGGCCCCTCGACATTTTGGTGCAAAGCAGCATCGAGGCCTCGGATGTGGCTGCGGGCCTTTGCGTCGAGGCCGAGGTCACTTACGGCGACACCCGCCTGCCCGCCGGTTCTGTCACGGCCACCGTGCACCGTGTCGGTGCCGATGGCGCCGGGGCTTTGCGCGTGCGTACCACCGAGCCTGTGACCGAGCCCATCGTGACGCTCGTGCTCAAGGCCGGTTGCGCCCAAACCTTCCGTCGAAGCTATTCGCTGCTGGCCGATATGGAGCCGGCACCCACCCCGTCCCCGATGGCACCCGTGGCCGTGGTGCCCGCGCCGGTGCGCGTGGCGCCGCCGCCCTCTGCGGCAACCCCGGCCCGGGCGGCAGCGCCCGTGCGCTCCATTGCCGGCACTACCGCCCCGGCTCGGGACGTGCCGCCTGCGGCCGCGCCTGCTGCTCCACCCGCCGCACCGGCGGATGAAACCCCGATCCGCCTGGCCGCGCCCGTGTCGCGCCCGGCAGGCGTCACCTGGATGAAGTCCAAGGTCCGCCCGGTGGCGGTGGAGGCTGCTCGGCCCCAGGCCGATGCCGGTTCGGTGTCGCAGGCGGCCGCGCCGGCTGCACCAGCGGCGCCGAGCGGCCCACGCCTCCAGCTCGACCCGGTGGATCTGGCGCCCACGGCCACGCCCGTAGCCCAGACGGCGGCGCCGGGCACGGTCCCTCCGGCCGATGCGGCGGCTGACACGTCGACGGCCGCGACCGATCCGCTGGTGCCACCTGCAGAGGCCGCGGCGACCACGGCGGCATCGGTGGCCCAGGAGCTGGAAGCCCTGAGGGCCGAGCAGGCCCGCCTGCGCCTGGCCATGGAAACCATGAACGCCCAGCTGGCGCAGGCCGAGGCCACGCGTTACCAGAACCCGCTGGTGTATGGGCTGGGTGCCGCGGTGCTGGTTTTGCTCGGGGGCCTTGTGGCGCTCTGGCGCCGACGCGGCCAAAAGCCCAGCGAGCACGAGGTCGCCAACCCCTGGTGGCAAACCAGCATCGTCCCCGATACAGCCGGCGACGATCGCCCGGTGGCGAGTGCCTTGCAGCCCGTTTGGCCACAGACCGACGACGTAGAGGGCCTGGAGGTGCGGGAAGCCGGTGAGTCGGTGTTCCGCGAGGTGCCGATCTCACCACTAGACGTGGACGCCCTCATGGACCTGTGGCAGCGGGTCGATTTCTTCGAGTCCATTGGCCAGCACCGCGAGGCCATGGATGCCCTGCGGGCCTTTGTGATCGATCGGCCGCGTGCATCGGAAGCCCCCTACCTGCGCTGGATCACGATCGCCGCTGCCACGGGGCAGAGCGCCGACGCCGTGGCCGCGCAGACCATGTACGAAAACCATTACCAGCGACTGGTGCCCGATGCCTCGGACGCCGGCCTGGAAGCCGATGCCAAAGCGCTGGCCGCCCTGGTGGCGGTATGGCCGCAGGCGGGCGCGCGCGAACAGTTGCAGGCAGCGCTGGCAGCCCAGCCTGGGCAGACCGGTATCGGCCTGGCGGTGCACACGGCGCAGGCCTACGACGACGTGCTCACCCTGCTAGGCACGCTGGACTTGCGCGAACCCGATGCCGGGGCCGATGGCTTGCCTGTATTGCCCGCGCTGGGGGCAGTTGCGGCGGCTGGGGCGGCCACCGGCGTACAGCCGCCCGTGGCCGAGGCGGCAGCGGCGCAGCCAGTCGCGCCCGACCTGGATTTGAGCTTCCCTTCGTGGGACGAGCGCCCGGCGGCGGCAGAGCCGGCCGCGCGCCCTGCACAGGCCGAAGACACACGTGGTCAGCCGCTGGACTTTGATTTCTTTGACTGGGACACGCAGCCCAAAACCGGTGCCGAACCCGACTCCCCGAAAGACAGCGAGGGGAAAGACCGGTCGGCCTGAGCCGTCTGCCCAAGCTCAGCGGCGCATCTGCAAGGCGCCGGGGTTGACGATGTTGGTCGGCGTGCCCCGAATGTAGTTGACCACGTTGTCGAACGCGGCGGAGAACAAGGCTTCGTAGTTATCCTGCTCCACGAACCCGATATGGGGCGTGCAGACGCAGTTTTCCAGCCGCAGCAGGGCGTGGCCCTGCAGGATGGGCTCGGACTCGAACACGTCAACCGCCGCCATCCCTGGGCGGCCTCGGTTGAGGGCGCCCACGAGTGCGTCGGGCTGGATCAGTTCGGCCCGTGAAGTGTTCACCAGCAGCGCGGTCGGCTTCATCAGCGAAAGATCGTCGATCGACACACAACCCCGGGTCGTGTCGCCCAGGCGCAGGTGCAGACTCAGCACGTCACAGGCGCTGAAAAACGCTTCTTTTGATGTGGCCGTATCGAACCCGTCGGCAATGGCCTGTTCGCGGCTGGCTTCGCCGCCCCAAACCATCACCCGCATGCCAAAGGCCTTGCCGTAACCCGCCACAAGCCGGCCCACACGGCCATAACTCCACACCCCCAGCGTCTTGCCTTGCAGCACCATGCCGATGCCAAAGTTAGGCGGCATCGAGGCTGACTTCAGCCCCGACTGCTGCCAGACACCGTGCTTGAGGCTCGCCACATATTGTGGGATGCGCCGCATGGCCGCCATGATGAGTGCCCAGGTGAGTTCGGCCGGTGCGACCGGGGACGTGCTGCCGTCGGCCACCGCCACACCGTGCTCGGTGCAGGCGCTCAGATCGATGTGCTGCCCCACGCGCCCCGTTTGAGCGATCAGCTTGAGCTTGGGCAGTTTTTCGATCAGCTGCCGCGTGATCTGGGTCCGCTCTCGGATCAGCACCAGGATGTCGGCGTCGCGCAAGCGCACCGACAGCTGGCCCACCCCTTTGACGTTGTTGGTGAAAACCTTGGCCGGGTAGGCGTCGAGCTTGCTGGCGCACGGCAGCTTGCGCACGGCGTCCTGGTAGTCGTCCAGAATCACGATGTTCATGGCCTGCTATTGTGCCCCGCGCCGGGGGCATCCCCGGCGCGACAGCGCCGCCTGAGCGAATGTTTTACGATTCGCTACATGTCTGTTACCTCTGCTGCCGCCTTGCCTGGGCCTGCTGCTATGGTCCCGCTGCGGCAGGATGCCGCCGTGATGGGCCTGGTTGGGCTGGCCCACGCCACCTCCCATTTCAGCCACCTGTTGCTGCCGCCGCTGTTCCCGGTGTTCATGCGGGAGTTCGGCCTGTCGTATTCCGACGTCGGCCTGCTGATGTCGCTCTTCTTCGTGGTGTCTGGCATTGGCCAGGCCCTGTCGGGCTTTCTGGTGGACCGGGTGGGGGCGCGGCCGGTGCTGTTCACGTCGCTGGTGTTGTTCGGGCTGTCGGCCGCGGTGGCTGCCTCGGCCCAGGGCTATGGCTGGCTGGTGGTGTCGGCGTTGCTGGCGGGGCTGGGCAACGCGCCGTTTCATCCGGTGGATTTCTCCATCCTCAACCAGCGGGTGTCGGCTCCGAGGCTGGGGCATGCCTTCAGCGTGCATGGCCTGACCGGTAACCTGGGCTGGGCCCTGGCGCCGGTGTTCCTGGTGGGGCTGTCGGCATTGTCGGACTGGCGGCAGGCGTATCAGGCCGCCGTGGTGCTGTATGCCGTGGTGTTCGCGGTGATGGTGTGGCAGCGCGACCGGCTCCACACCCAGGTGGTGGTACGGCAGCCCGGCCACACGGCGGGCGCAGACGTGGCATTCATGCGCCTGCCGGTGGTGTGGTGGTGTTTCGCGTTTTTTCTGCTCTCGACCATGACGTTGGCGGTGGTCCAGACCTATGCCTCGCCCATCCTGCAGGCCGTGCACCGCGTCAGCCTCGAAGCCGCCACGCTGACGCTGACGGCCTACATGCTGTCGGGCGCTTTCGGCATGCTGGTGGGTGGGTTCATCGCCGCACAGGCCCGGCAGGTGGACCGGGTGGTGGCGCTGGCCATGGCGGCCGGTGCGGCCTTGATGCTGGTCGCGGCTACGGGCTGGCTGGGCGGGCTGGGGTCCATGGTGGTGCTGGCGATCACCGGCTTTGCCGTGGGTGTGGGCGGGCCGAGCCGTGACATGATGATCCGCCGGGCCACCCCCAAAGGGGCCACTGGCCGGGTGTACGGCACGGTGTACTCGGGGTTGGACGTCGGCTTTGCCCTGTCGCCGCTGATCTTTGGTTTCCTGATGGACGGCTCCATGTACGCAGCAACCCTGGCGGGCGCGGCGGTGACATTAATGCTGTCGGTGTATGCGGCGGTGGGGGTGGGCCGGCGCCTGCACCCGGTGGGCTGAGGCTCGGGCCTGCGTTCAGGCCGCCTTGCGCAGGCGGCACAGGAAGAACGCGTCGGTGTGCGCCGAAGGCAGGATGCGCACCGCGTGTGCCAAGGCCGGTGCCAGCGCCTGGCCTTGCCAGTGAAGCAGGCCGGCCCGCTGAGGCAGCGGCTGCGGCAGGGCCACGGGCTCGACCGTGACGTCGGCCTGTTCTCTGAGCAGGCCATCCACCACCAGTTCGTTTTCTTCTGGCGACAGCGAGCAGGTGCTGTAGAGCAGCACGCCACCGGGCTTGAGTGCCTGGTAGGCCGAGCGAATGAGTTTGGACTGCAGCCGCGCGCTGTCCTTGACCTTTTTCGGGCTCCAGTGGGCCCATGACTCGGGGTCCAGCCGGGTGAATTGCGCTTCGGAGGAGCAGGGCGCGTCGAGCAGCACCCGGTCGAACCGCTGCGGTGTGAGCCGGCCCACGATGACGCCGTCTTTGAGGTAGGTGTGGACGTGCCCGGCGCCCAGCCGTTGCAGGTTGGCTTTGAGCCGGTGGAAGCGGGCCTTGACAGGCTCTACGGCGGCCAGCCGCCCCTGCCCTTGCATCCGCGCCGCGATGTAGGACGTTTTGCCACCGGGCGCGGCGGCCAGGTCGAGGATCTCCTCGCCGGGCTGGGGGTCGAGCGCCCAGACCGCGGCCATGCTGGAAAGCCCCTGGATGTAGAGCCGACCGTCTCCGGCCGCCGGGTGGTGGGTGAGTTGTTCCCGTTGTTCCGGGGGCACGGTGAACACCCCATCCACACCTTCCACGGCCTGCGGCGTGAGTGCCGGGTGGGCCGTCAATTCGGCCAGCGTGTCCTCGGGGTGACCTTTCAAGGGGTTGAGCCGGAAGCTGGTCCAGTGGAGCGTGGTGTAACTGTGGTCCACGGCAGCCCGGTCGCTTGCGGGCACCACCGCATCCAGCAGTTGCAAAAAGGCGGGAGGCAGGCTGGGCAGTTCCATCACAGCGCGGCGGCGTTTTGCAGGTCTTCGATCAGTGCGGCCACTTCCAGCCAGGCCTCTTCGGTTTCGGCGAGTGCGTCGTCCACGGCCTTGAGGCGTTTGCCGGCTTCGGCCAGTTCGGCTGGCGTCAGGCTGCCTTGCAGCCGGGCGTGCAGTTCGGCCTGTTCGGCCTGCAGGGTTTCGAGCTGTTTTTCCAGCTTTTCGCGCTGCTTCTTGTGGGGTTTGAGCTGGTCGGTCAGCTGCTGGCGGCGCTGCGCTTCCAGCTTGCGCTGTTCGCCGGGGTTGAGGCGGGTGACCTCGGCAGGTGAGCCGGCCGCTTGGGCGTCTGTTGCGGCACCGCTGTCCTCGGGCCGGGTGCGCGGGGTTGCCTGGGCCTGCACGGCTTCGCGCTTCTGTTTGGCCACGTCCAGCAGGTAGCGCTGGTAGTCGTCCAGATCGCCGTCAAACGGGGCGATGCCGCCATGCGACACCAGCCAGAACTCGTCGCACACCGAGCGCAGCAAAGCCCGGTCGTGGCTGACCAGCATCACCGTGCCTTCGAACTCGTTGAGCGCCACAGCCAGCGCTTCGCGGGTGGCCAGGTCCAGGTGGTTGGTGGGTTCGTCGAGCAGCAGCAGGTTGGGGCGCTGCCACACGATCATGCACAGCACCAGCCGGGCTTTTTCCCCGCCGCTCATGGTGCCCACGGGCTGCTGCACCATGTCGCCGCTGAACTGGAAGCGGCCAAGGAAGTTGCGCAGGTCCTGTTCGCGCAGGGCCTGGCCCATCAGGGCGCCGGCCGCTTCGGTTTCCCGAGCCAGGCGGATCATATGGGCCAGCGGCGTGTCGTCGGGGCGTAGCACGTCCAGCTCCTGCTGGGCGAAGTAGCCGATGCGCAGGCCCTTGCCTTCGGTGAGCGTGCCGCCCAGGAGGGGCAGGGCCCGTGCCACCGTTTTCACGAAGGTGGATTTGCCCTGGCCGTTGGCGCCCAGGATGCCGAGCCGCTGGCCGGCCTGCACCGAGCGTGTCACGTTCTGCACGATCACGGTGTCCACACCCTCCTCACTGCGGTAGCCGAAGCTGGCCTCGCGCAGGTTGAGCATGGGGTTGGGCAACTGGCCCGGCTCGTCAAACTCGAAGCTGAACTCGGCATCGGCCAGCACCGGCGCGATCTTTTCCATGCGTTCCAGGGCCTTGACGCGGCTTTGCGCCTGCTTGGCTTTGGTGGCCTTGGCCTTGAAGCGGTCAATGAAGCGCTGCAGGTGGGCGATC
>JAUWAE010000257.1 GCA_030602185.1 Comamonadaceae bacterium
CCAACCACCCCGAATTCGACGCCTGGCGCTGGAACGACTACTGGGTGCCTCTGGACGTGGTGGTGGAGTTCAAGCGGGGGGTCTACGAGAGGGCGCTGACCGAGCTGTCGCGCTACCTGCCCCGCCAGGACCACCGCAACCGCTACCTGCGCGGCGGCAACCGCCCTCGCGGCCCCATGGCACCATCGTCCCATTTGACGCTGCCAACGCACGTCGAGTTGCCACCCGGCGCCAGCTTCGACCCCGACCCCCAACACCTCGGCGCCGTCCAGCCGGCGGCGCACCGGAGCCCGACCTGATGCCCCACCCCCTGCCCCCCGCCCCGGGCGTGCGCCGCCGGGCGCCCCTGGCCCGTGCCCTGCTGTATGCCCTGCTCGCGGGCGGTGCCGCCGCCAGCTCGGCCCAGAGCTGGAAGGACGATGCCCCGGCCTGGCAGGAAGACGCGGTGACGGCAGCCCCGGCGTTCGACACCGCCCGGCTGGTGCGGTTCCAGCTCTCCACCGCCTCGGAATTGGTGTATGGCATCGACCCCGCCACCCTGACCGTGGGGCAGGACGGCGTGATCCGCTACGTGATGGTGGCGCGCAGCCCCAGTGGCGCGGTCAATGCGCTGTACGACGGCCTGCGGTGCAAGACGGCAGAAGTGAAGACCTACGCCCGCTGGACCCCCGGCGCCGATGCCCAGGGTGGCAGCTGGCGCCCCGTCGAGGGCGCAGAATGGCGCTCGATCTATCACCACCACGGCAGCCGGGCCGCGCTGGTGCTGGCCCGTGGCGGCCTGTGCGACGGCCCCACCCCGAATGCCCCGGTGTCGCGCATGCTGCGCGACCTGCGCCAAGGCGGCACCGACCGCTGACGCACTGGGCCGCTCCCGGACTCAGCCCCGGGTGAGGACCAGGTTGTCGCGGTGGATCATCTCGGGCTCGGCGGCATAGCCCAGCAGGCGTTCGAAATCGGCCGACGACTTGCGGCACAGCAGCCGGGCCTCGCTGGCCGCGTAGTTGGCCAGGCCGCGCGCCACCTCGGCGCCGCGCGCGTCGCGGATGGCGATGACGTCGCCGCGCGAGAAATCACCTTCCACCCCGGTCATGCCGATGGGCAGCAGGCTCTTGCCTTCCTGCACGATCTTGGCCACCGCGCCGTCGTCCACCATCACGGCACCGCGCAGCTGCAGGTGGTCGGCCATCCACTGCTTGCGGGCCTGTTTCTTGGGGGTGTCGGCGATCAGGCAGGTGCCGATGGGCTCGCCCGCCACCAGGCGCAGCAGCGCGTTGGGTTCGCGGCCCCAGGCGATGACGGTGGATGCACCCGAACCGGCCGCGCGCTTGGCCGCCAGGATCTTGGTGATCATGCCGCCGGTGCCCACGCGCGATCCGGCGCCACCGGCCATCTCTTCGAGCTTGGGGTCGCCGGCGCGGGCCACGTGCACGAACTGCGCGGCCGGGTCCTTGCGCGGGTCGGCGGTGTAGAGGCCTTTCTGGTCGGTCAGGATGACCAGCACGTCGGCCTCGATCAGGTTGGCCACCAGCGCGCCCAGGGTGTCGTTGTCGCCGAACTTGATTTCGTCGTTGACCACCGTGTCGTTTTCGTTGATGACCGGCACCACGCGGTGCTCCAGCAGGGTGAGCAAGGTGGAGCGGGCGTCGAGGTAGCGCTCGCGGTCGGCCAGGTCGGCGTGGGTGAGCAGCACCTGGGCGCTGCGCAGGCCCAGCTCGCGCAGCTTGGTCTCGTACATCTGCACCAGGCCCATCTGGCCCACGGCGGCGGCGGCCTGCAGCTCGTTGATTTCTTTCGGGCGCTTGGCCCAGCCCAGGCGCTTCATGCCTTCGGCAATGGCGCCGCTGCGGACCATGATGACCTCGCGCCCGTCCTGCACCAGGGCGCTGAGCTGCTGGCTCCACTGCCCGATGGCGGCCTCGTCCAGGCCCTTGCCCTCGTTGGTGACCAGGCTGGAGCCGACCTTGACCACGATGCGGCGGGCGCTGCGCAACACATCGGCGGGGGCCGCTTGCGGAGCGGCGACAGCGGGGGCGAGGGACTCGGCGGTCATGGTCGGGCAGGTTCGCTGGACAGGGTGCCCGCCACGGCGGGCCTGGGTGGTTGCAGGGGGTGGGGCTCGCTCAGTCCCGAAAACGGGGGTCGTCGCTGGGCGGGGGCGGTGCGTCCACGGTGTCGCGGTTCTCGTCAAAGCGCGGATCCACGTACACCGCCGGCTTCTCGGCATCGCGGGTGGCGGCAATGTGCTGGAAGATCTTCTGCACCAGCAACTCACAGCCCTCACGGGTCAGCGCCGATATCTCGAACACCGGGCCTTTGTGCTTGAAGCGCTTGACGAAGTCCTTCACGCGGGCCTCGCGCTCCTCGGCCGGCACCATATCCAGCTTGTTGAGCACCAGCCAGCGCGGCTTGGCGTGCAGTTCGGGGTCGTACTTCTTGAGTTCCTTGACGATGGCCTTGGCCTGCGCCACCGGGTCCACCGCGTCGTCGAAGGGCGCCATGTCCACGATGTGCAGCAGCAGCCGGGTGCGCTGCAGGTGTCGCAGGAACTGGTGGCCCAGCCCGGCGCCTTCGGAGGCGCCTTCGATCAGGCCGGGCACGTCGGCGATCACGAAGCTCTTTTCCGGCCCCACCCGCACCACGCCCAGGTTGGGGTGCAGCGTGGTGAAGGGGTAGTCGGCGATCTTGGGGCGGGCGTTGGACACCGCCGCGATGAAGGTGGACTTACCCGCGTTGGGCATGCCGAGCAAGCCCACGTCGGCCAACACCTTGAGCTCGAGCTGCAGGTTGTAGCGCTCGCCCGGGTGGCCCGGGGTTTTCTGGCGCGGCGCGCGGTTGATGGCGCTCTTGAAGCGCAGGTTGCCGAAGCCGCCGTCGCCGCCTTTGGCGATGAGGATCTTTTCGCCCGCCTGCAACAGCTCGTGCATCACCTCGCCGGTGTCGGCGTTGCGG
>JAUWAE010000313.1 GCA_030602185.1 Comamonadaceae bacterium
GTCCACCTCCTCGGTGCCGGCCACCTGCGGGGTGTTGTCCTTGATGAAGGTGGTCAGCGACTTGCGCAGATCGTCGATGTTGGCGGAGCAGGCACGCAGCACCTCGGCGGCACTGGGGTTGTCCAGCAAGGCGAGCAGCAGGTGCTCGACGGTGATGAATTCGTGCCGTTGTTGCCGGGCCTCGACAAAGGCCATGTGCAAGCTGACTTCAAGTTCCTGGGCAATCATGGGGCACTTCCTTAAAACGAGTCTCTAATTTACAGCGAATCGGGCTGTCGCTTCGATGCAAATGGGGCAAATCCGGGCTTATTCAACGGGTTCACTCACACACTGCAGCGGGTGGCCATGGTGCTGCGCCGCCTGCAACACCTGGTCAACCTTGGTACTGGCTACATCCCGGGTGAACACGCCACACACGCCACGGCCTTCCACATGGATTTTGAGCATGATTTGCGTGGCGGTTTCCCGGTCTTTGTTGAAAAACTCCTGCAGCACCAAGACCACGAATTCCATCGGGGTGTAGTCGTCGTTGAGCAGCACCACCTGGTGCATCTTGGGCGGCTCGACGCGTTGGGTGCGCTTCTCCAGGACGACGGAGTCGCTGCCACCGGGGGTGTTCGGGGTCTGCTCTGGAAATTGGGGGGTGGTTGCCATGATAAAAATCATTCTAGCGACAGCCGTCCGCCTGTGCAGAACGGCGGGCCGAGAAACAACAACGGCCACCACGCCCTGGCGGGCGGGTGGCCGTTGGACCGCCGGCGGGGATCAGGCGGCCAGGGTGGACAGCGCGGCGTTGAAGGTCGCGCTCGGGCGCATCACCGTGTCAAGCTTCTGCGCATCGGGCAGGTAGTAGCCCCCAATGTCCACGGGCTGCCCCTGCACCGCGTTCAGCTCGGCCACGATCTTGGCCTCGTTTTCGGCCAGGGACTTGGCCAGCGGCGCAAACTTGGCGGCCAGTTCGGCGTCTTCGGTTTGTGTCGCCAGCTCCTGCGCCCAGTAGAGCGACAGATAGAACTGGCTGCCACGGTTGTCGAGCTGGCCAGTGCGCGGCGACGGGTTCTTGTTGTTGTCCAGCAGCTTGCCGGTGGCGGCATCCAGCGTCTTGGCCAGCAGCTTGGCGCGCGGGTTCTTGTTCTTGATGCCAAGGTCTTCCAGCGAAACTGCCAGCGCCAGGAATTCACCCAGCGAGTCCCAGCGCAGGTGGTTTTCTTCCACCAGCTGCTGCACGTGCTTCGGAGCCGAGCCACCGGCACCGGTTTCGTACATGCCGCCGCCAGCCATCAGGGGCACGATGGACAGCATCTTGGCGGAGGTGCCCAGTTCCATGATCGGGAACAGGTCGGTCAGGTAGTCGCGCAGGATGTTGCCGGTGGCGCTGATGGTGTCCAGGCCGCGGATCACGCGCTCCAGGGTGTAACGCATGGCGCGCACCTGGCTCATGATCTGGATGTCCAGACCAGTGGTGTCGTGCTCGTGCAGGTACATCTTGACCTTGGTGATCAGCTCCTTCTCGTGCGGACGGTAGGCGTCCAGCCAGAACACCACGGGCATGCCCGAGTTGCGGGCGCGGGTCACGGCCAGCTTCACCCAGTCGCGGATGGCGGCGTCCTTCACCTGGCACATGCGCCAGATGTCGCCCTGTTCCACGTTCTGGCTCATCAGCACTTCGCCGGTGGCCAGGTCGGTGATGTTGGCCACGCCGTCTTCGGGGATTTCGAAGGTCTTGTCGTGCGAACCATATTCCTCGGCCTGCTGGGCCATCAGGCCCACGTTGGGCACGGTGCCCATGGTGCGCGGGTCGAAGGCGCCGTGCCACTTGCAGAAGTTGATCATCTCCTGGTAGATGCGGGCGAAGGTCGATTCCGGCATCACGGCCTT
>JAUWAE010000198.1 GCA_030602185.1 Comamonadaceae bacterium
GCGCATCGGCCAGGCGCTGGAAGGCGGCGACTGGGCGCTGGCGCACCGGCTGGCCCACACCCTCAAGGGGGTGGCGGGCAACCTGGGCGCGACCCAGGTGCAGGCGCTGGCCGATGCGCTGGACCAGCACCTGCGCGGGCCTGCCGAACACCTGCCAGAAGCCGCCTCGGGCGCCGCGCACGACAGACCGACGGCACAGGCGCGCGCCGCCCTCACCCTCCTGGCGCAGGCGCTCAACGACCTGGTCACAGCGCTGCGCCACGCCCTCGGCGCACCCCCACCCTCCGCGCCGCCAGCACCACCTCCAGCCCAAGCTAAAGCGCCGCCATCCACACCCGAAGCGCAGGCGCATGCCATCCGCACCCTGCAGGAACTGCTCGCCCAGGGCGACACCGCCGCGCAGTCTTGGGCCGCGGCCCACGACGCTGCACTGCGTGCCGCCCTGGGCAAACATCACGCGGGCTTGCAGCAGGCACTGGAAGCGTTCGACTTCGACCGCGCCCTCCAATTGCTCCAAGACACGGACCAGGGCTGAGATCCCGTGAACCCCGCCCCGCACGTGCACCCTAAAACCACGTTGAACACGCTGGTGCTGCGCTGGTGGTGTTTCGTGCTGGTGTGGGGCTGTGCCCTCGCTGCCTGGGCCCAGCCGGCAGATAACACGCTGCGGGTGGTGAGCGACGACAACTACCCCCCCTACCTGTTCAAAGATGCCCAGGGCCAGACCGCCGGCTACCTGGTCGACGTCTGGGCCCTGTGGTCGAAAACCACCGGCGTGCCCGTCGAGCTGACGGCCATGCAATGGAGCGAAGCGCAAGCTCAGCTGCTGCGCGGCGAAGCCGACGTGATCGACATGATCTTCCGCACCCCGGCACGGGAGCGGCTGTACGAGTTCTCGGCCCCTTATGCCACGCTCCCGGTGGCGGTGTTCCGCCACACCTCCGTCACTGGACTCACCGGCATCGATACCCTGCACGGCTTCCAGATCGGCGTGCAATCGGGTGACGCCTGCATCGACACCCTGCGCGCCGGTGGCATCACCTCCCTGGTCGAATTCCCGAACTACGCGGCCCTGATCGATGCCGCCGCGCAAGAGAACATCAAGCTGTTCTGTCTGGACGAGTTCCCCGCCCACTACTACCTGTACCAGCGCGGGCTGCACCGAGAGTTCGTCAAGGCGTTCGAGCTGTACCGTGGCGGATTCCACCGGGCGGTCCGCCATGGCCAAGGCGCGCTGCTGCGACAGGTGGAAGACGGCATGGCCCAGATCGACCCTGGCGAACTGGCGGCCCTCCAGGCCAAGTGGCTCGGCCCACCCCCCACACAACACTGGCGTGACTGGCTGCGGCCAGCGGCCTGGGTGCTGGGCCCACTCACGGTGCTGGCCTTGGTTCTGGTGGTGTGGGTGCAGATGCTGCGACGTTTGGTCAGGCGCCGCACCGCCGACCTCGAGGCGGAACGTGCGGCGGTGGTCTCGGTCATCAACGCCATGCCCGACCTGGTCTGGCTGAAAGACCCGGACGGGCGCTTTGTGTCTTGCAACCGGCGTTTCGAGTTGCTGGTCGGCGTACCCGAAAAGGACCTGGTGGGCAAGACAGACTTCGACTTCGTGGACGCCGAACAGGCCAGCGCCTTTCGCCACCACGACCGTCTGGCCATGCAGGCGGGCCAACCCCATGTGAACGAAGAGGTGCTGACATTTGCCAGCGATGGCCACCGCGAGCGTGTCCAGACCATCAAGACCGCCATCCACGACAGCAGCGGCCAACTGGTGGGCGTGCTGGGCATTGCGCGCAACATCACCGAACTGCTGGACGCCCGCGACGCACTCAACCAGAGCCTGCTGCGCCTGCAGCGGGCCGAACGCATCGCCCGGCTGGGCCACTGGGAACTCGACCTCGGCACCGGGCTGATGCAGTGGAGCCAGCAGATCTACGCCATCCACGGCCTGCCGCAGTCGGACCAGCCGATGTCGCTGGACCAGGCCATGGCCATGGTGCACCCCGAAGACATCGGGGTGATCCGCCACCAGTTGGCGCACCCCAAGCCAAACCACCCATACGACGCACTGGTGCGGCTGCTCATGCCCGACGGGCAGACCAAGCACGTGCACTTGCGTGGCGAGACCTTGCTCGACGCCAAAGGGCGGCCGAGCCGGGTGCAGGGCACCTTGCAGGACGTGACCGAGCTCGTCAAGGTCCGCCAGGACCTGGCCGACCGGCACGAAATCTTTGCCGCCATCGTGGACCAGGCCTCCGAGTCGATTGCACTGATCGACCCGATGAGCGGTCGGTTCGTCGAGTTCAACACCGCCACCCACCAGAACCTGGGCTACAGCGCCGAGGAATTTGCCCGCTTCACCCTGGCCGACATCAAGGTGATGGACCCGGACCAGCCACCTTCGGTGCAGGCGTTCCTGCACGGCCTGATGCAGGGGCCTACCCAGGTCTTTGGCTCGCGCCACCGCCACCGCGACGGCAGCCTGCGCGACATCCAGGCCAGCGTACGCCCGGTGACCGTGCGGGGCAAACGCTTCCTCGCCGCCATCTGGCGCGACGTGACCGAGCTCAAGGCGCAAACCGCCGAGCTGGAAAACTACCGCAAGCGGCTGGAGCAGTTGGTGGAAGAACGCACCGACGCGCTGCGACAGACCACAGACGAACTGCAGGCGGCCAACACCGAGTGGGCCGCCTTGTTCGATGCCGCGCCCATTGGCATCGTGTTGATCAACCAGACCGAACGCCGCTTCCTGCGCTGCAACCGGGGCATGGAGCGCTTGCTGGGCTACGGGCCTGGCGAACTCGACGGCCAACCCACCCGCCTGATGTACCCCGACGACGCCGCCTATTTGGGCGAGGGGCGGGCAGTGATCGACCGCGTCCTGCAGGGCGGCACCCACACTGGCAACCAGCGCCTGCAGCGCCGCGATGGCACGGTTTTCTGGGCGCGGCTGTCGGCCCGGCTGATCGATCCCTGGCAACCGCAACGCGGCACCCTGGTGATTTTTGAAGACATTGAGGCCGAACACGCCGCCGCCGAGGCACTGCGCCAAGGCAAAGCCATGGCCGAAGAGGCAGCCCACACCAAGGCCGCCTTCCTGGCCAACATGAGCCACGAGATCCGCACGCCGATGAACGCCATTCTGGGCATGACCCACCTGGCGCTGCGTACCGAGCTCAACACCGCGCAACGGGACTACCTGCAGCGCATCCAGTCGGCCGGTCAGCACCTGCTGGGCATCATCAACGACATCCTGGACTTTTCCAAGATCGAAGCCGGCCGGCTCGAGATCGAACACATCGCCTTCCCGCTGGAACAGGTGCTGACGCGGCTGAGCCACACCATCGCCGAGAAGGCACAGGCCAAGGGGCTGGAGCTGGTGTTCGAGGTGGCGCCCGACGTCCCGAGCAACCTGGTGGGCGACCCGCTGCGGCTGGGGCAGGCCCTCATCAACTACGGCAACAACGCGGTCAAGTTCACCGAGCGGGGCGAGATCGTGGTGCGGGTCGAAACGCTGGCCCACGAGGGCCAGCGGGTGAAGCTGCGTTTTGCCGTGCAAGACACCGGGGTGGGGATTGGGGCCGAACTGCAACGCGGCCTGTTCGAATCGTTCCGGCAGGCCGACTCGTCCACCACGCGGCAGTTCGGCGGGACCGGCCTGGGCCTGGCCATCACCCGGCAGCTGGCCGAGCTGATGGGTGGGGAGGTGGGCGTGGAGAGCACCCCGGGGCAGGGCAGCCTGTTCTGGTTCACCGCCTGGTTGCTGAGCGGCACCCCCGAGGCGCAGCGCCAACTGCCCGGCGGTGCCGAAGGCCCTGGGCGCGTGCTGGTGGTGGACGACAACGCCCTGGCCCGCCAGAGCCTGGTGCACATGCTGCAGCGGCTGGGCTTCGAGCCCCATGCGGTGGCGTCCGGGCAGGAGGCGCTGGCCGAGGTGGAGCGGACGGACAGCACGGGACCGCACTACGCGGTCGTGTGCATCGACCAGGACATGCCCGACCTGAATGGCCTGCAGACGGCGCGGGCGCTGCTGGCGCGGCCACTGCAGCACCCGCCACACCTGCTGATGGTGACGGCGGTCGGCCAGGCCGAGATCGACGAACAGGCGGCCGCACTGGGCATCCAGGCGATCGTGCACAAGCCGGTCACAGCCTCCGACCTGTTCGACTGCCTGGTGGCACTGCTGCACCCAGACCTGCCCAAAGCCCTCCCGCACGGTCACAGCACCGAGGCCGACCGACTGGAGGCGGCGGTGGTACAGCTGCGAGGTGCGCGAGTGCTGCTGGTGGAGGACAACGACATCAACCAGCAGGTCGCGCGCGAGATGCTCCAGCAGGCCGGCCTCGTCGTGACCACCGCCGACAACGGCCAGCTCGCCCTCGACGCCCTGCACCAGGCCGCCACCCCCTTCGATGCCGTCTTCATGGACATGCAGATGCCCGTCATGGACGGCCTG
>JAUWAE010000332.1 GCA_030602185.1 Comamonadaceae bacterium
CAGGCCGTCCATGACGGGCATCTGCATGTCCATGAAGACGGCATCGAAGGGGGTGGCGGCCTGGTGCAGGGCGTCGAGGGCGAGCTGGCCGTTGTCGGCGGTGGTCACGACGAGGCCGGCCTGCTGGAGCATCTCGCGCGCAACCTGTTGGTTGATGTCGTTGTCCTCCACCAGCAGCACTCGCGCACCTCGCAGCTGCACCAGGCGGGCCAGTGATGCACTGTCGGCCGCGGTGTCAGGCTGGTCGGGCGCCGGGGGGCTGGTGCCGTCGACGATGTCGACCAGCGTGTCGAACAGCAGCGAGGGCGTGACGGGTTTGATGAGCACATGCTGCAGGCCGGCCTCGCGTGCCTTGTCAAACACTTCGTCGCGGCCATACGCCGTGACCAGGGCCATGTGCGGCAAGGTGCCCAGCCCCAGCTGGGGCACGCGCCTGACCGTCTCCAGCCCGTCGAGACCTGGCATTTGCCAGTCGATCAGGGCCACGCGGTAGGGCTGGCCCGCACGGTCGCTCGCCTGCAACGCCGCCAGGGCCGCTTCGCCGCTGTCGACGCTGCTGGCATCGAACGCCATGGCCTGCAACTGCTGGCAGAGCAGTTCGCGTGCGCCCGGGTTGTCGTCCACCACCAACACGCGGCTGCCCCTCAGGGCCTCCAGGTGTCGCGGCCGCCGAACGGTTTCGGTGCCGCGTCCCAGCCGGACGGTGCACCAGAAGGTCGACCCTTCCCCCGGGGTGGAGGTCACGCCTACCTCGCCGCCCATGAGCTCGACCAGCCGCTTGACGATGGCCAGCCCAAGCCCGGTGCCACCGTACCGGCGTGAGATGGACGTATCGGCCTGGTGAAAGCTCTGGAACAGCGCGGCCGCCTGTTCGGCCGACAGGCCAATGCCGGTGTCCTGCAGCTCAAAGCGCAGCACCACCTCGTCGCCCAGGTCCTGCTCCAGCCGTACCCGCAGCCGGATCTCGCCGTGTTCGGTGAACTTGACCGCGTTGTTGCCGTAGTTGGTCAGCACCTGGCCCAGCCGCAAGGGGTCGCCAATCAGGTTCATCGGCACGTCGAGTGCCACGTCGAACAACAGCTCCAGCCCCTTGCCTTGGGCTTTTTCCCCAACCAGGCCGACGAAGGTGTCCAGCACCCGGGCGAGGGAAAACTCCACGCGTTCCAGTTGCAGCTTGTTCGCCTCGATCTTGGAAAAATCCAGGATGTCGTTGATGATGCCCAACAGGTGTTGGGCCGACTGGTGGATCTTGTCCATGTAGTCGCGCTGACGCGGCGTCATTTCGGTGCGCAGCATCAGGTGCCCCATGCCGATGATGGCGTTCATGGGAGTGCGGATTTCGTGGCTCATGTTCGCCAGGAAATCCGATTTGGTGCGGGAGGCCGCCTCGGCCGCCTGCTTGGCCTCGATCAATACCGCCTCCTGCGCCTTGAGGGTGGCGTTCGCACTGGCCAGCGCAGCGGTGCGCTCGGCCACGCGCTGCTCCAGCGTGGCATTGAGGGCCTCGATCTCGGCGCGCTGGCGCTGTGCTTCGGTCAC
>JAUWAE010000262.1 GCA_030602185.1 Comamonadaceae bacterium
TCATGTCCAGCCCCAGCGTGGCCAGCCGGCGGCGCGACACCTCGATGTAGAGCTTTTCGTCCTGCACACCGAAGAGCTCGACCTTGGCCACATCGGGCACGTTCAACAGTTCGTGGCGGATGCGGTCGGCTTCTGCCTTGAGCTCGGCCGGGCTGAACCCGTCGCCCTGCAAAGCGTAAATCACGCCAAACACGTCACCGAATTCGTCGTTGAAGTAGGGCCCCTGCACCCCCTGCGGCAGGGTGGCGCGCATGTCGCCCACCTTCTTGCGCACGGTGTACCAGATCTGCTGCAGCTCCTTGGGAGGCGAGGAGTCGGCGACCTGGAAGACGATCAGCGTCTCGCCCGGCTTGGAGTAGCTGCGGATGATGTCGGCATAGGGCACCTCCTGCAGGGTTTTTTCCAGCTTGTCGGCCACCTGCTCGGCCATCTGCTGGGCGTCGGCCCCGGGCCAGTAGGCCCGCACGACCATGGCGCGGAAGTTGAACGGGGGGTCCTCGTCCTGGCCGAGCTGAAAGTAGGCGGCAAACCCCAGCACCAGCAACACCACCATGAGGTAGCGCGTGAGCGGCTGGTGGTTGAGCGCCCATTCGGACAGGTTGAAGCGCGAGCGCGGGTGGGAGGCGGTCATGGGTGCGATCCGGTGGGCGACGGGTTCATGGCGCAATGCTCAGGGTGCCGGGGTGTAGCGCACCACGGCCTGGCCGTCGTTGAGCACGTGCGCGCCGGCCACCACCACCTCGTCGCCGGGCTGCAAACCTTGGGCGATCACCGCCTGGTTGCCGTCCAGGCCCGCCACCGTGACGGTGCGCGAACGCACCACCCCGGCCGCAGCATCAAACACCCACACGGCGCTGCCCGCACCCTGCTGCCACATGGCGCTGGTGGGCAGGCGAACCGCGGCCTGCACCGGGGCCGCTGGGCCCGCCGCACCGGCCAGCCGCACGGTGGCCGTGGCCCCCAACGGCGGCTGCGCATCGGACGGCAGGGAGACCTTGACGGCGTAGGTACGCGTGAGGGGATCGGCACTGGCGGCCACTTCACGGACTTGCCCTGTGTACACCGGAGGCTGCCCAGCCGTGCCACTGACCCACAGCCTCACCTCGGCCGGCAAGCCGGCACGCAGCGCGGCCACCCGGTCCTCGGGCACCGCCAGCACGGCATCGCGTGGGCCCTGGCGGGCCAGCCGCACCACCGGCGCACCGGCGGCCCCCACCTGCCCTGGCTCGGCCTCCACCGCCACGACCACGCCATCGGCATCGGCCGTCAAGCGGGTGTATTCGGCCTGGTTGCCCTGCACGCGCGCCTGGGCTTCCGCCTGCCGCAAAGCGGCCTCGGCGGCCTGCAGCGCGGTCTGACGGCGTTCGATCTCGGCGCTGCTGATGAAACCCTGTTGCTGCAGCGACTCGAAGCGCCGCAAGTCCGCCAGGGCGAGGTCGCGCTGCTGGCGGGCCGCCACCGCCTGCGCGCGGGCTGCGTCGGCCACGGCGGCATAGTCTTGTACGTCGAGCACCGCGAGCAACTGCCCCTGGCGCACCGGCTGGCCCACTTCGGCCGGGCGCTGGAGCAGCTTGCCGCCCACCCGGAAGCCCAGGCGCGACTCGGTGCGGGCCCGGATCTCGGCCGCGTACTCGTGCTGTGGGTCCAACGGACCGGCCTCGACCTGCCACAACTTGACCGCCCGCACCGGCTCCTCGGGCGGCGCCGACCGAGAGCACGCAGTCAACAGAACCGCCCCTGCGACAAGGGCGGCCACCGACAAACACCTGGACATGAGACGTCTCCCGAAATTAATGACCCACGGGTTATTAAAAAGCATCATACCCGATGCGGTGGCCGCGGCTGTGGCAACATCCGGGCATGCAAGGTGTGGCGCATTACGAGAACTTTCCGGTCGCTTCGTGGCTCTGTCCGCCGCGCTTGCGCGCCCCCATCGTGGCGCTGTACCACTACGCCCGCACCGCCGACGACATCGCCGACGAAGGGGACGCCAGCGCGGACCAACGCCAGGCCGATCTGCAAACCTACCGCGACACCCTGCTGCAAGCCTGGCAAGCCCCCGCCTCGCCACCGGACGGCAGACGCTGGCCCGAGGTGTTTGGCCCGCTGGCCCAGGCCATGGACACGCACCAGCTACCGCTGGCACCGATGCTGGACCTGCTCGACGCCTTCGAACAAGACGTGCGTTACACCGCCGGCGGCCAGCGTTACGCCAACCTGGACGAATTGCTCGACTACTGCCGCCGCTCCGCCAACCCGGTGGGGCGCCTGCTGTTGCACCTGTACGGCGTGCACCAGCCGCGCGACCTGCAACAGAGCGATGACATCTGCACCGCGCTGCAACTGATCAACTTCTGGCAGGACCTGAGCCGCGACCTGCCCCGACAGCGCCATTACCTGCCCCAAGACCTGCTGGAGCGCCACGGCATCGACCCCGGCGCCCTGACCCCGGCACACGACTCGGCAGCGGCCCGCCGGCTGGTGGCCGAGCTGGTGACGCATGCGCGTGCGCTCATGCACCGTGGCGCCCCACTGGCCGTGCGCCTGCCCGGACGCATCGGCTGGGAGCTTCGGCTCGTGGTGCAGGGCGGCCTGCGGATCCTGGAACTCATCGAGCGCGACCAGCACCGCTCCTGGCAGCGCCGACCCCGTTTGCGAGCCACCGACGTGCCCGTGTTGCTGTGGCGGGCCCTGCGCATGGGCACGCCCGCCACCATGGCCCCTTCCACCCCCTGAACGCACCACCATGCCTTCGACCACGACCCACCGCGGCCTGCGCCGCACCCTGACGCTGCTGTGCGCCTTCGGGCTGGCCTCGGCCGCCCCCTGGGCTTGGGCCCAAACCCCCCC
>JAUWAE010000314.1 GCA_030602185.1 Comamonadaceae bacterium
AGGGCGAGCCGCGCCCGGTGCAGACCGTGGCCGTGATCGGCGCCGGCACCATGGGCGCGGGCATCGCCATCTGCGCGCTCGACGCCGGCCTGAGCGTGCTGCTGCTGGAGCAGAACGACGAGGCCTTGGCCCGTGGCCAGCAGCGCGTGACCGAGCACTACAGCGGCCGCGTGGCCGCCGGCAAGATGAAGCCCGCCGTGGCCGAGGCGGCCCAGGCGCGCCTCACCGCCACCACCGACTGGACCCAGCTGGCCCGTGCCGACCTGGTGATCGAGGCCGTGTTCGAGGACCTCGCAGTCAAGCAGGGCGTGTTCCGCCAGATCGACGCCCACGCCCGCCCCGGCGCGGTGCTGGCCACCAACACCTCCTACCTCGACATCGACCAGATCGCCAACGCCACGTCGCGGCCGCAGGACGTGCTGGGCCTGCACTTCTTCAGCCCCGCCAACGTGATGAAGCTGCTGGAAGTGGTGCGCGGTGCGCAGACCGCCCCTGATGTGCTCGCCACCGGCATGGCGCTGGGCAAGACGCTCAAGAAAATGCCCGTGCTGTGCGGCAACGCCTTCGGCTTCATCGGCAACCGCATCTACAACGCCTACCGCAAGCAGTGCGAGTTCATGCTGGAAGACGGTGCCTGGCCCGAAGACGTGGACAACGCGCTCACCGGCATGGGCTTTGCCATGGGCCCGTTTGCCGTGGCCGACCTGTCGGGCCTGGACATTGCCTGGCGCATGCGCAAGGCCCAGGCCGCCACGCGCGACCCGCGCGAGCGCTACGTGAGCATCCTCGACCAGCTGTGCGAGCAGGGCCGCCTGGGCCGCAAGACCGGCGCCGGTTACTACACCTACACCGACGGCAAGGCCGCCAAAACCACCGACGCCACCGTGCGCGGCATCATCGAGCAGGCCAGCGCGGCCCGTGGCCTCACCCGCCAGCCGCTGAGCGCCGAACAGATCCGCCGCCGGGCCCTGCTGGCCATGGTCAACGAGGCCGCACTGCTGCTGGCCGAAGGCGTGGCCGCCCGTGCCAGCGACATCGACGTGGTGCTGGTGCAGGGCTACGGCTTCCCGCGCTGGGAAGGCGGCCCGGTGTTCTGGGCCCGCCAGCAGGACCGTGCCGCCCTGGAGCGCGACCTGCAGGCCCTGGCGCAGGAGGCCGGCTACGGTTTCCGCCTGGGCGACCTCGGCCCCTTGCTCGCGTGACCCCCTTTCGAGCCCAGACCCTGTAAGCTGTCCATCCAACACCCCCACCTGGAGACTCCCATGAACCAAGCCTTCATCTGCGACGCCATCCGCACCCCCTTCGGCCGCTACGGCGGCGCCCTGAGCGGCGTGCGCACCGACGACCTGGGCGCCGTGCCCCTGCGTGCCCTGATGGCCCGCAACCCCAACGTGGACTGGGCCGCCGTGACCGATGTGATCTACGGCTGCGCCAACCAGGCCGGCGAAGACAACCGCAACGTCGCCCACATGAGCAGCCTGCTCGCCGGCCTGCCGCTGGAAGTGCCCGGCGCCACCGTCAACCGCCTGTGCGGCTCGGGCCTGGACGCCATCGGCACCGCGGCGCGCGCCATCAAGGCCGGTGAAGCTGGCCTGATGATCGCCGGCGGTGTGGAGAGCATGAGCCGCGCCCCCTTCGTCATGCCCAAGGCCGAGTCCGCCTTCAGCCGCGCCAACGCGGTGTACGACACCACCATCGGCTGGCGCTTCATCAACAAGCTGATGAAAGAGAAGTACGGCGTGGATTCCATGCCCGAAACGGCCGAGAACGTGGCGGTGGACTTCAAGATCGAGCGCGAAGCGCAGGACCTGATGGCGCTCAACAGCCAGATGCGCGCCGT
>JAUWAE010000170.1 GCA_030602185.1 Comamonadaceae bacterium
GACCGCATCCTCATGGTCGCCTCCGACCGCATCAGCGCGTTCGACGTCATCATGGGCGAGCCCATCCCGGGCAAGGGCGAACTGCTGACGCGCCTGAGCCTGTTCTGGTTCGACCTGCTGGGCCCCAAAGGCCAGAACATCTGCCCCATCCACCTCACGGGCGATGACCCCGAGAGTGTGGTGAGCGACGCGGAAAAACCGCTGGTACGCGGCCGTTCCATGCTGGTCAAGAGGCTCAAGCCCATCCCCGTGGAAGCGGTGGTGCGCGGCTACCTGGCCGGCAGCGGCTGGAAGGAATACCAGGAGAGCCGCAGCGTGTGCGGCGTGCCCCTGCCAGAAGGGCTGAAGAACGCCTCCAAGCTGCCCGCGCCCATCTACACCCCCGCGGCCAAGGCCGAGGTGGGCGAGCACGACGAGAACATCACCTTCGAGAAAACGGTGGAGATGATCGGCCCCGAGCTGGCCGCCAGGATCCGCGACATCGCCATTCGCCTGTACCAGGCCGCCGCCGAATTTGCGCTGACCAAAGGCATCATCATTGCCGACACCAAGTTCGAGTTCGGGCTGGACACCGACGGCACCCTGGTGCTGATGGACGAGGTGCTGACCCCCGACAGCTCGCGCTACTGGCCCGCCGAGACGTACCAGCAGAGTTTTGCCGAAGGCAGCAACCCGCCCAGCTTTGACAAGCAGTTCCTGCGCGACTGGCTGGACACCGCCCACGTGGACGGCCGCCCCTGGAACAAGACCGCCCCCGCGCCGCGCCTGCCCCGTGAGGTGATTGAACAGACGGCCGCCAAGTACCAGGAAGCGCTCAAGCGCCTGCTCGGTTGAGCGCGTAGCACTCCAGGATGCCCGTGACCGCCGCCCGACGCCGCTTTACCGCCTGGCTCGCCTTGTGGTCGGTGGTGCTGGGTGCGCTGCTGCCGGCCGTGGAGCAGGCGGCGCTGCGTTGGCACGACCGGGCGGACTGGGTCGAGATCTGCACCAGCACGGGCATGGCCTGGGTCCAGTTGCCCGGCACCGCAGGAGCGGAGCCTGGCGACACCGCCGACGATGGCACAGCGCCCGTCGGCCAGGGCACGGGCCTGAGTTGCCCCTGGTGCTTGTCGCCGCAGGGCGGCTGGGCGCTCTTGCCGGTGCCACACGATACCCGCTGGGCGGCGCAGACCCCCCGCGAAGGGCCGCCGCACGACGGGCGGGTGGCGCTCTCCGACCCCGAGTGGCCGGGCGCCCACGCCCGCGCGCCGCCCGCTCGGGCCTGAGACCCCGCGCGGTCCTGCCGCACGCGTGAGCCCGTGCGGCCTGTCCAGCGACCGACGGCCCCAACCAGAACATGGGCCGCCGTGCTCGCCATGCCCCCTGCGTCCCTCTTGAACCGTTCAGGAACACCCCATGAAACACCTCATCCTCTCCGGCCTCCTGGCCATCGCCGCCCCGGTCTGGGCCCAGCACACCGTCAAGGTGGAAGACGCCTGGGTGCGCGGCACCGTGGCACAGCAGACGGCCACCGGGGCCTTCATGCGCCTGACCGCGCCGCAGAATGTCCGTCTGGTGGCGGCCGAATCGCCCGTGGCGGGGGTGGTGGAAATCCACGAAATGGCCATGGACAAAGACGTGATGCGCATGCGGGCCGTGACCGGCATCGATCTTGCGGCAGGGCGGACCGTGGAACTCAAGCCGGGCGGCTACCACGTCATGCTGATGGACCTCAAGCAGACCGTGAAGGCGGGCGACTCCGTCCCCCTGACGCTGGTGTTTGAAGACGCGGGCAAACAGCGCTTCACCCAGACGCTGCAGGCTCCCGTGAAGGCACTGGGCCAGGGCGGTGCCGCGCCCATGGGCCACGGACACCACAAGCACTGAGCGTCAGTAACTCAGGGCCCGGGCGCGGCCCCAGAACACCCGGTACATGAAGATCGTGTAGGCGACGATGACGGGCACGGTGATGGCCACGCCGATGAAGGTGACGGCCAGCGACTGTGGCGCGGCCGCCGCTTCGTACACCGTCATCTGGCCGATCACGACATCGGGGTAGAGGCTGTAGGCCAGCCCGAAAAAGGCCAGCACGAAGATCAGCACCGTGTTGGCGAACACCAGCCAGCCGTACCCGGCCTCGACCAGCGCGGGGCGTGAACTGACCCAGTGGATGGCCACCAAAGCCAGCGCGCTCATCAGGGGCACGGGCAGCAGCATGAACACCTCCGGCACGGCCAGCCACTTGTCCCAGACGGCGTCGCTGACCATCGGCGTGGCCAGCGAAATGGCCAGCAACGAAGCCGCCATGGGCCACAGCGCCTGCCGGGCCCAGCGGGTGGCCTGCTGCTGCAACGCGCCGTCGGTTTTCATGATGAGCCATCCGGCCCCCAGCATCACGTACGCGGCCGGCAGGGTGAGGGCGATGCACAGGCTGAACACCCAACCCAGCGGGCTGTGGTCGAACCCGGTGATGTAGCTGCCCAGCATCCAGCCTTGGGCGGTGCTGGCCAGGAAGGAGCCGGTGAAGAAGGCCCGGTTCCAGAACGGCTTGTAGGCCACCGGCGCCTTGGCGCGGAAGTCGAACGCCACGCCGCGCAGGATCAGCCCGATCAGCATGACCGCCACCGGCAAGTACAGCGCCTGCAGCACGACGCCATGGGCCTTGGGGAAGGCCACCAGCAGCACGCCCACGCCGAGCACCAGCCAGGTTTCGTTAGCGTCCCAGAACGGGCCGATGCTGGCGATCATGGTGTCTTTCTGGGCATCATGGCCGCGGGGGAGCAGCAGACCCACCCCCAGGTCGTAGCCGTCCAGCACCACGTAGGCCAGCAGCGCCAGGCCCATGATCGCCATGAAAAACAGCGGCAGGAATTGGTCGAAGGTCATGTCAGGCTCCGGCTTTGCCCAGGCCGGCGTCCGACACGGCAGGTTTGGCGGCCGACTGAGGGTGTTCGGCCATGTGCTTGAGCACCAGCACGTACGACACGAGCAGCAGCCCGTAGACGACGATGTAGGCCACCAAGGTCGCACCCACGTAGACCGGCGCGATCTGCGTGGCCACGTCTTCGGTGCGCAGCAGGCCGTACACCACGTAGGGCTGGCGGCCGATCTCGGTCACGTACCAGCCGGCGAGCGTCGCCACCCAGCCAGAAAAGGTCATGCCGGCCAGCGTCCAGACCAGCGGGCGCGACAGGCGGGTGTCGACCGCGCGCCGCTGCGGCCACAGCGCCCACGCGGCCCAGACCGCCACCGCCAGCATCAGCATGCCCACACCCACCATCACGCGGAAGGCGTAGAACACCGGCGCCACCGGCGGGTGCGAGCCCTCGAATTCATTGAGTCCGGGCAACTCGCCGTCCCATTCGTGCGTGAGGATGAGGCTGGCCAGGTACGGCACCTTGACGGCGAAATGGGTGGTGCGTGCCTCCTCGTCCGGGATGCCGAACAGCGTCAGGGGGGCGCCCCGCTGGGTCTCCCAGATGCCCTCGATGGCGGCCACCTTGGCCGGCTGGTGCTCCAGCGAATTGAGACCGTGCAGGTCGCCCGCGACGATCTGCAGCGGGATGACCACGGCGGCCACCGCGACCGAGGCCCTCAGCGCCTTGTGCGTGCCGCGGGTGGCGCTGCCCTTGATCAGCTGCCACGCACACAGGCCGGCGATGAGGAACGAGGCCGTCAGTGCCGAGGCCAGCAGCTTGTGCGCCAGGCGGTAGGGGAACGACGGGTTGAAGACGATGGCCATCCAGTCCGCCGGCATGAACTCGCCGTTGACCAGTTCGTAGCCGGCGGGGGTCTGCATCCAGGAGTTCAGGCTCAATATCCAGAATGCCGACAGCGTGGTGCCGACGGCCACCAGCACGGTCGCGGTCATGTGCACCCGCTCGCTGACGCGGCCACGGCCGAACAGCATGATGCCGAGGAAGCTGGCCTCCAGAAAGAACGCGGTCAGCACCTCGTAGCCCAGCAGGGGGCCCGAAATGTTGCCGGTGCGCTCCATGAAACCCGGCCAGTTGGTGCCGAACTGGAAGCTCATCACGATACCCGAGACCACGCCCAGCGCAAACGTCAGGGCAAAGACCTTGGTCCAGAAATAGTACGCCTCTTCCCAGGCCGGATCGCGCGTCTGGATGAAGCGCAGCCGGAAGAACACCAGGAACCAGCACAGCGCGATGGTGATGGTGGGGAACAGGATGTGAAAGCTCACGTTCACCGCGAACTGGAGGCGGGACAACAGCAGGGTGTCGAATTCCATGGTGGGCTCCTGGTGCGTCGGTCAGGCGTCGCTGCCGTCCGAGCCGGTTTTCCTGCGGGCCGACTTGCCGGTCAGGCGGTCCTTGAGTTCCAGCACCTTGGTCACCTTGGCGCCCATGTCCAGGAGCTGCCGGGCCGTTTCAGGCGACAGCTTCTGCACTTCATCGAACCAGCCCATGAGCTGCTCGATGAGGTCGTGCATCTCGCGCATGCGTTCCTGGGCGTGGGCTTCGTCGGGGTTGGTGGGGGTTTGCAGCAGGGCCACGCGCAGCATGCTCTGGGTGGGCTCCACCTCGCGGCGGCGGCGCTGCTCGGCCAGGGTGTGGAAGATTTCCCAGACGTCGTCCGGCGCCTCGAAAAACTCGCGCCGGTCGCCCGGAAAGTGCTTCAGCTTCACGAGCTGCCACGATTGCAGCTCCTTAAGCCCCATGCTGACGTTGGAGCGAGAGAACTGCAACGTGTCGGCGATGTCGTCGGCGCAGAGCGGCTCGCGCGAGATGAACAGCAGCGCGTAGATCTGGCCGACGGTGCGGTTGATGCCCCATCGGCTGCCCATCTCGCCAAAGTGGTGGATGAACGAGAGGGTGAGCGGCGTGGTTTCCATGGCTTTTCCAGATTTCAGAAATTTCTGAAATTCTAGGAATTACCAAAAGGCCTTAGGTTCCCGGGGTTTCCCCGGGCGGGCCGGGCGGGGGCAGCAAAGGCGTCAGTACTGGCTGGCGGGCAAGTCCACCACCAGGCCGTCCAGCTCGGGCGTGAGCGCTATCTGGCAGCTCAGCCGGCTGTTAGGGCGGCGTTCGGCGGCGGCGAAGTCGAGCATGTTGTCTTCGTCGGCCACCATGGGCGGCAGTTGCTGCAGCCAGGGTTCGCGCACGTAAACGTGGCAGGTGGCACACGTGAGCAGCCCGCCGCAGTCGCCTTCGATGCCGGGGGCGTTGGCGGCGATGGCGGCCTGCATCAGGCTCTGGCCGGGCTGGGCTTGGACGGTGCGTTCGGTGCCGGTGGCGGGGGAAACGAGGGTGACGGTGATCATCAGAATCGGCTGAAGTATTCGCGGCGTTG
>JAUWAE010000210.1 GCA_030602185.1 Comamonadaceae bacterium
GCGCTGGCGGCGGTGTCGTCCCCGCTCGACCTGGCCAGTGCCGGGCGCGCGATCGACACCGGGTTCAACCGCTGGGTGTATGCCCGCATGTTCCTGCGGACCATGCGGGCCAAGGCCGAAGCCAAATGGCGCCAGTTCCCCCGTCTGTTCGATCTGGACGCCGTGCGGCGTGCCACCACGTTGTATGCGTTCGACCACGTGTTCACCGCGCCGCTGCACGGTTTTCAGGGCACCGACGACTACTGGCGACGGGCGGCTGCCAAACCGCGCCTGGCCGAGGTGCGGGTGCCGGCGTTGGCGCTGAACGCCTTGAACGACCCGTTCGTGCCTGCCGACGGTTTGCCTCGCGCGGCTGCTGTGGGGCCATGGGTGACACTGTGGCAGCCTCCCCATGGGGGGCATGTGGGTTTTTGCCGGAGCGATGACCGGCTGCGGTTTCCGGGGCACGTCTGGGGTTTGCCCGAGCAGGTGTGCGCCTGGCTGGCCGAGGCGGCAGGAGTGCAACATGGATGACATCGTCAAGGCCGCGATGGCCAAATGGCCCAACGTGCCCGATTGTTATGGCTGGCTGGGCCTGGACGCGCGGGGTCGCTGGTGGATGCGTGACGACCGCGCGCAGCGGGCGGGGCCGTTCGCCGGACCATTGGCCCAGCCCCAAAGCCGCGGGGCGGAGCTGAAGCATGCCAAGCTGATCGACTTCATCCACCGGAATTACGCGGCCGATGCACAAGGCCGCTGGTTCTTCCAGAACGGGCCGCAACGCGTGTTCGTGGAGTTGGAAGTGGCGCCCTGGGTGTGGCGGATCGAGCCCGATGGGCAGCTGGTGGCGCACACCGGGCAGCCGGCGCAGTACGAGACGAGTTGGGTTGACGAGGCGGGTCGGCTGTACTTGGCCTGCGACCTGGGGCTGGGCGTGGTCCACACCCTGGACATGGACCGGGCGGCCGACGCGGTGGCCGCGGGGCGGTGGCTACCGCAAGACTGTCTGGCACAGGAACTGCCCGCTCGCTATGGTTTTGTCTTGAGCCCGCAGGCAACGGCCGAGCCTTCCAGCCCAGGCAGCCACTGAGGGCAAAGGCCATTGCCCAACGACAAAGCCCGGCAGGGCCGGGCTTTGTTGATGAGGGTGCGGGGGACGTTACTCTGCCGGCTTGGCAGGGGCTTCCGGCTCGGTGAACTTGCCACCACCGGAATTGGCCAGGTGCACCACGGCGCGGGCGATCTCGAGGTCTTCGAATGCGCCGCCACCCTGGGCGCCCATGGCGCCTTTGCCCTTGAGAGCGGACTGGACCAGCGCGTCCAGACCCTGGCCGAGGCGTGCAGACCAGTCGCCTGCAGCGCCAAACTTGGGAGCGCCCACCAGCCCGGCGTCGTGGCAAGCAGCGCACTGGGCCTTGTACACGTCGGCGCCGGCCTGCAGGGGCCGGTTGGCGTCACGCAGTTCGACGGCGCCCACACGCTGGATGCGCTGAGCCGTGGCCAGCTCGGGGTTGACGGCGCCGGCCGCCGGCTTGTCGGCACGGGTGACGTAGAACACCAGACCGATGATGAGGAAAACGGGCAGCACGAAAGAGAAGAAAGACGTCCACAACAGCTGTTTGGGTGTCTTGATCGGACCGGTGTGGGAGTCGTGGGCGTTGTCGCTCATGGTGTCCTCGGTTGGCGGGTACGTACAAAAATGCCCGGCCGGGTGGGCCCCGTGTCGAGCAATCGGAGATTATACCTACGCCCACACGGGACCCCGCGTGGGCTGTGACAGAGACTGGTAGAATGCCAGTTGAGTGTGCGGCTGTAGCTCAGTGGATAGAGTATTGGCCTCCGAAGCCAAGGGTCGTGGGTTCGATCCCCGCCAGCCGCGCCACCGTCTTGGGCCCTTGTGCAATGCAGGGGCCTTTCGTTTGGTACCCGGTTGCGCTCAGGTCTTGTAGCCCGGGTCCATGCGTTCGGCCTTGCGCAACAGGGCCGGCCACGCCAGCTGAGCCCCCTTGCCGCCCGTCGCATGGCGCATCACCTCGCCCAGGCCCTGCAGAATGGCCGGGTTGACTTCCACCAATGCACCGCCGGCCTGCGCGTCGATCTGGATGCGGCAGGCGTTTTCGAAGGTGTACATCGACAGGAAGGCGTCGGCCACGCTCTTGCCCACCGTCAGCAAACCGTGGTTGCGCAGCATGAGGTGGGTGGCCTGTCCAAGGTCGGCCTGCAGGCGCGGTTTTTCGTCGGGCCGCAGGGCCACACCTTCGTAGTCGTGGTAGGCGAGCGAGGCCAGCACAAAGGTGCTCTGCTGGCTGATGGGCAACACCCCGCAGCGCTGGGCGCTGACCGCCACGCCCGCCCGGGTGTGGGTGTGTAGCACGCACTGTACTTCGGGGCGTGCCTCGTGGATGGCGCTGTGGATGACGAAGCCGGCCGGGTTGACCGGGAACGGCGACGGCTGCAGCTTGTTGCAGGCCATGTCCACCTTGACGAGGCTGGACGCGGTGATTTCGTCGAACATCAGGCCGTATGGGTTGATGAGGAACTGGTGTTCACCGCCGGTGACGCTGTCGGGCAACTTGGCGCTGATGTGGGTGAAGACGAGGTCGCTCCAGCCGTATGCCGCCACCAGGCGGTAGCAGGCGGCGAGGTCGCAGCGGAGTTGCCATTCGTCGGGGTGGACGGTCGATTGCAGGGAAGGGATGTCGAGCATGGTCGCTCCGGTGGTGACGGGGGAGCATGCATGCTACGGCGGCCGCCACCCTGGGTGTGTCGGCCCGGTGACAGGCCGGGAGCGCGCTTCCGGGGAGGGCGTCAGCGGCCGCGCAGGCCCGCACAGTGGTCCTGAGGCGGCAGCGGCGGTGTGGCCACGAAGCGGTCGGCCTGCAGCCCGGCGGGCGGGTGGGCGCCGCTGTGCCAGATCAGCACCTGCGTGCGTTGGGCCGAATTGCCGTGCCGCTCCAGGTGCCAAGGCACACCGCGGCGGCGATCGGCGTGGACCTGGCCGGTGAGCAGCAGCGTGACACGTCCGGGCACGTGCGCTTCGCGCAGCGTGCGGGCCATGGCGTCGTCGCGGCCCAGCTGGATGCGGGCCATCGCAGGCAGGCGTTCCGCCGGCATGAGGCCGCAGTGGGCTTCGGCAATGGTGTTCTGCAGGGCTTGCCAGTCGGCTTGGGGCAGCAGTCCGTCCCAGCGCGGGTCGCGGCTGGCTTCGCCCATGGCGGCGCGTGGGAGGTTGCCTCCCAGCACGGGCACGCCCGAGCGCACGGCTGCCATCACGGCCGGACCGTAGCGCACCCAGGGCCAGCCCGCCTCGTGCCAGGCCAGGGCGGCTTGGACTGCGGTGGCGTCCGCCTGTGGCGACAGGTCGCGCGTGTGGCGGCCCCGCTCGGCCATCTCGAGCACCAGGCTGCCCAGCCGCTGTCGCTGCACCAGCCACTGCACCAGCCGGGCATGCAAGGCATGGTGTGCGTCGGCGTCGTGTTGTTCCCCCACCACCAGCACGTCGTGCGGCGGCAGACCGTCGAGCAAGGCGTCCAAGTCGGTGGTTTCGGCGCTTGGCGGCATGGCCCAGGTGGGCGCAGCGCAGGCCGTCGCCAGCCAGAGCAGGGCGGCACGGCGGTGACAGCCCTCGGCGCCTGTGGACGAAGCAGGTGTGGACGAGGTGGGGGCGGTCTGGGGCAGCGGGCAGGAGTGGCGCATGCGAGGGTAGATAGGGCAGCCCTAATGCTACGTTAGGCGCGGTGGTCTGGTGCACGGTGCCGGGTGTCGTCTATAGTGAAACGTTGTTCACCCAGGAGATCCTGCCCATGGCCAAGAAAAGCCCCACCGTTCCCGCCAAAGCCCTCAAGATGGACATCGGCATCAGCGACAAGGACCGCGCCGCCATTGCCCAGGGCCTGAGCCGCCTGCTGGCCGACACCTACACCCTGTACCTGACGACGCACAACTTCCACTGGAACGTGACCGGGCCGATGTTCAACAGCCTGCACGCCATGTTCATGCAGCAGTACACCGAGTTGTGGAACGCGGTGGACCCGATCGCCGAGCGCATCCGTGCCTTGGGCCATGTGGCGCCGGGCTCCTACGCGCAGTACGGTCAGCTGAGTTCGCTGCCCGACGCGCCGGCCCAGCCGCCCAAGGCG
>JAUWAE010000048.1 GCA_030602185.1 Comamonadaceae bacterium
AAATCGGTGAACTGGATCACACCCCGGTTGATGAGGATGTCGATCAGGTCTTCGGTGATGCGGGCCAGGCCCGCGTCGGTGCTGGCCAGGGCCTTGTGGCCGGCATCGTCGGGGTCGGGCGCGGCCGGATCAGGCGTCTGCATGGGCGGGCTCCCTCAAGCGTTGGCAGGGTGGCCCGACAGATGCAGCACCAGCTGCACGCGGTCGCGCACACCGAGTTTGTCGAACACGGTGCCCAGGTGGGCCTTGACGGTGCGCTCGGAAATGAACAGCTGCGCCGCCACTTCTTTGTTGGACTTGCCTTCGGCCACGGCGCGGGCCACCTGCAGCTCCCGCTCCGACAGCACGGACAAGTCGGCCCGTGCCGCAGCGGGCGCCGGGCTGCGCTGCAGCACCTCGCGGGTGGCGGCCATGAGCCGCTGCACCAGGCTGGGCCCTACCCACAAGCCGCCGTGGGCCACCACCTGCGCCACCTCCTGCATGAGCGTGGGCACAGCCAGCAGGTGGCAGTAGCCGCGGGCACCGGCGTCGATCGCGCGCAGGCCTTCGGCGTCTTGCGGCACACCGCTCACCACCACCACGGCGCTGTCGGGCTGCTGCCGCACCAGCTCGGCCACGCGGGCGGCCCAGTCGGGGTAGGTCACGGGCACCCACACGGTGTCGCCAGCCTTCACCGTGGCCGCCAGGGTGGCCCAGTTGCTCCATTGCCCCCCCGGAAAAGCCTGCAGCCAGCGCTCGGGCGGGGTGAGGGCTGCGCCACCGGCAGCGCCGGCCGCACGGGTGTTGACCAGAAAATGTTGCTTGCTCATGGCGTTGGGGCGGTTCAGCGGTGGACGGTTCAGCGTTCGGACAGGGCGTTGGCCTTGGCCCGCAGCACCGGCTTGAGCAGGTAGGCCAGGACGGTTTTCTTGCCGGTGAGGATGTCGACCTGCGCCACCATGCCGGGGATGATGGGCAGCCCCTCGCCCAGGCTGGCTTCGCGGGTGCGCAGGCGCACGATGTAGAAGGCGTTGCCACGGTCATCGATCACCGAGTCGGCACCGATGCTTTCCACATCGGCCTTGAGCCCGCCGTAGATGGCAAAGTCGTAGGCCGTGAACTTGACGGTGGCTTCCAGCCCCGGGCGCAGGAAGGCGATGTCCTTGGGCGTGATCTGGGCCTCGAGGATGAGCGCGTCGTCCAGCGGCACCACCTCGACCACTTCGCGGCCCGGCTGCACCACCCCACCCACGGTGTTGACCAGCAGCCGCTTGACGGTGCCACGCACCGGCGACTTGATCTCGGCCTTGGCCACCTTGTCTTCCAGGGCCCGCCCGCCTTCGGACAGGGCCGACAACCGGCTCATGGTTTCCGACAGCTCGGTGCTCATCTGGTTGCGGGCATTGAGCTGCACCTCTTCGATGCGGCGCTGCGCCTCGGCAATGGCGGCCTGCACGCGGGAGATCTGTGCCCCAGCCTGGTCGCGCTCTCCGCGCAGGCGGGTGGCCTGCTGCTCCAGCCGCAGCACCTCCACCTCCGACACGGCACCGGTGGCCACCATGGGGCGGGTGGCGTTGAGCTCGCGCTGCAACAGCTCCAGCCCGCGCTCGGCCGACTCGCGGCGCGAACGCGCTTCGTTCAGCTCCTGCTGCCGCTGGCTCAGCTGGCTCTGGGTGATGGAGATCTGGGCATTGATTTCGGCCCGGCGCGATTCGTACAGGCTGCGTTCCTGAGCCACGATGTCGGGCGCGTCCTTCAGCAGGTCGGGCGGGGGGTTGAACGCCCGCCCCTGGGTGAGGGCCTGCAGCCGCTCGGCCTTGGCCCGCAGCGCCAGCTGGCTGACCCGACTTTCGCCCAGGCTGGAGGCGAAGCGGGTCGGGTCCACCCGCAGCATGAGCTGCCCGGCCTCGACGACCTGACCTTCGCGCACCAGGATTTCTTCCACCACGCCACCGTCCACGCTCTGGATGATCTGCAACTGGCTGGTGGGCACCACCTTGGCTTCGCCCCGCGTGACCTCGTCCACCTTGGCCAGTGACGCCCACACCAGCAGCAGCACCAACACCACCGCCGCACCGCGCAACAGCACCCGGGCGCGCAATGGCTCCTGCTGCAGCTGCGCCCAATCGGCATCGGCGGCCCAGTTCAGCGCATCGCGCTCGGGGGCGTCGGCCCCCAGGCGCTTGACCACCCGGCCAAACAGCGTTTCTCCCACGCGGGTGGCCTGGCCGGTGACCCGCCCGATGCGCTCGAAGTCTTTTTCGTTGAGTTCCGACATCACGCAGCCTTTCCGATGCGGCCCTGGCGCAACGCCTGGATCACCTGGTCCTTCGGACCGTCGGCCACGATGCGGCCGGCGTCCATGACCACGATGCGGTCCACCAGGTCGAGCAGCGAGGTGCGGTGGCTGATGAGGATGACCGTTTTGCCGGGCATGAACTCGCGCAGCCGGGCCTTGATGTCTTCCTCGCTGGAATGGTCCATGGAGGCGGTGGGCTCGTCGAGCAGCAGGATGGACGGGTCGTTGATGACCGCCCGCGCAATGGCCACGCCCTGGCGCTGCCCGCCCGAGAGCGACTCGCCGCGCTCACCCACCACCATGTCGAAGCCCTGCGGGTGGTTGTTGACCAGGTCCAGGATGCCACCGATGGTGGCCGCCTTGAGCACGTCCGCGTCGTCGGCCAGCGGCGCGCCCAGGGTGATGTTCTCGCGCAGGGTGCCGTAGAACAGCATCACGTCCTGCTGCACGTAACCGATGTGGCGGCGCAGCTCGGCCGGGTCGAGCTGCCGCTGGTCGATGCCGTCAACCAGCACCGCCCCACTGCTGGGCCGGTACAGCCCCAGGATGAGTTTTTCCAGCGTGGTTTTGCCCGACCCGATGCGGCCCAGGATGGCCACCTTCTCGCCCGGCTGGATGCGCAGGTTGACGTTGCGCAGCGACGGCTGGGTCTGGCCCGGGTAGCTGAACGACACGTCGCGGAACTCGATCGCACCGCGGATGGTGCCGCGGGTGACGAAGTTGGCGTCTTCAGGGCGCTCCACCTCGCGCTTCATCATCTCGTTGAGCGAGGTGAGCGCGGTGGACGCGGTGTGGTACTGCACCAGCAAGCCGGCCACCTGCCCCACCGGCGCCATGGCGCGCGAGGCCAGCATGGTGCAGGCGATCAGCCCACCCATGGACAGCTCACGTTCACCGATGAGGTACACCCCCACGATGACGATGAACATGTTGATGGCCTGCTGCACGAAGGCCGACGAGTTGGTGGCGCTCGACGACAGCAAGCGCAGCTGCGCCCCCACCCGGGCCAGCAGCGCGGCACTTTTTTCCCATTTGCGCTGGATCGGTGCTTCGGCCCCCAGCGCCTTCACCGTCTCGAACCCGACCAGCCCTTCCACCAGCGTGGCGTTGCGCTGCGCGCCGGCGCGGTAGGTGGTTTCGGCGAGCTCGTGCATGCGGCCCTGCACGGCGAGCGCGTACAGCAGCAGCAGCACCGCACCGATCACCAGCGGGATCAGCATGGGCCAGGCGATCCAGCCGATGACGACGAAGAAAATGAGCGCGAACGGCAGGTCGATGAACGCGACCACCGTGGCCGAGCCGATGAAGTCGCGCACCGACTCGAAGGCGCGCAGGTTGGCCGCGAACGAGCCGGCCGACACCGGCCGCTGCTCCATGCGCGTGCCCAGCACCCGCTCCATGATGTAGGCCGACAGCTTCACGTCGGCCCGGCTGCTGGCCAGGTCAACGAACTTGCCGCGCAAGGTGCGCAGGGCCAGGTCGCCGATCAGCACCAGCGTGAGGCCGGCCGCCAGCACCCAGAGCGTGTCAAACGCCTGGTTGGGCACCACCCGGTCGTACACGTTCATGACGAACAGCGGCATGGCCACGGCGAACAGGTTGGTCAGGAACGCGGCGAGCAGCACGTCGCGGTAGAGCGGGCCGTTTTCGGCAATCACGCGCCAGAACCAGTGGCCGCTGCGGGTGGCGTTGACCACCGGGCTGCGGGCGTCGAAGCGCAGGCGCGGCCGGGCGTAGATGGCGTGGCCGGCGTAGCGGGCTTCCACCTCGGCCGCAGGCAGGTCGAGCGGGGCCTCGTCAAGCTCGGGGTAGACCACGCGCAGGGTGTTGCCACCGTCGCGCCGCTCCAGCAACACACAGGCGCGCTCGCCCTCGAGCAGCAGAATGGCCGGGAACAGCTCGTCTTTCAGCTCGGCCAGCGGTTGACGCACCACCTTGCTGCTGAGCCCAGCACGGTGGGCGGCACGCTCGAACAGGCTGGGCGTGAGGCGGCCGCCTTCGAGTGGCAAACCGGCCAGCGCCCCGTCGCGGGTGATGGTTTCGCCGTGGCTGCGTGCCACGATGATGAGACAGCCAAGCAGCTCGTCGCGCGCCGCAGCCGCGTCGTGGTCGCTCAGCCCGGTGCCGCCGGACAGCCCGGTGTGTGATGTCATTCAGATCTCCACCCTGAACTGGCGCATACCCTCGGGGGTTTAAGGGCTATTTTGGGCGCCAGAACACGCAATAATGGAAATCAGTGTAACAAACTAATTCAGTCGGCCATGAGGGCGGCGGGGTCGTCGCTCTGCACCACCTCCTGCGCCCAGGCGCGGAGTTTGCGCGTGTCGGCCCGCAACACCTGTTGCTTCACCGCCAGGATTTGCGACGGATGCATGGAGAAACTGCGCAGCCCCAGCCCCAGCAACAGGCGCGTCATGGTCACGTCGCCGGCCATTTCGCCGCACACGCTCACGCCCTTGCCCTGCGCACGGCATTCGGCAATGGTGTTGGCCACCAGCTGCAGCACCGCCGGGTGCAGGGGATCGTACAGGTGCGCGACCGTTTCGTCCACCCGGTCGATGGCCAGGGTGTACTGGATGAGGTCGTTGGTGCCGATCGACAAGAAGTCGAAGTGCTTGAGGAACATCTTCACCGCCAGGGCGGCGGCCGGCACCTCGATCATGGCGCCGATGCGCACGGGGCCATAGACGGCGGCGCGCTGGTCGAGCTGCTCGCGCGCCCGTGCCAGCAAGGCCTTGACCTGATGGATCTCGCTCGCGTGGGCCAGCATCGGGATGAGCAGGTTGACCTTGCCGTGCGCCGCGGCCCTTAGCACCGCCCGCAGCTGGGTGAGGAACATGGCCGGCTCGGACAGGCTCCAGCGGATGGCGCGCAGCCCCAGCGCGGGGTTGAGGTGGTCATCACGGCTGGCCCGGTCCAGCGGTTTGTCGGCCCCCACGTCCACCGTGCGGATGGTGACGGGCAGCCCGTGCATGCCCTCGACCGCGGCGCGGTAGGCCAGGTACTGCTCGTCTTCGTCGGGGAGCTTGCCGTCGCGCCCCATGAAGAGGAATTCGGTGCGGAACAGCCCCACCCCCACCGCGCTCACCGACAGGGCGGGCACCGTGTCCTGCGGCTGCTCGATGTTGGCCAGCAGCTCGATGCGCTCGCCATCGAGCGTGACGGCCGGTGTGTTTTTGATGCGCGACAGCCGCTCGCGCTCCACCTCGCCCTGGCGCTGCTTGAAGCCGTATTCGGCCAGCACGATGGGCGAAGGGTTGACGATGACGACACCCGCATCGCCGTCGATGATCACCCAATCGTCCTGTTGCACCAGCTGGCTGGCCGTGCGGGCGCCCACCACGGCCGGGATGTCCATGCTGCGCGCCACGATGGCGGTGTGGCTGGTCTTGCCGCCCACGTCGGTCACGAAACCGACGAACACGCTCTGCTTGAACTGCAGCATGTCGGCCGGCGACAGGTCATGCGCCACCAGCACCAGCGGGTCCTCGTGGGCGGGCTCGTCGCTGCCGCCCGGGCCCGCGACCGGCGAGGCCACGCCGCGCATGTGGCGCAGCATGCGTTCCACCACCTGCTCCAGGTCGGCCTTGCGCTCCCGCAGGTAGGGGTCCTCCATCTCGTCGAACTGTTTGGCGATGACCTCCAGCTGAGAAGTGAGCGCCCACTCGGCGTTGTAGTGCCGGTCCTGCACCCAGTGCTTGACGCCGTCTTGCAACTGGGTGTCCTGCAGCAGCATCAGGTGCACGTCGAGCAGGGCGTTGAGCTCGTGGTGCGCTTCCAGGCCGGTGGTTTCCTGCAGGCCGTGCTGCACGCGGGTGATCTCGGCCACCACGGCGTCGCGGGCGGTGCGCAGCCGGCGCAGTTCGTCGTGCACCTGTTCGTCGGTGACGAAATAGTGGGCTACGTCCATCCGGCTGGACGCCACCAGCACCGCGCGGCCGATGGCGATGCCGCGCGAAACCGCCTGTCCGTGTACGGTGAACGTCATTCGCCTTCTCCGAACTTGTCGTCGATCAGCGCCCGCAGGGCGTCCATGGCCTCCTGTTCCTGGGGGCCGTCGGTTTCCAGCTCCACCTCGCTGCCCAGGCCGGCGGCCAGCATCATCACCCCCATGATGCTCTTGGCGTTGATGCGCCGGCCGTTGCGGCTCATCCACACCTCGCACGGGAAGCTGCCCGCCAGCTTGGTGAGCTTGGCCGAGGCGCGGGCGTGCAGGCCCAGCTTATTGCTGATGGTCGCGGTGGTTTTGATCATGGCTGGAGCGTCTCACCTGGTTTTGTTGTGCAGTCACCGACACCGGCATCACCCCCTGTGTGCCCCCCAGCATGGCGCGCGAGACCAGCGCATCGAGCGATTCGTGCCGGTAGGACACCGCCCGCAGCAGCATGGGCAGGTTGACGCCGGTCAGCAGCCGCGTGTGCACCCCGTCGATCAGCTTGCTGGCAACGTTGCACGGGGTGGCGCCGAACAGGTCGGTCAGCACCAGGGTGTGGGGGATGCCCTGCAGGGCAATCATCTGGCGCGCCTGGGCCAGGGTTTCGGCAGGCGGCTGGTTGGGCGGCACGTCGAGCGCGCTGACGTGCCCCCCGACATCGGGGAACACGTGCAGCACGCACTGGCGCAGCGCCGAAGCCAGCGGCGCGTGGGCGATGACGAGGATGCCGTTCATGGGTTGGCATTATGGCGCCGAGGCGGCACCGCGGCGCTCAGCGGCCCCAGCGCAGCGAGTCGAAATAGGTGGTCACCGCGTCGGCCGACGGCCGCTCGGCATACACCGCCGCCTGCACCAGCCAGCCGCCGTGCACCGTCCAGAGCAGGTCCACCTGCAACGGGCGCTGCCGGTGGTCCTGCCCCGGCCCGCGCCAGGCCAGCACGGCCTCGGCGCCCGGCACCGTCACGGGCACCTGGGCCCAGCCGGCCGGCGCGTCGGCACCGGGCGGCACCGGCTGGCGCAGGGTGGTCCAGCTGGCACGGGCCCAACGGGCCATGGCTTCGTCGGGCGTGAGCGTGCCGCCCTCGGTCAGCCGGAGCGCCGCCAGGGCGAAAGTGGCCCCGCCGGCCTCGCAGCCCAGCATCGCCAGGGACTGCCCTCCACCCTCGGGGTCGAGCAGCGGCACCTCCCGCTCGGCCCGCTCGGGCTTGCAGGGCATCAGGGCCTGCAGGGGCACGCCCTCGTGGCCCACCTGCCGCCAATTGTGGGTGGGCGTGCAGGCAGCGGTGACAACCGCACAGGCGGCCACCGCCCACAGGGGCGCTCGCCAGGGGCCTGGGGAGCGGCGGCGCATGACAAACGGGAACAGGGTGATCATCGGCAGCGGTGCACACGGCCTGCGCGGCAGGCGCACAATACGGCTAAAGGGTGACATGGTAGCCCGTGTTGCCCACCGCTGGCCGGGTGAACTTTGCCCACCCGGGGCGGTCTACCCACTCCCACGTCCTGCCCATGAACACCCGCAACCACAACCCCGACGGCCTGCCCGACATCCTCCCGGTACCGGGCTCGTTGCGCGCGGCCGCCCAGGCGGCTGTCGCACGGCGCGAACCTTTCATCGTGCTGGTGACACTCAAGGGCTGCGCCTTTTGCGACGTGGTGCGCAACAACTACCTGGGCCCCATGGCCCGGCGCGGCGAGGTGGTGGCGGTGCAGGTGAACATGCTCGACCGCACCACGCCGCTGCAAGACCTGCAGGGGCAGATCACCACGCCACACGCCCAGGCGCAGGCCTGGAAGGCGCGCATCGCCCCCACGGTGCTGTTCCTCGACGGACAGGGCCGCGAGCTTGCCGAACGGCTGGAAGGCATGGGCCTGGCCGACTTCTACGGCGCCTACCTGCAGGACCGCATCGACACCGCGCGCCAGAAACTGCGCGCCCGCCCCTGACGACACGACATGACACTCGACCTTGCCTCCCTCTCCCGCCGCCTCGCCCTGCACGCCCTGGCCCTGCCTGTGGCGGCCTGGGCCCTCGCCGGTTGCAGCAGCAGCCAGCCGGCCCCCGAGTCGCGCTTCGTCCTGATCGATGGCAGCACGCTGCAGTCGGCCGACCTCAAAGGCAAGGTCACGCTGGTGAATTTCTGGGCCACCACCTGCGTGTCGTGCGTGAAGGAAATGCCAGCGCTGGTGGACACCTACAACCGATTCAAAGACCGCGGGTTCGAAACGGTGGCAGTGGCCATGAGTTACGACCCGCCCGAGTGGGTGCTGAACTTCGCGACCACCCGCCAACTGCCCTTCAAAGTGGCGCTGGACAACACCGGCGAGCTGGCTCGGGACTGGGGCGATGTGAAACTCACCCCCACCACCTACCTGGTGGACCGGCAGGGCCGCATCGTCAAGCGCTACGTGGGCGAGCCCGATTTTGCCGCCCTGCACCAGCTGCTCGACAAGCTGCTGGCCCAGGGCTGACGGCCGCGCTCAACGCCGGAAATGGTCGTGGCAGGCCTTGCAGGAAGCCGCCGCGTCGCCAAAGGTTTTGCGGATCGCGTTCAGATCGCCGGTGCGTGCAGCCGCATCCAGCTCCGCCACCGCGGCCTGCATTTTCTCGGAAGCGCCCTGGAAACGCTCGGTTTCCCGCCACACCTCCGGCTTGGCCTTGGTCGTCAAACCCTGGGTATCGGGCGTGAAACCGGCCCAGGGCAAGCGGCTCAGTGTGCGCACCAGGGCGGCGTTCTCCTGAGCCACGGCCGCATCAAAGGGCACCCGGCCATTGGCCATCGCCCCCAGCCGGCTGAAATGCGTGCCCATGAGCGACAAGGCGCTCTGGCGGTATTTCACCGCATCTTCCGCTTTCTGAAACGGGGCCTGGGCGTGACCTGCGGTGGCAAACAGTATGGCGGCCAGGCCGTACACGTGGTGCAGTTTCATGCGATCTCCTTTCAGCTGAACAGGCGAATCAGTGTAGGCCGATATCATGGTTAGCGTTTGCAACCCGAGAAAGGCCCTGTGATGACCCCCGTTCGCGTCTGGGATTTGCCCACCCGGGTGTTCCACTGGCTGCTGGCCGCCTGCGTCGTGGGGCTGGTGGTGACGGCCAACCTGGGCGGCCTGTGGATGAACTGGCACCTGCGGCTGGGGCATGGCGTGTTGGCCTTGCTGTTGTTCCGGCTCTGCTGGGGCGTGGTGGGCGGCCATTGGTCGCGTTTTTCCAGCTTCCTGTATTCGCCACGCACGCTGCGGCACTACCTGCGTGGCGACGCACCGTGGACGGTGGAGGTGGGTCACTCTCCGCTGGGCGCGCTGTCGGTCTTCGCCATGCTCGCGGCACTGGCGGCCCAGGTGGGCAGCGGCCTGTTGTCCGACGACGCCATCGCCTTCTTCGGCCCGTTGACCCGCTTCGCCAGCCCCGACACTGTCGAGTGGGCCACCTGGTACCACACCGCCGTGGGCAAGTGGCTGGTGCTCGGATTGGTCGTGTTGCACCTCGCGGCGCTACTGTACTACCGCATCGTGCGCCGGCAGGCGCTGGTGGCGGCCATGGTCACGGGCGACAAGCACCTCGAGGCAAGGGCGGGCGAGCTGCCCACGGTCGCCGATGGCGCTGGCACGCGTGCGCTGGCCATGGCGCTCGCGGCGGGGTGTGCCGCAGTGGCCTGGTGGGTGTCGAGCCTGGGTCACCCCTGACACCGGTACACCGGCCGTTGGCGTTATAGTGCCCGCATGAGCGACGCGCCTCCCACGCCAGCCCTACCGGAAGACACCTCTCCCCGCATCCGCATCGATCTGGTCGAAGACCCGGCTTCGATGACCTGGGTGCGCACCCTGTTCCTGGAGTACCAGGACGACATTGGGGTTGACCTTTGCTTTCAGGGCTTTCACGACGAATTGGCCAGCCTGCCCGGCGAATACCAGCAACCCCTGGGCGGGTTGCTGCTCGCATACATCGACGACAGCCCGGCCGGCTGCTGCGCCTTCCGGCCACTGATCGACAGCGACCACCCCAACGCCTGCGAGATGAAACGGCTGTTCGTGCGGCGCGCTTTCCGCGGCTTCGGGCTGGGCCGGCTGCTGGTGGAACAAACCCTGACACAAGCGCGCCAAGCCGGCTACACCAGCATGCTGCTCGACACGCTGAGCGACATGGAGGCGGCCCGGGCGCTGTACGCGGAGGTCGGGTTCGAAGAGGTGGCCCCCTACTACCACAACCCCCTGCCCGGGGCGCACTACCTCAAGGTTGAGCTCTGATCAGGCCTGACGCGCCTGGGCCAGCATCGTGGCCGCGTCGCTCACCTCGAACTGGCCCGGGCCTTCGACGTTCAATGTCTTGACCACGCCGTCCTTCACCAGCATGGAATAGCGGTTGCTGCGCAGGCCCAGGCCCCGCGCCGTCAGGTCCAGCGTCAGGCCGGTGGCCTTGGCGAATTCCGCGCTGCCGTCGGCCAGCATGCGCACCTTGCCATCGACCTTCTGGTCGCGGCCCCAGGCGCCCATCACGAACACGTCGTTCACCGACACGCACCAGATCTCGTCCACGCCAGCGGCCTTCAAAGCCTCGTACTGGTCCACGTAACCGGGCACGTGCTTGGCTGAACAGGTGGGCGTGTAGGCACCGGGCACCGCAAACAGGGCGATGGTCTTGCCGGCGGCCGCCTTGGCCACCTCCACCGGGTTGGGCCCGAGGCTGCAGCCACCCCCTTCGGTTTCGACGTACTCCATCAAGGTCACCGCGGGCAGTGTGTCTCCGACCTGAATCATTGCTGAGCTCCTGTGTGTGGCCCGAAGGCCGTGGTGTGCGGCTCGGCCCCCATGGCCGGCGCGCGAAATGCATGGACGAAAAAAAACGACCGAGATTGTCGGTCGTTTTTTCCAAACGCGCCCGAGGGCACGTTTTCAGGCTTACACCAGTGCGGCCTTTTGGACCAGGCGGGTGGCAACCCAGTTCTTGGTTTTGGACAGCGGGCGGCTTTCGGTGATCTCGATGATGTCACCCAGCTTGTACTCGCCGTTTTCGTCGTGCGCGTGGTACTTGCTCGACTTGATCACGATCTTGTCGTAGAGCTCGTGCTTCACACGGCGCTCGACCAGCACGGTCACGGTCTTGGCACGCTTGTCGCTCACCACTTTACCAATGAGGGTGCGCTTGAGGGAGGGTTTGGCTTCCGTCATGGTCACTCCTTACTTGGCGGCTTGCTTTTCAGCAAGGATGGTCTTCGCACGGGCGATGGCACGGCGGGTTTGGCGCAGCGTCGCGGTGTTGTTCAACTGTTGCGTGGCTTTTTGCATGCGCAGGTTGAAGTGGGCCCGTTGCAGGGACTTCACCTCGGCTTGCAGGCCGGCAACGTCTTTTTGGCGCAGTTCAGCAGCTTTCATTCTTTTCTCCTGATCACTGGCCCAACATGCGGGTCACGAAGGTCGTGCGCAGCGGCAGCTTGGCGGCGGCCAGAGCGAAGGCTTCGCGAGCGAGTTGCTCGGGCACACCCACGATCTCGTACAGCACCTTGCCAGGCTGAATTTCGGCGACGTAGTACTCCACGCCACCCTTGCCGTTACCCATACGGACTTCGGCAGGCTTCTTGGAAATCGGCTTGTCGGGGAACACGCGGATCCAGATACGGCCGCCACGCTTGACGTGACGGGAAATCGCACGGCGTGCGGATTCGATCTGGCGTGCCGTCAGACGGCCACGGTCGGTGGACTTCAGGCCGAAATCGCCAAAGGCCACGGTGGCGCCACTGGTGGCGACGCCCGTGTTGCGGCCTTTTTGCTCTTTACGGTATTTACGGCGAGCAGGTTGCAACATGTTTGATTCTCCTTAGGCCTGCGGCTTGTCGCTGCCATCGGCCGGGGCGGCATTGGTACCGGCACCACGGCGCGGACCGCCACGGCGTTCACCGCGGTTGTCACCACGGCCGTCACGGCGCGGACCACGCGGGCGACGCTCGTCATCGGGACGCGGGGTGCTGTCCAGCGACGGGGCATCGTTGCGGCCCAGGTGATCGCCCTTGTAGACCCACACCTTGACGCCGATGACGCCGTAGGTGGTGTTGGCCACGGACGTGCCGTAGTCGATGTCGGCGCGCAGGGTGTGCAGCGGCACACGGCCTTCGCGGTACCACTCGGTACGGGCGATTTCGATGCCGTTCAGACGGCCCGAGGACATGATCTTGATGCCCTGGGCGCCCAGGCGCATGGCGTTCTGCATCGCGCGCTTCATGGCGCGGCGGAACATGATGCGCTTTTCCAGCTGCTGGGTGATCGAGTCGGCGATCAGCTTGGCATCGACTTCGGGCTTGCGCACTTCTTCGATGTTGACGGCCACCGGCACGCCCAACTTGGCGGCCAGGTCCTTCTTCAGCTTCTCGATGTCCTCGCCCTTCTTGCCGATCACCACGCCCGGACGTGCCGAGTAGATGGTGATGCGGGCGTTCTTGGCGGGGCGCTCGATCACGACGCGGGACACCGCGGCGTTCTTCAGCTTGGCCTTGAGGTACTCGCGCACCTTGATGTCTTCGGCCAGCATGCCGGCGAAGTCACGGTTGGAGGCGTACCAACGGCTGGCCCAGTTGCGGCTGACCGCCAGGCGGAAGCCGGTAGGATGGATTTTCTGTCCCATAGTCTTCCTTCTGGCTCAGTTGCCGACTGTCACGTAGATGTGGCAGGTGGGCTTGCTGATGCGGTTGCCGCGGCCTTTGGCGCGCGCGGTGAAACGCTTGAGCGTGGTGCCCTGCTCGACGTAGATGGTCTTGACCTTCAGTTCGTCGATGTCGGCACCGTCGTTGTGTTCAGCGTTGGCGATGGCGGATTCCAGGGCCTTCTTGACGATGCCCGCCGCTTTTTTCTGCGTGAACGTCAGGATGTTCAGGGCCTGGTCCACCTTCTTGCCGCGAATCAGGTCCGCCACCAGACGGCCTTTGTCGACCGACAGGCGAACGCCGCGAACAATTGCGCGTGTTTCCATGGTGTGTCCTTACTTCTTGGCTTTCTTGTCGCCGGGGTGACCCTTGAAGGTCCGGGTCAGCGAGAACTCGCCCAGCTTGTGGCCGACCATCTGGTCGGTCACGTACACGGGCACGTGCTGCTTGCCGTTGTGCACGGCGATCGTCAGACCGATGAACTCGGGCAGGATCATGGAGCGGCGCGACCAGGTCTTGATGGGCTTCTTGTCCTTGCTGGCGTTGGCCTTTTCGACCTTCGCGAACAGGTGGTGGTCAACGAAGGGACCTTTTTTGAGAGAACGAGTCATTTCGTCAACCCCTTACTTCTTGCGACGCGACACGATCATGTTCTGCGTGCGGCGGTTGTTGCGGGTGCGGTAACCCTTAGTCAGGTTGCCCCACGGATCCACCGGCGGCATACCGGTACCGGTACGGCCCTCACCACCACCGTGCGGGTGATCGATCGGGTTCATCGCCACACCGCGAACGGTCGGGCGGATGCCCATGTGACGCTTCACACCGGCCTTGCCCAGCTGGCGCAGGCTGTGTTCGGTGTTGGAGACTTCACCGATGGTGGCGCGGCAGTCCACGTGGACTTTGCGCACTTCGCCGGAGCGCATGCGCACCTGGGCGTACACGCCTTCGCGGGCCAGCAGCACGGCGGAGGCACCGGCGGAACGCGCGATCTGCGCGCCTTTGCCCGGCTTGAGCTCGATGCAGTGGATGGTCGAACCGACGGGGATGTTGCGGATCGGCAAGGTGTTACCCACGCGGATCGGCGACTCGGACCCGCTCAGCAGCGTCGCGCCCACTTCCACGCCACGGGGGGCGATGATGTAGCGGCGCTCGCCGTCGGCGTAACACAGCAGCGCGATGTGCGCGGTGCGGTTCGGGTCGTATTCCAGACGCTCCACCTTGGCCGGGATGTTGTCCTTGTTGCGGACAAAATCCACCACGCGGTAGTGGTGACGGTTACCGCCGCCCTTGTGACGGACGGTGATGTGACCGTTGTTGTTGCGACCGGCTTTCTGGAACTGGGGTTCCAGCAGCGGTGCGTAACCGGAGCCCTTGTGCAGGGTCTCGCGGGTGACCTTCACCATGCCACGGCGGCCGGGCGAGGTCGGTTTCATCTTGATGACTGCCATGATCAGACGGCCTCCCCACCAAAGTTGAGTTCCTGACCCGGCTGCAGCGTGACGTACGCCTTGCGGACGTGATCACGGCGGCCCACGGTCTTGCCGAAGCGCTTGGTCTTGCCCTTCTGGTTCAGCACGTTGACGGCTTGCACCTTCACGTTGAACAGCAGCTCCACGGCGGCCTTGATTTCCGGCTTGGTGGCGTCCTGCAGCACCTTGAACAGCACGGCGTTGGACTTTTCAGCCGCCATGGTGGCCTTTTCGGACACGATGGGGGCGACCAGCACCTTCATCAGGCGACCTTCGTCAAACTGGACGTTGCTCATGCGAACATCTCCTTGAGTTTGTCGATGGCACCCTTGGTGACGATCACTTTCTTGTAGTGAACCAGCGACAGCGGATCGGCGTAGCGCGGCTCCACCACCAGCACGTGGGGCAGGTTGCGCGAGGCCAGGTACAGGTTTTCGTCGATTTCGTCGGCGATGACCAGCACGGATTTCAGGTTCATGGCCTTGAACTTGTCGGCCAGCAGCTTGGTCTTGGGCGCTTCCACTTTCAGGGAGTCGACCACGGCCAGGCGGCCTTCACGCACCAGCTGGGAGAAGATGGAGGCCATGCCGGC
>JAUWAE010000144.1 GCA_030602185.1 Comamonadaceae bacterium
GCGGCCAGCATGGAGCAGCTCACGGCGACCGTCAAGCAGAGCGCCGATGCCGCCCGCCAGGCCAACCAGCTGGCCTCCAGCGCGGCCGAAGTGGCCCAGCGGGGCGGCACGGTGGTCGGGCAGGTGGTGCACACCATGAACGACATCACCCAGAGCAGCCAGCGCATCAGCGACATCATCAGCGTCATTGACGGCATTGCCTTCCAGACCAACATCCTGGCGTTGAACGCGGCGGTGGAAGCCGCCCGCGCCGGCGAGCAGGGTCGAGGCTTCGCGGTGGTGGCCGGAGAGGTGCGCTCGCTGGCCCAGCGCAGTGCCCAGGCGGCCAAGGAGATCAAGGACCTCATCAACGCCAGTGTGGAGCGGGTGCAAGACGGCAGCCGCCTGGTCGGGGATGCCGGTCACACCATGAACGAGATCGTGGGCAGCGTGCAGCGGGTGTCCGACATCATCGGCGAGATCACCGCAGCAGCGGCCGAACAGAGCGACGGTATTGGGCAGGTCAACGTGGCGGTCAACCAGCTCGACCAGATGACCCAGCAGAACGCCGCGCTGGTCGAGCAGAGTGCGGCCGCCTCCGAGAGCCTGCGCGACCAGGCCGACCGGCTGGCACAGGCGATTGCGGCGTTCCGCACCGGCGACAGCGGCCAGAGCCTGGCCCCGGTGGCACCGCGCCGGGCTGCCGCGCCGCGCCCGGCCGCGCCCAAGCCCGCCGGTACCCGTCTGCCGCCACCCAAGCCCCACGCCCCCGCGAAGGCCAAGGCCATCCCGGCGGCCCGTCCGCCCGCCGTGGCAGGTCCTGCCAAGGCGGCGCCGGCCAGTGCCCCGGCCGAGGGCGACTGGGAGAGCTTCTGACCCCCCGGTGGCATGAGCACAAAGCCATAACACAGAGCCATGAATGCACGACTGCCTGCCCCTGTGCTCGACACCGAGGCGGTTCGGCAGCGGGTGGACGAGCGCTGGCAGCAGGACATCCTGCCGGCGCTGCACCGCTACATCGAGGTGCCCGCCAAGTCGCCCGCTTTCGACCCCGACTGGGCCGCGCACGGCCACATTGACACCGTGCTGCGTGAGGCCGCCGACTGGGTGACGGCGCAGCGCGTTCCCGGCCTGACGCTCGAGGTGCTGCGGCTGACCCACCCCGACGGGCGGGCGCGCACGCCGGTGCTGTTCTTCGAGGTGCCGGCCAGCGCCGGGCGCCAGGGGGGTGCTGCACCCGCCAGCGGGCAGACGGTGCTGATGTACGGCCACCTCGACAAGCAGCCCGAGTTCACCGGCTGGCGCAGCGACCTGGGCCCCTGGACCCCCAGGCTGGTGGACGACAAGCTCTACGGCCGTGGCGGTGCCGACGACGGCTACGCGGTCTACGCCAGCATCGCGGCCATCCAGGCGCTGCAGGCGCAGGGCGCGGCCCACCCCCGGATCGTCGGTCTGATCGAGACCTGCGAGGAAAGCGGCTCAGGCGATCTGCTGCCCTACGTGGACGCCCTGCGGCCGCGCCTCGGCGATGTGGGTCTGGTGATCTGCCTGGACAGCGGCGCCGGCAACTACGACCAGCTCTGGCTCACCACCAGCCTGCGCGGCATGGCCAGTGGCGTGCTCAAGGTCGAAGTGCTGACCGAGGGCGTGCATTCGGGTGACGCCTCGGGCCTGGTGCCGTCGAGTTTTCGCATCATGCGGCAGGTGCTCGACCGGCTGGAAGACAGCGCCACCGGCCGGCTCTTGCCCGCCCAATTCCATGTGCCGGTACCGGCCGATCGCGTGGCGCAGGCCCAGGCCACGGCCGCCACTTTGGGCGAGGAGGTGTACCGCCGCTTCCCCTGGGCGCACCACGATTGCGGTGGCGCCACCCTGTTCGCCCTGCCCACCACCACCGACCCGGTGGAGGCCCTGCTCAATCGCACCTGGCGGCCGACCCTCAGCGTGACCGGTGCCGACGGCTTCCCCGTTTTGCAGAACGCCGGCAACGTGTTGCGCCCGTACACAGCGTTCAAGCTGAGCCTGCGCCTGCCGCCCCTGGTGGACGCGGCCCAGGCGGTGCAGGACCTGAAGGCCCTGCTCGAGGACAACGCCCCCTACCAGGCCAAGGTGACGTTCGAGCCCGAAGGCGCCGCCACCGGCTGGAACGCCCCCGCCACCGCGCCATGGTTCGAGCAGGCGCTGCATGCATCCAGCCACGCGCATTTCGGGGCGCCGTGCGGTTTCATCGGCCAGGGCGGCACCATCCCGCTCATGAACCTGCTGAGCCAGGGCTTTCCCTCGGCGCAGATGATGGTGTGCGGTGTGCTGGGACCCAAGAGCAACGCCCACGGGCCCAACGAGTTCCTGCACGTCCCCTTCGCCCAGCGCCTCACGGCGGCGGTGGCCGAGGTGATCGCCCGCATGCCTTGAAGGGGCGGCTTCAGGCCGCCTCTTGTGCCTGCGCCCGGCGCTTGGCCGCCAGCCACAGCAGCGCCAGCCCCGTCAGCCCCACCGGTACCAGCGAGCCGAGGTTGAGCAGTGCCCAGCCCTGGGTGGTGACCAGTGCGCCCGAGGCGAACGACGTCACCGCCATGGTGGCGAACACCCAGAAGTTGATGGCCGCCTGGGCCTTGTCTTTTTCCTCTGGCCGGTAAGCCTGCATGGCCAGCGTGGTGCTGCCGGTGAACAGGAAGTTCCAGCCCACGCCCAGCAGGAACAGCGCCACCAGGAACTGGTGCAGCTCTTGCCCCGACAGGGCAATGCCGATGCACAGCGCGTTGAGCAGCACCCCCACGCCCATGACCTGCAGCACGCCAAACCGCTTGATGAGGTGGCCGGTGAAAAAGCCCGGGGCGAACATGCCGATCACGTGCCACTCCAGCACCAGGGCCGCGTCCGAGAAAGGCATGCCACACACCTGCATCGCCAGCGGCGTGGCGGCCATCAGCAGGTTCATCACCCCGTAGCCCAGTGCCGCGCCCACGGTGGCCACGATGAACACCGGCTGGCGCATGATCTCGCCCAGCGGCCGGCCGCTGGAAGCCCCCGCGGCTTTGGGCGGTTCCTTGGGAAAACGGATGCCCGCCATCACCGCCATCGACACCAGTGCCACCAGGGCCAGCGCCAGGTAGGCGCCCAGAAAGGGCTTGCCCAGCCAGTCGCGGGTGTGGTTGGCCAGGTTGGGGCCGATGATGGCGCCAATCAGCCCGCCGGCCAGCACCAGCGACACCGCCTTCTCGCGGAACGAGGCGGTGGCCAGTTCGCCAGCGGCAAAGCGGTAGAGCTGTCCGTTGGCGCTGTAGTAGCCCGCCACCACCGTGGCCAGCACCAGCAGCCAGAAGTCGCCCAACTGCACCGCCGCAGCGCACAACAATGCCGAGGCCAGCGCCACCGCCAGCCCGAGCTGGAACGACACCTTGCGCCCCCAGCGGGCCTGGCTGCGCGCCACCAGCCCGGTGGACAGGGCGCCTCCCACCACGTAGCCCATCACCGGCAGCGTCGCCATCCAGCCCAGCGGCGCCAGGCTCAGGCCCACCAGCCCGTTGATGGCGATGAACACCACGTTGTTGGTGAGGAACAGGCCTTGCGCGGCGGCCAGCAGCCAGAGGTTTTTGTTCATAAGCGCTTGTTTATATCTTATCTGGCGTGTCCCGCGCGCAGCCCCTTGGAATGGCACGATTCACCCCCACTCTCTAAAATCTTTCTTCGACCTTCCACACGACCCGCACACAAAGGGCCTTCTCATGGTTCCCCACCTCGTCACGGCCCTGACCGGCCCCATCAACGAACTCGAACAGCGCATCCTCGAATCCACGCCCGTCATCGAGCGCTGGTTCCGCCTGGAGTGGATGGAACACACCCCGCCGTTCTACAGTTCGGTGGACATCCGCAACGCCGGCTTCAAGCTGGCGCCGGTGGACACCAACCTCTACCCCGGCGGCTGGAACAACCTCACGCCCGAAATGCTGCCGCTGGCGGTGCAGGCCGCCATGGCCGCGATCGAGAAAATCTGCCCCGAAGCCAAAAACCTGCTGCTGGTGCCCGAGAACCACACCCGCAACATGTTCTACCTGATGAACGTGGCGCAGCTGCAGAAGATCTTCTACCAGGCTGGCCTCAACGTGCGCCTGGGCTCGCTCAACCCCGAGATCAAGGAGCCGACCACCTTCGACCTGCCCAGCGGCGAGCAGGTGACGCTGGAGCCGCTGATCCGCGACAAGCGCCGCCTCGGCCTCAAGCACTTTGACCCTTGCACCATCCTGCTGAACAACGACCTGAGTGCGGGCGTGCCCGGCATTCTGGAAGACCTGCACGAGCAGTACCTGCTGCCGCCGCTGCACGCCGGCTGGCACGTGCGCAAGAAGAGCCAGCACTTCAAGGCCTACGAGGAAGTGGCCAAGCGCTTCGGCAAGCTGCTGGGCATGGACCCCTGGCTCATCAACCCCATGTTCAACCACTGCGGCGAGGTCAACTTTGCCGAGGGCACCGGCATGGAATGCCTGCAGACCAACGTGGACGCGCTGCTCACCCGCATCAAGAAGAAGTACAAGGAATACGGCATCCAGGAAAAGCCGTTCGTGGTGGTCAAGGCCGACAACGGCACCTACGGCATGGGCATCATGACGGTGCGCGACGCCAAGGAACTCGACGCGCTCAACCGCAAGACCAAAAACAAGATGAACGTCATCAAGGACGGCCAGCAGGTGTCCGACGTGATCATCCAGGAAGGCGTGCTGACGCACGAGCAGATCAACGACGCGGTGGCCGAGCCGGTGGTCTACATGATGGACCGCTACGTCGTGGGCGGCTTCTACCGCGTGCACGCCGACCGCGGTGTGGACGAGAACCTGAACGCCCCGGGCGCGAGCTTTGTGCCGCTGGCGTTCGAGAAGAGTGCCCAGCAGCCGCAGCCTGGCGCCAAGCCCGGCGCCAGCGTGCCCAACCGCTTTTACATGTACGGCGTCATCGGCCGCTTGGCCATGCTGGCCGCCAGCTACGAATTGGAGGCCACCGACCCCAACGCCGAGGTGTACGAATGACCGTGCGGCGCATTCTGGTCGTGGCCGACCCGCTGGCCACGTTCAAGACCTACAAGGACAGCACCTTCGCCATGATGCGCGAGCTGCAGCGCCGCGGTCACGCGGTGGCGGCCTGCGAGCCGGCGCACCTGCAATGGCAGAGCGGCGAGCCGGTGACGGCGCTGCTGCGCCACATCACCCTGACGGGGGACGCCGACGACTGGTACCGCGTGACCCACCAGGGCCGCGAGGCGCTGAAGGACTTCGACGCGGTGCTGATGCGCAAGGACCCGCCGTTTGACAGCGAGTACTTCTACGCCACCCACCTGCTGGAGCAGGCCGAACGCGAGGGGGCCCGGGTGTTCAACAGCCCCCGTGCCCTGCGCGACCACCCGGAAAAGCTGGCGCTGATGGAGTTTGGCGACTTCGCGCCGCCCACGCTGGTGACGCGCTCGCCCGAAGCCATCCGCCACTTCCACGCCGAGCACCGCGACATCATCCTCAAGCCCCTGGACGGCATGGGGGGCATGGGCATTTTCCGCGTCGGGCCCGACGGCATGAACCTGGGCTCCATCGTGGAAACGCTCAACCATGGTGGCCACACCAGCGTGATGGTGCAGCGCTACCTGCCCGAAATCGTGGCCGGAGACAAACGCCTGCTGCTGATCGGCGGCGAAGCCGCGCCGTTCTGCCTCGCCCGCATCCCGCAGGGCACCGAAGTGCGTGGCAACCTGGCTGCCGGCGGCAAGGGCGTGGCCCAGCCGCTGAGCGACAGCGACTGGGCGATTGCCCGCGCCATCGCGCCGCGGCTGGCGGCGCGCGGCCTGCTGCTGGTGGGCCTGGACGTGATCGGCGACAAGGTGACCGAGATCAACGTCACCAGCCCCACCTGCTTCCAAGAGATCCAGCAGCAGACCGGCTTTGACGTGCCCGCCATGTTCGTCGATGCGCTGGAGCGGGCGCTGGCCCCAATCCCAGGGGGCTGACGGTGGGCTGGGCTTTGGGCCTGGGCCGCCTGGTGCCCGGTTGGTTGCGGGCGGCCGCCTTCTGGGCGAGCGCGGCTGCGGTCGTCGGCCTGTCGCTCACGCCGGTGGCGCACCTGCCGCCCCTGGTGTTCGACCTGTGGGACAAGGCGCAGCACGCGCTCGGCTTTCTGGTGTTGACGTGGCTGGGGCTGTGGGCTTACCCGCGCCATACCCGCCGCGTGCTGGTGGGGTTGCTCCTGCT
>JAUWAE010000330.1 GCA_030602185.1 Comamonadaceae bacterium
CCATGCAGACCCCCGCGTGGAAGGAGTGCCAGGACGACCTGATGCGCCACGCCGAGGCCGCAGGCATTCCGCGCGACACGCCCTGGTACCAGCTGAGCGAGGCGCAGCAGCAGTGGGTCATCGAAGGTTCGCCCCATTGGAACGGCAAGTGGAACCAGCAGTGGTACGGCGTGCGCCGCTTCTTCGACTACCTCGAGAGCAAGGCCTACAAGATGCACATCCGCGTGCTCTTGTCCAAGTACCGCAGCTACACCGAATGTCCCGCATGCCGGGGCGCGCGGCTCAAGACGGAAAGCCTGCTGTGGCGCCTGGGCTCCAAGGCCGATGCGGATACCGTGCTGCCGCCGTCTAAGCGCTTCATGCCGGTGGGGGTTGAGTGGACCCGAGAGCAATTGGAGGCTTTGCCGGGCTTGTGTCTGCACGACCTGATGCAGTTGCCGATCGAGCGATTGCGCCAGTTTTTTGCGTTGTTGGCCGGGCCTTTGGCACCTGCTGCCGATTCAAGGACTGAGCCGGGCTCCTCATGCTGCGAGCAGAAATCGTTGCCCGGCTCAGCCCTTGCCTCGGCGGGGGTGGGTACACGGGAGGCTGGCGAGGCACAAGCCCTCAAACTGCTGTTCGACGAAATCACCACCCGCCTGCGCTACCTGTGCGACGTGGGCATCGGCTATCTCACGCTGGACCGCCAAAGCCGCACCCTCAGCGGCGGCGAGGTGCAGCGCATCAACCTCACCACCGCGCTGGGCACCTCGCTGGTCAACACCCTGTTCGTGCTCGACGAGCCCAGCATCGGCCTGCACCCGCGCGACATGAATCGCATCAACCAGGCCATGGCCCGCCTGCGCGACGCGGGCAACACCCTGGTGGTGGTGGAGCACGACCCCGCCGTCATGCTGGCGGCCGATCGCGTCATCGACATGGGCCCCGGCCCAGGTGAGCGCGGCGGCAGCATCGTGTTCGACGGCACCGTGGCCCAACTGCGCGAGGCCGACACGTTGACTGGCGCCTACCTGGGCGGGCGCAAGCAGGTGGGTTTCGGCTTCAAGCGCATGGTCACCGATGCCACGCCCCGCCTGGTGCTGGAGGGCGCGCGCGAACACAACCTGCGCCACCTCAACGTCGAATTCCCGCTGCAACGGCTGGTCACGGTCACGGGCGTCAGCGGCTCGGGCAAGTCCACCCTCATCCAAGACGTGCTGGCCCCGGCGCTGATGCGCCACTTCGGCCAAGCCACCGAATCGCCCGGCGCGCACGACCGCCTGCTGGGGGCCGATCACCTCAGCGGCGTGGTGTTTGTCGATCAGTCCCCCATCGGCAAGACGGCGCGCTCCAACCCCGTGAGCTACGTCGGCGCGTGGGACGCCATCCGCGACCTGTTCGCCACCGCGCCGCAGTCGCAGCAGCGCGGCTACACGGCGGCCAAGTTCAGCTTCAACAGTGGCGACGGGCGCTGCCCCCCCTGCGGCGGCTCGGGCTTCGAGCACGTGGAAATGCAGTTCCTGAGCGACGTGTACCTGCGCTGCCCAGACTGCAACGGCCAGCGCTACCGCCCCG
>JAUWAE010000263.1 GCA_030602185.1 Comamonadaceae bacterium
GCCAACATCTACAAGTACATGAACTTCGACCAGATCGAAGAGTACGCAGAAACGGCCAAGGGCGTAACGGTCTGACCCCGTTACCGCATTGGTGTGAAACGGCCCTTCGGGGCCGTTTTTTTATGACACGAACGGCGTACCCACGTCAGGGGGCTGCACGGGAACTTGTGCCGCGCCATGGTGGTCTGTGTACACGTTGTCCCCTCAGGCGGCGCACTGTGCGGCGTGGGGGCAACCACACCGTTGGCTGGCCAGCCTCATCCTTTGGAAACCATCTGAAACTTGAGGAGTTGTGTCATGAAACACGCATTGATCGCTGCGGCCTGTGCCGCCACGCTGGGGCTGGGTGCCTTGCAGGCCAAGGCCGCGTCCATCGTGGACACGGCCGTGCAGGCCGGGCAGTTCAGCACCCTGGTCAAGGCCATCGAGGCCGCCGGGCTGGTGGACACACTCAAGGGCGAGGGGCCGTTCACGGTGTTCGCGCCTTCGGACGAGGCTTTTGCCAAGTTGCCGCAAGACCAGCTCAATGCCCTCCTGGCAGACAAGGACGCCTTGACCAAGGTGCTGACTTACCACGTGGTGCCGGGCAAGGTCCTGTCGTCTGACGTCAAGGCGGGCGAGGTCCAGACCAAGGCCGGGCAGGCCCTCACCCTGAAGACCGAGGGCGGCGTCCAGGTGAACGACTCGCGCGTCGTGTCGGCCGACATCAGCGCCAGCAACGGCGTGATCCACGTGATCGACAGCGTGTTGCTGCCGAACTGACGCGGGCAGGGCCGCGAAGGGTGCTGGGGTGCCGACACCCTTCGCGGCCAGGGGTGGTCCTGGCCGGCGGTTGATGCTGTGACGGCAAAGCTGGGACAATACGGCCCCATGAAATCCCCTGAATTGCTGCTGCCCGCCGGTTCGCTGGACAAGATGCGGGCGGCCTACGACTTCGGCGCCGATGCCGTCTACGCGGGCCAGCCGCGCTATTCCCTGCGCGCGCGCAACAACGAGTTTCGCCTGGAACAGCTCGCCCAGGGCATTCAGGAGGCCCACGCGCGCGGCAAGAAACTCTTCGTCACCAGCAACCTGATCGCCCACAACGACAAGGTCCGCACCTACCTGCGTGACATCGAGCCCATCATCGAACTGAAGCCCGACGCGCTCATCATGGCCGACCCGGGCCTGATCATGCAGGTGCGCGAGAAGTGGCCGGAGGTGCCCATCCACCTGTCGGTGCAGGCCAACACCACCAACTGGGCCACCGTGAAGTTCTGGCAGAAGGTGGGCGTCACGCGCATCATCCTGAGCCGCGAGCTGAGCCTGGACGAGGTCGAGGCCATCCGCAACGAGTGTCCGGACATGGAGCTGGAGGAGTTTGTGCACGGCGCACTGTGCATCGCTTACTCGGGGCGTTGCCTGCTCAGCGGTTACTTCAACCGGCGCGACCCCAACCAGGGCACCTGCACCAACGCCTGCCGCTGGGAATACGGCACCCAGGCTGCCACCGAAGACGCCGTGACCGGCGAAGCCGTGCCGGTGGAGCGCATGGAATCGGACTTCAGCTTCGCCGAAGCGCGCACCGAGGCCGAAACCGCCTTCTCCACCTGTGGCAGCGGTCAGCGCCACCCGGCGGCCGACCGCGTGTACCTGATCGAGGAAAAGGCCCGCCCTGGCGAGCTGATGCCCATCATGGAAGACGAGCACGGCACCTACATCATGAACAGCAAGGACCTGCGTGCCGTGGAGCACGTGGAGCGGCTGTGCAAGATCGGGATCGACTCCCTCAAGATCGAGGGGCGCACCAAGAGCCTGTACTACGTGGTGCGCACGGCGCAGGTGTACCGCCGTGCCATCGACGACGCCATGGAGGGCCGCCCCTTCAACCCGGAACTGCTGCTGGAACTGGAAGGGCTGGCCAACCGAGGTTACACCGGCGGCCTGCTGGAGCGCCGCCCGGCGCACGACTACCAGAACTACATCAGCGGGCATTCCGAGCTGCACCGCAGCCACTTTGTGGGCGAGGTGCGCGGTGTGCGCGCCGACGGCTGGGCCGAGGTGGAAACCAAGAACAGGTTCGCCGTGGGCGACCGCATCGAGGTGATCCACCCCAGCGGTAACCGCATCGTGCAGCTGGACGCCATGCAGAACCTGGATGGCGAGCCCGTGCAGGTGGCGCAGGGCAGCCCGGTGCGCGTGTTCGTGCCGCTGGGCGACCCGGTGGAGGGCGCCTTGCTGGCGCGCTTGCTGGAGCCCGTGGCGGCTTGAACAAAAAACGGGCTGTTCTGCAGCCCGTTTTTAATTGGCGTTGTGCGCGCGGTCAGAGCGTCGCGAACACCTCGCGTGCGGCGGCCACGGTGGCCTGCACGTCCGCCTCGGAGTGCGCTGCACTCACAAAGCCTGCTTCGTACAGCGCGGGGGCGAAGTACACGCCACGGTCCAGCATGCCGTGGAAGAACTTGTTGAAGCGCGGACCGTCGGTGGTCATCACCGTGGCGTAGTTCTGCGGCAGCGTGTCCATCAGGAAGAAGCCGAACATGCCCCCCTGGCTGTCGCCGCAGAACGGCACGCCGGCGTCCCGGGCCGCCTGGGTCAGGCCTTGCACCAGGCTCTGGGTGCGGGGGGTGAGCGCCTCGGAGAAGCCCGGTTTCTGGATTTCCTTCAGCGTGGCTAGGCCGCAAGCGGTGGCCACCGGGTTGCCGCTCAGGGTGCCGGCCTGGTACACGCCGCCCAGCGGGGCGAGCTGTTCCATCACCGCGCGCTTGGCGCCAAAGGCCGCCAGCGGCATGCCGCCGCCGATCACTTTGCCCATCACCGTCATGTCGGGCTCGAAGCCCGGGATCAG
>JAUWAE010000282.1 GCA_030602185.1 Comamonadaceae bacterium
AAAGGTGCTGGCCCAGACCGGCCTGACGCTGGCGCAGATGGACGTGATCGAGCTCAACGAGGCGTTTGCCGCCCAGGGCCTGGCCGTGCTGCGCCTGCTGGGCCTGAAGGACGATGACGCGCGCGTCAACGCCTGGGGCGGCGCGATTGCCTTGGGCCACCCGCTGGGCGCTTCCGGCGCCCGCCTGGCCACCACCGCCATCAACCGGCTGCACACCACCGGCGGCCGCTACGCGCTGTGCACCATGTGCATTGGCGTGGGTCAGGGCATTGCGCTGATTCTGGAGAAGGTCTGATTCGCCACCGGCACCACCAACAGGGTGGTGCTGGTCGTCAAGCGCGTCTTGCACCATCGGGTCACGGACCCATCCTACCCCCTCATTTCCCCCACGCGGGCCTCGCGCACCAGGCCCGTGCCCGGTGACCGGCGTCCAAGCCCGCGTCACCGCTCCTTGTCGCTCGGCTTGCCGTTCGCGAAACAAGACCACCTGCCTTCCAATTGTCAAATTTTTATTGACAGTGTGTCAATGTGGGTCGGTATTGTCCAAAGCAAATTGGATGGCCAAAATCTGCATTGCAGAACAATGATCCATTTTTATTGCAAGGAGACGGTGTATGGACCTGAGCTTCACCCCTGAAGAAGAGGCCTTCCGCGCCGAGGTGCGCCAGTTCCTCAAAGACGAACTGCCGGAGCGCCTGTCAGCCCAAGTGCGCGACGGTCAGCGCCTGTCCAAGGCCGACATGGAGGCATGGCACGCTATCCTCAACCGCCGTGGCTGGTTGGCCAACCACTGGCCCGAGCAATGGGGCGGCCCGGGGTGGAGCGCGGTGCAGAAGTTCATTTTCGAACTCGAATGCGCGCTGGCGCACACGCCGCGCATCGTGCCCTTCGGCGTCGGCATGCTGGGGCCGGTGCTCATCAAGTACGGCAACGAGGCGCAAAAGCGTTACTGGCTGCCGCGCATCCTCAGCGGCGAAGACTGGTGGTGTCAGGGCTATTCGGAGCCGGGCGCCGGCTCCGACTTGGCGGGCGTGAAGACCACGGCCGTGCTGCAGGGCGACCACTACATCGTCAACGGACAAAAGACCTGGACCACGCTGGGCCAGCACGCCAACATGATCTTCTGCCTGGTGCGCACCAACCGGGAAGCGAAGAAGCAGGAAGGCATCAGCTTTTTGCTGATCGACATGAACAGCCCCGGCGTCGAGGTGCGCCCCATCATCACCCTGGATGGCGAGCACGAGGTCAACGAGGTGTTCTTCACCGACGTGAAGGTGCCGGCCGAGAACCTGGTGGGCGAGCCCGACAAGGGCTGGACCTGCGCCAAGTATCTGCTGACGTATGAGCGGACCAACATCGCCGGCGTCGGCTTCTCGGTCGCCGGGCTGGAAAAGCTCAAGGCCGCCGCATCGCGCGTCATGCACAAGGGCAAGTCCCTGCTGCAGGATCCGTTGTTCGCGGCGCGGCTGGCGAAGGTGGAAATCGACCTGGAGAACATGAAGACCACCAACCTGCGCGTGATCGCTGCTGTGGCTGGCGGCGGCGTGCCGGGCGCCGAGAGCTCCATGCTCAAGATCCGTGGCACCGAGATCCGCCAGGAGCTGCTGTCGCTGATGCGGCGCGCCATGGGGCCGTACGCGTTGCCTTTCGTGGAAGCGGCGCTGCACGCCGGTTACGAGGGTCCGTGGTCCGGACCGGACGAGGCCAAGGCGGCTGCGGCGCAGTACTTCAACTACCGCAAGCTGTCCATCTTCGGCGGCTCCAACGAAATCCAGAAAAACATCATCTCCAAGATGATCCTCGGACTGTGAGGACTGACCATGCACTTTGAACACACCGAAGACCGGCGCATGCTCGCCGACACGCTGGACCGCTTCCTGGCCGAGCAGTACCCCATCGAAGCGCGCCATGCCGCCGCACGGTCTGCCACCGGCTACAGCCACGAGGTCTGGAACGGCCTGGCCGAACTCGGCGCCATCGGCGCGCTGTTTCCCGAAGCTGTGGGCGGCTTTGGCGGCAACGCGTTTGACGTGAGCGTGGTGTTCGAGAGCCTGGGCAAGGCCCTGGTGATCGAACCCTTCCTGGGCGCCCTCGTGGTCGGCCGTGCCATCGTGGCCGCCGGCAGCGCGGCACAAAAGGCGCAGCTCGGGGGCCTGCTTGACGGCAGCACCATCGCCGCGCTCGCGCACGACGAGGCCGGTAGCCACCACGAGCTCTCGCACGTGGGCTTGCAAGCCACGCGACATGGCGATGGCTACGTGCTGGGCGGCACCAAGGGCGTGGTGGTGCACGGCGAGGCGGCCCAGCTGCT
>JAUWAE010000021.1 GCA_030602185.1 Comamonadaceae bacterium
GCTGCGTGATACGTGTGTCCATTGTATGGTCATGAGTTGATTTGTGTCAACAGTTGAACACCTATCCACCAGATGGACATGTTTCGACGTAAAGTTCCGGGATGACTGTGGAAGAAGTTCAATCTGACAAGCTGTCTGAGGGCGTCAGAGCGGTTGACCGAGCGCTAGACATCCTCTTGGCGTTTCGTCCCGGGGACGGTAGCTTGGCAGCTAGCGAGTTGCTTAAGCGTGTGGACTTGAGTCGTCCGACCCTTTACCGCTTGCTTCGGACATTGGAGCAACGCGGATTCCTTGCCTCGTCGGGCGAGCCGCGTCGGTATCAACTGGGGCCCGCCGTGGGGCAGTTGGCTCATGCATGGAATACCGACCTAAATCTTGTTGCTATTGCGCAGCCTGCAATGCATGCAGTCTGGGAGCAGACAGGCGAGACGGTAGCCCTGCTGCTTCATCGAGGACAAGAGCGTGTGTGTGTGGCAGAGCTTCCCAGTAGACAACCCCTTAGCTTTCGACGAGGCATCGGACACAGTGAAAGTGTCGTGGTCGGGGCTAGCGGACGCGCCATCCTCGCTTTCTTGACGTCACCAGAGAGTTATCTGGACGATTCTGTACCGCTTGAACGCAAGGTGGCTTACATCGAAGAGCTGGCACGCATTCGCAAGGCAGGCTACGCAATCAGTCGTGATGAACTCATAAAAGGGGCCGTTGCCATCGCTGTCCCTGTTCTAAATTCGCGCGGTCAGGTGTTGGGGTCACTAGCGGTCTATGGTCCGAGTGCTCGAATCGATGAGGAAGCCGTACAAGACCACACGGCCTCGCTTCAGAGAGCTACCAGAGAAATCACCCAAAAGCTGGGGTGAGCAGTCAGGCTGCGTCACTGATGCGTGCGGACACACGATTCGGACCGCTTGGACGCCAAGGCCCCGTCGTTTTTCGATGGAGACGCAGGGACCGCCAGAGTGGCGGTAGCAAAATCAAGCGTATAGTGCTTTTTCAGACGCAGAAGACGCTTTTTCATTGATGCCCCACGCTGTTTTTGATGGGAGACGCCGCATCGCGGCGGACTCAGAGATGCCTGCAAAAACAGCGCTGGTAGAAATTTCTCAGCTTATGCGTCCAAATTTCTCAACTTATGCTTACCCATGACGCGTAAGTCGTTGATTCATAAGGCCTGAAATTCTCGGCTTATGAGGTCACCTACAGGCTGTGTAGGTAGTCCCAAAGCATCGAAAACCTGATTAGAGATGCTCGAACCCACAAGTGGAAGGTGTTGTGCCTGGTGACCGGCGTTCCGGGCGCCGGTAAAACGCTGGTTGGGCTGAATGTCGCCAACAAACACACTGACCCGACCAGCGAGTTGTATTCGGTGTACCTGTCAGGCAATGGCCCGCTGGTCGCCATACTGCACGAAGCACTGGCACGCGACAGGGTCGAGCGGGATCGACAGAATCAGATCCGGACGACCAAAGGCGAAGCCCGCCAAGCGGTCAAGCAGTTCATCCAGAACGTGCACCACTTCCGCGACACCTGTTTGAAAGACAAGGACCGCCCACCGATTGAGCATGTGGCCATTTTTGACGAGGCGCAACGGGCCTGGAATCTGGAGCAATCCGCGTCATTCATGACGCGGAAAAAAGGCGTCGTCGGCTTCAACCTGTCAGAGCCGGAATTTTTGATTTCTTGCCTGGACCGTCATCCTGACTGGGCAGTGGTGATTGGTCTGGTGGGTGGCGGGCAGGAGATCAACACCGGTGAGGCTGGTATTGTCGAGTGGGTCCACGCGATCGAACGGTCGTTTCCCGGGTGGCAGATTCACCTGTCACCACAACTGACAGACAGTGAGTACGGTGCCGGTGCTGAGATTGAGCGACTGAAGGGAAAGTCTGGCATCGTATTCAATGAAGACTTGCACCTGAGCGTGTCCATGCGTTCGTTCCGGGCCGAACATGTGGCATCTTGGGTGAAGGCATTGCTGGACATGGACAGCGCTGGGATTGCAAAGCATTGGGCAGCGATTCGGGAGAAGTTCCCAGTGGTGGTGACCCGAGACATACAACAAGCCAAGCAATGGCTCAAAACGCAAGCACGCGGCACTGAGCGGTATGGTTTGGTGGTGTCATCCCAAGCCCAGCGCCTCAAACCCCATGCCATTGATGTGCGGACACCGATCGACCCCGTGCACTGGTTTCTTGACGATCACACCGATGTGCGGTCCTCGTACTACATGGAGGACGTGGTGACCGAGTTTCAGGTCCAAGGCCTGGAACTGGACTGGGCGTGTGTGGTGTGGGATGGCGATTTCCGCTGGGACGGTGGGCGTTGGACGCATCACAGTTTCGTCGGTAGCCGTTGGCAACGCATCCATAAGGCAGAGCGGCAGGTCTATCAAAAAAACGCCTACCGGGTTTTGCTCACGCGCGCCAGGCAAGGGATGGTGATTGTGGTCCCGGAAGGTGCACCAGACGATCCGACTCGTAATGCGGACTTCTACGACGGTACGTTCAATTACCTGGTCGGGTGTGGGGTGCCGGTCATCTAACCTTTGGGAATCGACGCGGGCAGGGCATTGGTCTGCAATGTGTCAGTCATTCGCCCCGAGGGGCTGGCCGACTTTTCTTACGGCGGTGCGTATGTCTGCGGATTGATGTGCGGCTCGGGCGCCCGTACAGGCACAATCTGCCCATGACCGACACCCCCCATCCCGCCGAGCAGCCGCGCAATCCGCTCCACGGCGTGACCCTGGAAGCCATGGTCCGTGCGCTGGAGGCGCATTACGGCTGGATCGAACTGTCCCGCAGGATTCCCATCCGTTGCTTCACGCACGACCCGAGCGTCAACTCCAGCTTGAGGTTTCTGCGCAAAACCCCGTGGGCGCGAGAAAAGGTGGAGGGCCTTTACCTGTTCATGTTGCGGGACAGCCGGCGGCAGCAACGTGCACCGGTTCGATGACGTTGGCCATGACCACACGCCCGCTCGGTGCAGGCAAGGCCTTGCCGGTGATAGACCCCGGGCGTTGCACCGGTTGCGGCTGGTGCGTGGCGGTGTGTGCGCCGCACGTGCTGTCACTCCAGGCCCAGGGTTTGACGAAGCACAGCCACCTGGACGATGCGCTCGCCTGCACGGGGTGCGCCTTGTGTGCGGTGCGGTGCCCTTTCGGGGCGATCCAGATGCTACGGAAAGATCAGGTCTGACCGAGGAAATGCCTGCACCTCGTTGGCTGGCAGTTGGGCCATGCAGGCCTCGAACAGCGGGCTGCTCACCCAGTGCGCCAACCAGGCGTGTACGTGTGGCAGTGGCAAGGCGTTGAACCAGGCCGGGTCGACGGCGGCGAACTGGCGCACAAAAGGAAAGATGCCCAGATCGGCGGCGCACGGTTGCTCGCCGCCCAGGTAAGGTCCCTGGCCCAGCCGCGCTTCCAGGTGGGTGACGAAGGCGTGCAGGGCTTGTTCGCGGTGCCCCGCGACCGCTTGTTCGCGCGTCTGGCCCGCCAGCCCAAAACGCTCCGGGTATTTGTACCGGTCCAGGTGGTGTTTGAAGGCGCCGTCGTTGGTGTGCTGCAGCCACAGCAGGTCGTCTGTCTGGGCGCGGTCCCACCAGGCGCTGGCGGACGGCCCCGCCTCCGGCTGGGTGAGGGCCCACGCCATGATGTCCAGGCTTTGATCGATCACGCAGCCCTCGGGCAGCACCAGCACGGGAACGGTGCCTTTGGGCGATGCCGCCAGCAGTCCGGCCGGTTTGTCGCGCAGCACGATTTCGTGTGCGTCAAATGCGTGCCCTGCGAGCAGCAACGCCATGCGGGCGCGCATGGCATACGGGCAGCGCCGGTAGGTGTAGAGCAGGGGACGCCTGTCTGCCGGTGCCGGTGCGGGTTCGGTGGCCATCAACGGATTTCGGCCGTGTAGCCGGCTTCTTCCAGCTTGGCCACGATGTCCTCTGGGGAAATCATGCCGCTGTGGCTGACCCAGGCAGTGTGTGCGCCCAGGTCCACGTCCGCCTGGTGCACGCAGGGCAGGTCTTGCAACTCGAACATCACGGCGTCGGCGTCGGCTTGCTGCTGCAGGGCGGCAATGAAGAGCGTGGTCTCTGGCATGGTGTGCGTGATGATGCCATGGCCGTTCAGCCCGTCGGCCTGCAAGGCCTTTTGCTGGTTTCACCGCCGCCGACTTTCCCTTGCCCAGTCTGAAGGCCAAACTGGCCCGCCATGCCGAAGAGCTGGAAAACGGCCGCGGGTTCATGGTGTTGCGCGGCCTGCCGGTGCACCGTTACACCGTTACACCGACGACGAAATCAACACCGTTTACTACGGCCTGGGCCTGCACCTGGGGGTGCCGGTGCGACAAAACCCGCGCGGCGACCTGCTGGGCGTGGTGATGAGCGTGGGCGACCCGACCCAAAAGACCACCCGGGTGTACGAGACCAACCTCTACCTGCCCTACCACTCCGACCCGTCGGACGTGGTGGGCCTGCTGTGTGTGCGCAAGGCCAAGGCGGGTGGCGTGAGCAGCCTGAACGGCTTTCCGGCGCCGCTCACCGCCTGAGCGCGCCGCGCGTGGCCGAGAGTGGGTGGTTGCCCGGCCCGCAGCTTCGGGTCACAATCAACGGCACTGTGGAAACCATCCTGACCACTCCCGACGGCGTGTCCCTGTGGACCGAGACCTTCGGCGAGCCTGGCCAGCCGGCGTTGTTGCTGGTGATGGGGGCGATGAACCAGGGCATCTTCTGGCCCGACGCGTTCTGCCAGCAGCTTGCCGATGCGGGGCACTTCGTCATCCGCTACGACCACCGCGACACCGGCCGCTCGTCCAAGGTGGGCCGTTGGCCGCCCTACACCCTCAAGGCGCTGGCGCGCGATGCGCTCGCGGTATTGCAGGGGCTGGGGGTGGCCCGTGCCACGGTGGTGGGCCTCTCGATGGGCGGTTTCATCGGCCAGTGGCTGGCGGTGCAGCACCCGGAGCGGGTGGAGCGGCTGGTGCTGATCTCCACCAGCGCCGACCACCGGCCGTATGTGGCCGCCACCCTGGGGCTGCCCGCCAGGCTGTTGCGCTTGCCCCCGCCCGAGCCGGGTTACCTGGCCTACTTGCAGCGGCTCAAGCGCCTGCCCCCGAAAACCCCCGAGGCGGTGTTTGCCAGCGTGAGCGAGGGCTGGGCCACGACCTACGCCGGCCCGCGCCCCTACCCCAGGGCGGAAGTGGAGGCTGCGATTCGGCTCGCTTACACACGCACCCACGAGCCGCTGGCCGCTTTGAACCATGGCCTGGCGGTGGCGGTGTCGAGGCACCGGCTGGAGCTGGTGAAACGCATCGGCGTGCCTACGCTCGTCATCCACGGCCGGCACGACCCGCTGTTCCCGCTGCCACACGGGGCTTATCTGGCTCAGCACATTCCCGATGCCCGGCTTGTGGTGCTGGACATGGGGCATGCCTTCATGTGGTCGTGGGACGCCGAGGTGCGCGACGCCATTCTGGGGTTTGTGCGAGGCGGCTGAGCGCAGCGACTGCGGGGCCGGGTCACGATTTGTTGCAAAACACCCCGTCGGCCACGCCGGCAACGCGGAACTTTAGGCGAAACACCGGGAACCAAAGGAGACAGCGCTGGCCGCATCGGGTGGCCAGGTTGAACGGTTAACTGTGTCGCGAAGCCGGTCGGGCCATCTGGTCCGCAGTCACCTCCGAGGGCGCTTCTCCTCCTCCCTCCCTCCTCCCTTTGTCCCGGAGGGCTTCGCGGCACCTTTTATTTCTCGGCTCAGGCCGGCGGCAACGTGTCCTGGAAACTGGGGCGCTGGGCCAGCTTTTCGTACAGCTTGGCCAGGTTGGGGTGCTGGCTGCGCCAGGCGATGTCGGGAAAACGGAAATCCAGGTAGCCCAGGGCACACCCCACCGCCAGGTCGGCGAGCGACAGGTGCACGCCGTGGCAGAAGGGCTTGTCGCCCAGGCCGTGACCCATGGCGCGCAGGCTGTGGTGGATCTTGTCGAGTTGGCGGTCGATCCAGGCCTGTGAACGCTCGCCGGGTGCGCGGCCGCCCCAGGTGGCTTCCAGCCGGGCCAGCACGGCGGCGTCCAGCAGGCCGTCGGCCAGCGCCTCCCAGGTTTTCACTTCCACACGTTCGCGCCCGCTGGTCGGGATCAGCTTGCCCACCGGCGACAGCGTGTCCAGGTACTCGACGATGACGCGCGAGTCGAACACCGCCTCACCGCCTTCCATCACCAGGCAGGGCACCTTGCCCAGCGGGTTGGATTCGAGGATGGTGGTGCTCGCCGACCAGACGTCTTCTTCGACGAACTGGAAATCGAGCTTTTTTTCGGCCATGACGATGCGCACTTTGCGCACGTAGGGGCTGGTGGTGGAGCCGATCAGTTTCATGTCGAGGTGTTGTTGTCCCTTGGGCGGTCCATTGTAGTGGTGCCGGTGCAAAGGGGCGCAGAGGCGGGGCTTCTACAATCGGGGGATCATGCAAGCACCTTCCAACATCGAGTTTTCGCCGGTCACCGCCCTGTCGCCGCTGGACGGCCGGTACGTGGGCAAGCTGGCCGCGCTGCGCCCCTTCATGAGCGAGTACGGCTACATGCACCGCCGCGTGCAGGTCGAGCTGGCCTGGTTTGAACACCTGAGCGACGCCGGTTTTGCCGAGTTCCCACCCTTGTCCAAGGAAGCTCGTGCCCACCTGCGCGCCGTGGTGGCCCACTTCAGCCCGGCCGACGCCGAGGCCATCAAGGCCATCGAAAAGACCACCAACCACGACGTGAAGGCGGTGGAGTACTGGATCCGCGGCAACGCCGCCATGGGCGTCAAAGGTGCGTTCGACGGCTGGCCGGAGTTGCAGAAGGCCGGTGAGTTCGTGCACTTTGCTTGCACATCGGAAGACATCAACAACACCAGCCACGCGCTGCAGATCAAGGCCGGCCGCGACCAGGTGCTGCTGCCGGGGCTGGACAGCATCATCGAAAAGCTGCGCCAGATGGCCCATGCCTACGCCGCCGTGCCCATGCTGAGCCGCACCCACGGCCAGACCGCCAGCCCCACCACCGTGGGCAAGGAGCTGGGCAACGTGGCCGTGCGCCTGGCGGGTGTGCGCGCCAAGATGGCCGATGTGAAGCTGATGGGCAAGATGAACGGCGCCGTGGGCAACTACAACGCCCACCTGAGCGCCTGGCCCGAGTTCGACTGGGAAGCCTTCAGCCGTGCCGTGGTGGAAACGCCCGAGCCGACCGCCGACACCCCGGCCGACGCCAAGATCGGCCTGGGCCTGACCTTCCAGCCCTACAGCATCCAGATCGAGCCGCACGACTACATGGCCGAACTGTTCGACGCCGTGGCGCGCAGCAACACCATCCTGATCGACCTGGCGCGTGACATCTGGGGCTATGTCAGCCTGGGCTACTTCAAGCAGAAGCTGAAAGCCGGCGAAATCGGCTCCAGCACCATGCCGCACAAGGTCAACCCGATCGACTTCGAGAACGCCGAAGGCAACCTGGGCCTGGCCAACGCGCTGCTGAAGCACCTGAGCGAGAAGCTCCCAATCAGCCGCTGGCAGCGCGACCTGACCGATTCCACCGTGCTGCGCAACATCGGCGTGGCGCTGGGCTACGCGGTGCTGGCGTACCAGTCGCTGATGACCGGTCTGAACAAGCTGGAACTGAACGAGGAAGCCCTGGCGGCCGACCTCGACGCCGCCTGGGAGGTGCTGGCCGAGCCCATCCAGACCGTGATGCGCCGCTACGGCGTGCCGGGCGCCTACGAAAAGCTCAAGGAAGTGACGCGCGGCAAGTCGGTGACGAAAGAGGCACTGCACGGCCTGATCGTGTCGCTGGACATTCCGCAGGCCGACAAAGACCGCCTGCTGGCCATGACCCCGGCCAGCTACATCGGCAAGGCGGTGGCGCTGGCGCAGCGCGTCTGACGTTTGCCCGCCTTCCACCAAGCCACCGCGTCACACCGGTGGCTTTTTGCTTTCCATGGCGCGCTCGGCGTAGCTGTTGAAGCGCCAGGCGCTGCTCTCCAGCGTGATGCGGCGCCAGGTGGCGCGCTTTTGCGCCGGGGTCATTTCGGGCCACAGCTGCACTTCGTCGAAGGTGCGGCCACAGCCCTTGCAGACGTCGTCGCCCTGGCTGGTGGAGCAGATCGCGATGCAGGGGGTGTCGGGCGTGGTGTCGTACCAGGCCTGCCAGGCGTCGTAGGCGGCTCGCGGCATGCTGGCCGGGTCGGCCTCGTCTTCGCGGTAAAACACCATCAGGGCATAGACCTCGGCCAGGGCGCGGGTCTCGGGCGCGAGCACCACGCCATCGGGCGACGGGCTGCGGGCGCGCCAGTGGTTGATGGCGGCTTCGATGTCGGTGATGTGGATTCCAGCCATGGCGGTGTACGTGCGAGGGAGGCGATGATAGCCCGTCTGGGCGCGCCTTTCTCGCGCTGGGTTGAGTGCCGGATTCAGCGCCGGTTGGCTTCGCGCAGGTCCTCGCGCACCAGTTGTTCGGCCTCGCGCACCCGGGCGTCCAGGATGGAGAGCTCGATGTGGTCGGTCGGCCGGTTGCGGGCGAGCTGCTGCGCCGCCTTGAAACGCTCCAGTGCACCCGCGGCATCGCGGTGGGCCAACCGCGCTTCGGCCTCGGCCCGGGCGGCACGCACCGGCTGCTCTTGCGCCAGGTGCAGGCTGGCCAGCGCCTGCCAGGCGGTGGCGTCGCGCGGGTGCAGCGTGGTCCAGGTTTGCAGGCGCTGGGCGGCGCGCTGGCGGGTGGCCGGGTCGGCCCCGAGGCTGGCACGGGCGCCCAGCAGCAGGCTGGTGCGGTGGTCGTGGCCCAAGGCGCTGTCGCGCAGGCTGACCAGTCGGGCCGGCGGCGCGGCGCTGGGCAGTGCGGTCAGCACCTCAAGCTCCAGCCAGTCCAGCGCCTGCCGTGCATCGGCGTCGGCCGGCGGGGCAGCGCGCAAGTGCTTCAGGCCGGTGGCGGCCAGCGCCGGGTCGCGCAGCCGCAAGGCCGCCAGGGTGGCGGCGTAGCGCTGGCCCAGTGCGGCGGGGTCGGCCTGGGGGCCGTTGAGCGACGGTGCCGTGGCGGCCAGCGCGCGCAGGCGGTCCACGGCGGTCTCGGCCAGCACGCGGGCGCGCGCCGCCACCATGGCGTGGTAGGCCGCCGACACGGGCGCCCGCCCGGCCCCTTCCCGGGGGGCATCGGTGTGGCCGTGGTGTGGCACGCGTGCGCGCATGTCGGCCATGCGTTCGGTTGTCAGCGGGTGGCTGCGCAGGTAGGGAAAGCCGCCGTCGTCGTTCAGGCGCGACGACTGCTGCAGTTTGTCGAACATGGTGACGAAGCCCATGCCGTCGAAGCCGGCCTCGGTCATGATGCCGAAGCCGACCCGGTCGGCCTCACGCTCCATGTCGCGCGAAAAGTTGAGCTGGGACTGCGCCGCCACGGCCTGCCCGCCCACGATCGCGGCATTGGCAATGTCCACGTTCTTGGCCGCGCTCGCCGCCAGGGCGCCCAGGATCATGGACGCGATCACCCACGGTGCCTGTTGGCTCTGCCGGGTGATGAGGCGCGCGATGTGCCGCTGCGAGACGTGGCTGAGCTCGTGCGCGAGCACCGAGGCCAGTTCGTCGGGCGTGGCCACGGTGGCCAGCAGGCCGAGGTGCACACCCAGGTAGCCGCCGGGCAGCGCGAAGGCGTTGACGCTGCGGTCGCGCCCGACCAGGATGTCCCACGCGAAGCGTTCCGCCAGTTCGGGCGAGAGGTCGCCGCGCTGGCGGGCCGCCGCCACCAGGGGGCGCCAGATGGCTTGCAGGTAGCCGTCGATCACCGGGTCGTCGAGGTAGTCGGGGTCGCGGTAGAGGGCTCGGGCGATCTGGTCGCCCAGGCGGCGCTCTTCGCCCAGCGTGATGTCGCCGCCGTCGCCCAAGGCGGGCAGGCCCCGGGGGGCTGGGGCTTCGGCCTGGGTCAGCGACAGCGGGGCGAGCCACAGTGGGCAGGCCACCAGCAGGGGCCACCAACGGCGCGTCCAGTGGCGGGCGGGGCGGTGATCATCGGGCAGGCGCATGGCCGTATGATGCCCGCTTATTGCATAGATTCCGTCAAGATGAGCACTTCCCCTCTCACCCATTTCGATGCCCAGGGCCAAGCCCACATGGTTGACGTCGGCGCCAAACAGTCCACCCATCGGGTGGCGGTGGCGCAAGGGCGCATCACCATGCAGCCCGCCACCCTGGCGCTGGTGACGGCGGGCACCGCCAAGAAGGGCGACGTGCTCGGCGTGGCGCGGCTGGCCGGCATCATGGCGGCCAAGAAGACCAGCGACCTGATCCCGCTGTGTCACCCCATTGCACTCACCCGCGTGGCGGTAGAGTTCGAGGTGCTGGAGGCGCAGTCCACGGTGGTCTGCCGGGCCACCGCCGAAACCGTGGGGCCCACCGGGGTGGAGATGGAGGCGCTCACTGCGGTGCAGGTGGCCCTGCTCACCATTTACGACATGTGCAAGGCGGCCGACCGTGGCATGGTGATCTCCGACGTGAAGCTGCTGGAAAAGCACGGGGGCAAGTCCGGCAGCTTCGTGGCCGAAGCAGGCTGACAGCGGCGGCCGGGTCGGCCGGCGTACCGTCAGACTTCCACTTCCGCGTCGGTGTACCGTGCGCGCACGGCCAGCACCTGTTCGAAGTGCTGGTGCAGTGCCTGGACGCAGTCCGGGTCCAGTTTGCCGGCGGCCACCATGCGGTCGAGTTCCTCCAGGGCCTGGGCCGGTGACCACACCTGCTTGTAGGGCCGCAAGGCGGTGAGGGCATCGAAAATGTCGGCCACGGTGACGATGCGGGCCTCGATCGGCACGACGTCGCCGCGCAGGCCGCGTGGGTAGCCCGAGCCGTCCAGGTACTCGTGGTGGCAGTGCACGATGTTGCGCAGAATGGACGAGTCTGGCAGGCGCGGTTTGTCGCCGTCGCCGACGATGCGGTCGATGATTTGCAGGCCCTTGTCCACGTGGGTGTGCATGATCGCCCGCTCCTCGTCATTGAGCCGGCCGGGTTTGAGCAGCACCTTGTCGGGGATGCCGATCTTGCCGATGTCGTGCAGCGAAGAGAACAGGTAAACGCTCTCGATGAACTCGTCGTCGAGCCCATGGATGGGCGCCACGGCCTGCGCGATGATGCGCGAGTAGCGGGCCATGCGCTCGAGGTGGGCGCCGGTCTCGAAGTCGCGCACCTCGGCCAGGTCGCGTGCCACGCGGGTGGCTTCCAGCACCGAACGCACGGCGGCCAGCTCGCTGGCAATTGCCATGCCGATGAGGTTGCTGTAGAGCACCAGGTCGCGTTGCACGGTGGGGGTGAAGGCGCCGACCTGCCGGGAGTCGAAGAACACGAAGCCCAGCAGCTCGCCGCCGTCGTACAGCGGGACGGTGAATGACGAGCGGTAACCCTGTTCCAGCAACCACTGCGAGTGCGCGTTGTCGGCCTGCAGGACTTCGGCGATGTCGTCGAGCACCCGGAACTCGCCGCTGCGGGCGAGCGTGCTGAGGGCCTTGCTGTCAGACAGCCGGTACTGGTAGGCGGTGATGGCGCGACCAGACCGGGTGCTGTGGATGAAGGTCTTGAGGGTGTCTTCCTGCGTGTCGTACAGCGCGCAGGCGATCCGGTCCACTGGCGGCACAGAGCCGAGCAGGTGCTGGTGCAGCGTGTCGAGCCGCTGCGTCAGCGTCTGGGCCTGGTGGTTCAGGCCGGACAGCAGGTGCTGTGGGTTGAGTGACATGGAGGTATTGTAGGGAGCAAGGCGCACGGTATGGGATACCCCCAAGGCCCCTCGGCATACCGAGGGGCGCGAGCCAACTCAATAGCTGTAAACGCCGCGGCCGGTCTTGCGGCCCAGGTAGCCGGCGGCCACCATTTCTTTCAGCAATGGGCAGGGGCGGTACTTGCTGTCGTTGAACTCGGCAAAGTACACGTTCATCACCGCGAGGCACACGTCCAGGCCCACCAGGTCGGCCAGTGCCAGTGGCCCGATGGGGTGGTTGCAGCCGAGCTTCATGCCGTTGTCGATGTCTTCGGCGCTCGCCAGGCCCTCGGCCAGCACGAAGAAGGCCTCGTTGATCATCGGCACCAGGATGCGGTTGACCACGAAGCCGGGCGCGTTCTTCACGGTGATCGGGGTCTTGCCCAGCTTCAGCGCCAGCGCGTGCACGGCGGCGTGGGTGCTGTCGCTGGTTTGCAGGCCGCGGATGATTTCCACCAGCGCCATCATGGGCACCGGGTTGAAGAAGTGCATGCCGATGAAGCGGTCGGCGCGCTGGGTGACGGCGGCCAGCTGGGTGATGCCGATGGAGCTGGTGTTGGTGGCCACCAGCGTGTCGGCGGGCAGCAGGCCGTCGAGCTGGCGCAGGATCTTGATCTTGAGTTCAAGGTTTTCGGTGGCGGCCTCGATGACCAGCTGGGCGCCCTTGAGGTCGTCGTAGCTGGTGGAGCCCTGGATGCGGGCCATGGCGGCGTCCTTGTCGGCGGCCGTCATCTTCTCTTTCTTGATGAGGCGGTCCAGGCTGCCCGAGACGGTGGCGATGCCTTTTTGCACCGCGGCGTCGCTGATGTCGACCATCACGACCTTCAGGCCGCTGACGGCGCAGGCCTGCGCGATGCCGTTGCCCATGGTGCCGGCGCCAACGATGCCGACGGTCTGGATTTCGCTCATGTGTGCTCCTCGAATGGGGGTGTGGGTCTGGGTGAACCCGATTATGTGCGTGCGGGCCGTGGCCGGGCGAGCTGCCTGGGGGGCTGGGGCCGGAGGCTGGCCGCATTCGCGACACCCGAGGCAGAAAAAAGCCCCGGGGCCTGGTGGCGTCCGGGGCTGTTTGACAGGGCGCAGGGCCCGTCGATCAGGCGGCGGCTTTGGGGGCCTTGGCCGTCTTGGAGGCGTTCACGGCGGTAGAGGCCACGGCGTTGAAGTTGGCTTCGGCCAGTTCGGTGGCCTGCTTGACGGCCTTCTGCACCGACTCCATGGCGGCGGCGGCGGTGGACACGGCGTTCTTCACGGCGGCGACGGCCGACTCGGAGCCTTGCGGGGCACTCTTGACGGCAGAGTCCACGGCGGCGACGAACTGCTTTTGCACGTCGGCGGCCTGGCCTTCGGCCAGCTTGCTGATTTCAGCGCCCATGCCAGAGGCGATGTCGTAGAGGTGGCGGCTGTAGGAGGCGGCTTTCTCGGCCATCGGCTGCAGCAGGCTGCTTTGCAGGGTCATCAGTTCCTGCACGTCCTTGACGCTCATCATGGCCTGGGCGTGGCTGGCGCTTTCTGCCAGGGAAGCCTTGGCGGCTTGCAGGTTCAGTTCGTTCAGCTTTTCGACGCTGGCGAGGGCTTTGCCGCTCAGGTCGAACAGGGTGGCGACTTGGGCTTTCTGGGCGGCGAGGATTTGTTCAACGGTCAACATGGCAGACTCCTTAAAAAAGGTGGTTAAGGGACTGTAGAGCGCCGTTGCGACAGAACAGTGACAGTTTTGTCGGCTTATGCTGCGCTGCAACATGACTCCAAGTATAGGGGTTTGCCCGGGGATTGCAAGCGTTTTTTGTTGCACTGCAACAAAAATGTGGTTTTCAAAAGCTGTTACCTTCGTGGCCTTGCTGTTCCTCCATCCAAGACCATGCTGTATTCCTTCCTGAAAACCGCCCATGTGCTGTCCATCATCGTGTGGATTGGCGGCATGGTGTTTGCGCACTTTTTCCTGCGCCCCGCCGTGTCGGCCCTGGAGCCGCCGGTGCGCCTGCGGCTGATGCACGAGGTGCTGGGCCGCTTTTTCAACGTGATCACCTGGCTGTCGCTGGTGGCGCTGTTCACCGGTGCCTGGATGATGGGCCGCGTGGCCAAGGAGGTGGTCCAGTCGGGCGGCCAGTTCAACATGCCGCTGGACTGGACGCTGATGTCGGTGCTGGGCACGCTGATGGTGCTGATCTTCGGCCACATCCGCTTCGCGCTCTACGGGCGCATGCGCCGCGCGGTGGCCGCCTCCGACTGGGCCGGCGCCGGCACCGCCTTGCAGAAGATCCGGCAGTGGGTGACCGTCAACATGGCCCTGGGCCTGGGCATCGTGGTCGTCACCCTGCTGCTCTGAGCCCGGGCGATCAGGCCGGGGGGGTGTCGGGCTGCAGCGGCAGCTCCACGTGGCGCAGGTCGAGGTCCTCGGGGTGGGCCTCGATGCGGAAACCCAGCTGCGCCGCCAGCCCCAGCATGCCCTTGTTCTCGCGCAGCACGGTGCCGACGATGCGGCGTGTGCCGTTGCTGCGCAGGTAGCGGATCAGCTTGTCCATGAGCGTGTGGCCGAGCCGCTTGCCTTTGAGGTCGGAGCGCACGATGACGCCGAACTCGGCCGCATCATTGTCGGGGTCGCAGATGCCGCGCACCGAGCCCAGGGTTTCCTCGCCGCCATCGGGCAGCGGCAGTGTGGCGATGAACGCCATTTCCCGGTCGTAGTCGATCTGCGTGAGCCGCGCCAGTTCGCTGTGTTCGATGCTGCGGCGGCTGTAGAACACCCGCATGCGGATGTCTTCGGGGTCCAGGCGCCGGAAGAACGCCAGGTGCTGCGCTTCGTCCTCGGGGCGGATGGGGCGCAGCGTGAGGGTGCGGCCATCGTCCCAGGGCCGGGTCTCGATCAGCTCCTGCGGGTAGGGCCGGATGGCGAAGTGGGCCGAACCCGCCGGGCGGGCGGCGCTCAGGCGCACCCGTGCGTCGAGGGCCATGCCGCCTTCGTGGTTGACGACAAAGGGGTTGATGTCCAGCTCGGCGATCTCCGGCACATCGGCCAGCAGTTGCGAGATGGCCAGCAGCGCGCGCGTGATGGCGCTCCGGTCGGCGGCCGGTACATCGCGGTAGCCGTGCAGTAGTTTGGCCACCCGGGTGCGCGCGATCAGTGCCTCGGCCAGCGGCACGTTGAGGGGCGGCAAGGCCAGCGCCCGGTCGGCCACCACCTCCACCGACACACCACCCTGACCGAACAGGATGACGGGGCCGAACAGCGGGTCGATGCTGGCGCCCAGGATGAGTTCGTGCGCGTGGTCGCGCCGTACCATGGGCTGCACCGTGAAGCCTTCGATGACGGCGCCGGGCTTGCGTTCGGCGACGCGCTCGAGCATGGCCTGGGCGGCTTGCACCACTTCGGCGGCGCTGTGCAGGTTGAGCCGCACGCCCCCCACGTCGGACTTGTGGCTGATGTCGTGTGACAGGATCTTGAGCACCACCGGGTAGCCCAGGGTGTCGGCGGCGTACACCGCCGCCTCGGGATTGGGCGGGACCACGCGGGTGGGGGTCACGGGCACGCCGGCCAGCCTCAGCAGCTCCTTGGCTTCGGGTTCGGTCAGCAATTCGCGGCCGTCGGCCAGCACGAAGTCGACCAGCTCGCGGATCGCCGGCAGGTTGGCCCCGTTACCCAGCGGGGTGGCGGGCGGGGTTTCCATCAGCTCGGCCTGGTGGCGGTGGTACTGGCGCAGGAACGAGAAGGCGCGCACCGCTTCTTCGGGGGTGTCGTAGTCGGGCACGCCACCGGCGCGGAAGATGGCCCGCGCTTCCGCCACCGCGCCGTGGCCCAGCCAGCTGCCCAGCACGCGTGGCGGTTTTTCGCTGGCCAGGGGCAGCAGCGCCTGGGCGATCTCGGTGCTGGGGACGATCGCGGTGGGCGCTTGCACGAACAGGATGGCGCTGTCGCGGGCGCTGCGCAGCACCTTCATTGCGTCGACGTAGCGCTGGGCAGGGGCATCGCCGATGATGTCCACCGGGTTGGCGCGCGACCAGTTGCCCGGCAGCACCCGGTCCAGCTCGGCAATCAGCTCGGGCGACAGGGTGGCCAGCTCCACGCCGGCGAAGGCGGCCGCGTCGGCGGCCATCACGCCTGCGCCACCGCCGTTGGTCAGCACGATGAGCTGTTCGCTGCGGTTGTCGCGGAAGCGCGCCAGCAGCTCGGCGGCCAGGAAGAGGTGCTGCAGCGTGTAGACGCGCAGCATGCCGGCACGGGACAGGGCGGCGTCGAACACCTCGTCGGAGCCGGCCAGCGCACCGGTGTGCGAGGCCGCCGCCTTCTGGCCGTTGGTCGAGCGACCGGCCTTGACCACGATGACCGGCTTGTTGCGGGCGGCGGCCCGTGCGGCCGACATGAACTTGCGCGGCGAGTCGATCGACTCGATGTAGAGCAGGATGGCGCGGGTGCGCGGGTCGCTGCCGAGGAAATCGAGCATGTCGCCGAAGTCCACGTCGGCGTGTTCGCCGAGCGACACGAAGTGCGAGAAGCCGATCTGGCGCGAATTGGCCCAGTCGAGCATGGCGGTGACCAGTGCGCCCGATTGCGAGACGAAAGCGATCGGGCCCGGGGCGGCGTCGGCATGGGCGAAGCTGGCGTTCAGCCCCAGGTGCGGCACCAGCATGCCGATGCAGTTGGGCCCGAGGATGCGCAGGGTGTGCCGCTTGGCCGCGTCCAGCATGGCCTGTTTCTGCTTCGCGGTCAGGCCAGCGGTGACCACCACGGCGGCGCGGGTGCCGCGCTCGCCCAGCTCGGCGATCAACCCGGGCACGGTGGCCGGCGGGGTGCAGACCACGGCCAGGTCGGGGGTGGCGGGCAGGTCGGCCACCGAACCCCAGGTGGGCACGCCATCCAGCTGGGCGAGCCTGGGGTTGACCGGGTAGAGCGTGCCCTTGTAGGCCCGCGACAGGTTGCGCCAGACGGTGGCGCCCACGCTGTGCGGTCGGTCGGACGCGCCGAAGACGGCGACGCTGCGGGGTGCGAACAGAAAGTCGAGGTTGCGGATGCTCATGCGTTGGGCTTTGTGGCGTTGGGTTTGGTGGCCATCCAGGCGATGAGGGAGGACCGCATCGCTTCTTCGACCGACATTTCGATGGGGGTGAGCCAGTCGCGCGGGACGAACAGGGTGTAGCCGCCGATCATGTAGCCCATGGGCAGGTAGACGGCCACGCGGTCACCGGGCAGGAAGCCGTCTGGCAGGCCCTGCATGTGCTGGCGCGTGACCAGGCCCACCACTTCCAGCGCCTGCCCTGGCAGGCGCAGGACCACCACTTGCTGGGTGCTGCCTTCCTTGTGGTGGGGCGAGAAGTAGTCGGCGAAGCTCTTGAGCGAGGTGTAGACGCTCTTGACGACCGGGATGTTGGTGAAGGGCAGCTCCACCCACGACAGCAGGCGCGCGGTGGTCTGGCTGGAGATGAGGAAGCCGGTGAGCACGACGGCGCCGGCGGTCAGCAAGAGGCCCAGGCCCGGGATGTAAAAATCGCCGATGAACGGGCGGACCAGTTGCATCGCCAGCGCTTCGGACCACACGACCAGCGCGTACAGCACGTAAACCGTCAGCCCGAGGGGCAGCAGGGCGAGGAGGCCGCGGAGAAAATACTGCGAAAGGCGTTTCATGGAATGGGTGAACCTGTGCCGACGGCCCGATTCAAAACCAGAACCGTGAAAAGTGTGTGATGGCCAATTGTGCGTGATTGGCGCCTGACCGAAAGAAGCAATGCAAGAAATGCAACGATTTGTGGCCGGCCTGCTGGGCGCCGTGGTGCGGGTGGCGGGCTGGTTGCTGATGGCGGTGGTGGCCCTGGCCCTGTTGGGGCTGGCCCTGCTGCTGTTGGCCGTGGGGGCGGTCTGGGCCCTGTTGCGTGGGCGGCGCCCCGAGCCCCCGGTGTTCGTGGCGCAGTTCCAGCGCTATGCCGCTGGGCGGATGTGGCCGGGCGCGGGGCGCCCCGGTGCCGGGTCGGCCGATGTGGTGGATGCCGAGGTGCGCGAAGTCCGGGATGTCCACGAAGCGCCCGAGCGGGCGGGGGCGGCCGATGGGGCCGCGGGAGCCGCTGGAGCCGAGACTCCGCGCCTGGGCGCCCGGCCCGACGGTCAGGCCCACCGGCCCGATTAGCCCCGGTTTTCGCCCTTGAGCGCCAGGGCGGCCTGGTAGAGCGCGTTCTTGGGCTGGCCGGTGATGTCGGCGCACAGCCGCGCCGCCGTTTTCACGGGGAGCTCGGCCAGCAGCAGGGCCAGCACCCGGTGGGCTTCGGCCTGGCCGTCGGCCGCTTCGGATTTGGGCAGCGGGTGCAATACCAGCGCAAATTCGCCCTTGTGGCGGTGGGCGTCGGCGGCCAGCCACGCCGGCCAGGCGTCGCAGCACAGCGTCGCGATCTCCTCGAACTGCTTGGTCAGCTCGCGGCCTACCGTGAGGCGCCGCTCGCCAAAGCTGGCCAGGTCGCGCGCCAGCGCTTCGATGCGGTGGGGCGCCTCCAGCAACACGCAGGCGTGCGGCTGCTGCGCCAGCCGCTGCAAGGCCCGCTCGCGCTCGCCGCCTTTTGGGGGCAAAAAGCCAGTGAATTCGAAGGCCGGCCCAGGGCCTTCGGGCAGGCCGGCCACGCTGACCAACGCCGTGAGGCTGCTGGCGCCCGGCAGCGGGATGCACCGCAGCCCCTGGGCTTGCACCGCGGCGCACAGCCGGGCTCCCGGGTCGCTGATGCCCGGGGTGCCGGCATCGCTCACGTACGCCACCCGCTCGCCACGTTGCAGTCGCTCGGTCACCGCTTCGGCCGCCTCGGCCTCGTTGTGCTGGTGCACCGCCAGCAGCGGGCGGTGCAGACCATAGGCCTGCAGCAGGGCGGCGGTGTGGCGCGTGTCCTCACAGGCCACGGCGTCCACCAGGCCCAGCAGGTGGAGTGCGCGCAGGGTGATGTCGGCCAGGTTGCCCACCGGTGTCGCCACGACGTAGAGCGCCCCGGCCGGATAATGCTGGCCACCAGCGGCCGCTTCGGCCGCGGTCAGGGCGGATTGAAAAGAGGGGTTCACAGTGACCATCCAGAAACAGGGCGTGCCCCCAGCGGCACGCACCACCAAGGCGCGCGGCGACCAGGCCGAACAGGCGGCGCTGGACCACCTGGCCCGGCAGGGCTTGCGGCTGGTGCAGCGCAACTTCCGCACCCCCGGGCGTGGGGGCGGGGAAATAGACCTGATTATGTCGGAGCCCGACGGCACCCTGGTGTTCGTGGAGGTGCGCCAGCGCAGCGCGGCCAGCCACGGGGGCGCCGGCGGCAGCATCGGTTCGGTCAAGCAGCGCCGCATCGTGTTCGCGGCCCGGCATTACCTGGCGCGGTTGCGCCAATGCCCGCCGTGCCGCTTTGACGTGGTGCTGGTGCAGGGCCGGCTCGACGGCCCGCAGGCCCCGTCGGTGGCATGGTTGCGCGGGGCTTTCGACGCCTCTGGTTGGGTATGATCGCCCCCATGCTTTTGCAACGCATCCAACAGCAGTTCATCGACAGCGCCGACCTGAACTACCAGTGTGCCCAGACCATGGCGCCGGCGGTGGAGGCGGCCGTGGGCGCGGTGTTGTCGGCGCTCACCGGTGGCGGCAAAGTGCTGGCCTGTGGCAATGGGATGTCAATTGGGCTGGTGCAGGCCTTTGTGGCGGCTTTCGTGGGCCGCTTCGAGCGCGAACGCCCGGAGCTGGCGGCGTTTGCCCTGGGCTCCAACGCGGCGGCCCTGACCGGGCTGTACAGCAGCTTCGAGTCGCGGGCCGTGCTGGGCCGCCAGGTGCGTGCCCTGGGCTTGCCCGGGGACGTGTTACTGCTGGTTACCACCCAGCCCCAGGCGCCTGAGATACTGGGTGCGGTGGAGGCCGCCCACGAGCGTGACATGGTGGTGGTGGCCCTGTGCGGCGCCAAGCCGGGCCCGCTGCTGCAGAGCCTGAAAGACACCGATGTGCTGGTCAGCGTGCCGAGCGAGCGCCTGCCTCGCGTGCACGAGGCGCACCAGCTGGCCCTCCACTGCATTTGTGACGGTGTCGACGTTCAGTTGCTGGGCGAAGACACAGACCCGGAGATCGAACCATGACCTTGACTGTCCGTACCCTTTCTCGTCCTCTGGCCGTGGCCGCCGGTGCCGTGGTGTTGTCCGGTGTGCTGAGCGCGTGTGCGCCCCTGGTGGTGGGCACGGCCATGGGCACCAGCGTGCTGGTGGCCACCGACCGCCGCACCTCCGGTACCCAGCTGGAGGACCAGGGCATCGAGTTGCGCGCAGCCAACCGCCTGCGCGACCAGTTTGGCGACCGTGCCCGCGTGAGCGTGACCAGCTACAACCGCCGCGTGCTGCTGACGGGCGAGGTGCCCAGCGAGGCCGACCGCGCCACCGCCAACCGCATCGTCGCGGGGGTGGAGAACGTGCGCGAAATCGTCGACGAGCTGGGCGTGATGTCCTCGCCGTCGTTCACCGCCCGTTCCGCCGACACCCTGGTGACGGCCCGCGTGAAGGCTGCGCTGGTGGACGCGCGCGACGTGAGCGCCAACGCCTTCAAGGTGGTGACGGAGCGTGGCACCACCTACCTGATGGGGCGAGTCACCCAGCGCGAGGCCGACCGTGCCACCGAGGTGGCGCGCAGCATCCCGGGCGTGCAGCGCGTGGTGCGGGTGTTCGAGTTGATCAGCGAGGAAGAACTGGCGCGCATCACGCCCGCCCCCGCACAGCCTGCCGCACCCGCAGGCAATACCACGGGCCGCTGAACCGGGCGCCCCGGCCGTCAGGGCGTCAGCGCAGGCGCCGCACCAGGCTGGAGGTGTCCCAGCGCCCGCCGCCCATGGCCTGCACGTCGGCATAGAACTGGTCTACCAGCGCCGTCACCGGCAGGCGTGCGCCGTTGCGCTTGGCTTCGTCCAGCACGAGGCCGAGGTCCTTGCGCATCCAGTCGACCGCAAAGCCGAAGTCGAAGCGGTCTTCCGCCATCGTCTTGCCGCGGTTGTCGAGTTGCCAGCTCTGCGCCGCGCCCTTGCCAATGACGTCGAGCACCTGTGGCAGGTCGAGTCCGGCACGCTGGCCGAAGGCGATGGCTTCGCTCAGGCCCTGCACCAGCCCGGCAATGCAGATCTGGTTGACCATTTTGGTGAGCTGGCCGGCACCGCTGCCACCCATCAGGGTGAAGGCGCGTGAAAACGCCATGGCCGCCGGCCGCACCCGCTCGAACACCGGGGCGTCCCCGCCGCACATCACGGTGAGCATCCCGTTCTGGGCGCCCGCCTGGCCGCCCGATACCGGGGCGTCGATGAAATGCAGGCCCGCAGCCTGGGCAGCGGCGTAGAGCTCGCGCGCCACTTCGGCCGACGCGGTGGTGTGGTCCACGAACACGGCGCCCGGTGCCATGCCAGCGAAAGCGCCGTCGGCTTCGCGCGCTCCGTCGGCGCCGAGGCGGCCCAGCGTGACGGCGCGCAGGTCGTCGTCGTTGCCGACGCAGCAAAAGACGATGTCTGCACCGGCGGCGGCCTCGCGCGGGGTGGCCGCCGCGCGCGCGCCCTGGGCGGCAAACTCGGCCGCAAAAGCGTGGGCTTTGGCGGGCGTGCGGTTGTAGACGGTGACACGGTGCCCCGCCAGGGCCAGGTGGCCGGCCATTGGGTAGCCCATCACGCCCAGGCCCAGGAAGGCGACGCGGGTGGAAGGGGCGGGGTCGTAGGTTTTGGGGTTCAGGCTGCCAGTCATGGGGTGGGGTCAGACGATCTGCAGGTGTTCGGTGCCGGCGGACAGGTCGGATGAGCGTGCGCGCTGGCTTTCCAGCTTGATGCGCAGCTTCAGGTCGTTTTGCGAATCGGCGTTGCGGATCGCCTCTTCGAACGAGATGAGTCGGGCCTCGAAGGCTTCGAACAGCGCCTGGTCGAAGGTTTGCATGCCCACCTCCTCGCTTCGCTTCATGACTTCCTTGATCTCGTAGACCTCGCCCTTCATGATCAGGTCGGCGATGAGCCCGCTGTTGAGCAGCACCTCGACCACCGCCACCCGACCCTTGCCGTCTTCGCGGGGCAGCAGCCGCTGCGCGATCATGCCGCGCAGGTTGAGCGACACGTCCTTGAGCAGCTGCGCGTGGCGTTCTTCCGGGAAGAAGTTGATGATGCGTTCCATCGCCTGGTTGGCGCTGTTGGCGTGCAGCGTGGCCAGGCACAGGTGCCCGGTTTCCGAGAAGGAGATGGCGTGCTCCATGGTC
>JAUWAE010000095.1 GCA_030602185.1 Comamonadaceae bacterium
CCGGCCTCGAGCCGCGCCACGCAGGCCGGTCGGAACAGGTCGTGCCGGATGTCCTGCTCACGGCTCCACAGCGTTTGCACCGGCCGTCCCGGCACCGCCCGCGCAATCGTCGCGGCCTGGGCCACATAGTCCACCTCCAGCCGCCGGCCAAAGCCCCCGCCCAGCAGCGTCACGTGTACCGTCACCGCTTCGGCTGGCAGCCCCAGGGCCTCAGCCGCCGCTGCGCGTGCCAGGCCCGGCACCTGGGTCGATACCCACACGGTGGCGCGGTCACCGTCGTGGCGCACCGTGCAGTTGACTGGCTCCAGCGCCAAGTGGGTCAGGTAGGGCGCCCGGTACTCGGCCGATACCCGGTGGGTGGCGCTGGCCAGTGCCGCGTCAACGTCCCCGCGGCTGAAAAAGGCATGGCCCGGTTCGGTCGAGGCGGCTTGCGCCAACTGCGTCAGCGCCTGTTCGCTGTGAAAGCCCGCCAGCGGACCGTGGTCCCAGGTCACTTGCAGGGCCTCGGCGGCCTTCTGCGCCCGCCAGGGGTGGTCGGCCACCACCGCCACGCCCCCGGTGCCGCCGCGGGCCGGTGGAAAAGTCGCCACCGCCTGCACCCCGGGCAGGGCGCGGGCCGCCGCGTCGTCCACCCGCACGGCGCGGCCGAGCAGGGTGGGGCACATCACCACGCTGGCGTACAGCAGGCCCTCGGGTTGCACGTCCAGGCCGAACCGCGCGCTGCCGTCGAGCTTGCCTGGGGTGTCCAGCCGCAAGGTGGGGCGGCCAATGAGGCGGAACTCATCGGCCCGCTTGAGCGTTGGGCGGCGGGGCAATGGCTGCCGGGCCGCGTCGGCCACCAGCTCCCCGTAGCCGAGCCGGCGCCCGCCTGGGCCCAGCACCTGGCCCGGTTCGGTGCGGCATGCCTCGGGGGTAACCCCCCAGCGCGCCGCGGCCGCGGCCACCAGCATGGCGCGCGCCGAGGCCCCGGCTGCGCGCATGGGGCCCCAGAGGTCTTTCACGCTGGACGAACCGCCGGTCATCATCACCCCGAACTCGCGCATTGCCTTGGCGGTGAGCCAGCGCGCCGCCTCCACCAGCGGGTGGTGGTTGTCGGGGTGCACCGGCAGCCCATCGACCACCGTGCTCAGGTTGTTGTAAATCTTGTCGATGGGCGAGGCCTCCCAGCGCACGCGGGACCAGTCGGCGTCGAGTTCGTCGGCCAGCAACATGCACAGCGACGTGACCACGCCCTGGCCCATTTCGCTTTTGGCGAGCATCACGGTCACGCCACCGTCTGGGGTGAGCTTGACCCAGCCGTTCAGCGCCGATTCGCCCGGGTTGACGGGCAGCGGCCGGGCGGTGGTGAGCCGCTGGCGCGGGGGCATGACGCCCCAGCCGATGGCCAGCGCCCCGGCCACGCCCAGGCTGCTCAGGAGGACGGTGCGGCGGCGGGGCATGTGGTGGCCTCTGGGTGGGTTACTGGAAGGCCACTTCGGCAAAGCTGCGCAGCTTGCGGCTGTGCAGTTGGTCCACACCGCCTTGGCGCAGCCGCTCGATGGCGCGGATGCCGATGCGCAGGTGCTGGTCCACCCGTTCGCGGTAGAAAGCGTTGGCCATGCCGGGGAGCTTGATTTCGCCGTGCAGCGGTTTGTCGCTCACGCACAGCAGGGTGCCGTACGGCACCCGAAAGCGGAAGCCGTTGGCCGCGATGGTGGCGCTTTCCATGTCGAGTGCCACCGCGCGGCTCTGGCTGAAGCGTCGCTGTGGCGTGGTGAGCGCATTCTGGGTGGGCAGCAGTTCCCAGTTGCGGTTGTCGGTGCTGGCCACGGTGCCGGTGCGCATCACGCGTTTCAGCTCGCCGGGTGCCAGGCCGGTCACATCGGCCACCGCGCCTTCCAGGGCCAGCTGGATCTCGGCCAGCGCCGGGATGGGCACCCACAGCGGCAGCTCTTCGTCGAGCACGTGGTCTTCGCGCACGTAGGCGTGGGCCAGCACGTAGTCGCCCAGTTGCTGGCTGTTGCGCAGGCCGGCGCAATGGCCCAGCATCAGCCAGGCATGCGGGCGCAGCACGGCAATGTGGTCGGTGATGGTCTTGGCATTGCTCGGCCCCACGCCGATGTTGACCATGGTGATGCCGCTGCGGTCGGCCCGCAGCAGGTGGTAGGCCGGCATCTGCGGCAGGCGCGGTGGCGCACTGCCAGGCTCGCCGTTCCACAGCGGTTGCAGGGCCTGCAGTGCCTGGGGGCAGAGCCCGGCGCGCGGCGTGACGACGTTGCCCGGCTCCACGAAGGCGATGTAGTCGCTGTCCGGGCGGGCCATTTCGGCGTGGCCCAGGCGGATGAACTCGTCGATGTAGAACTGGTAGTTGGTGAACAGCACGAAGTTCTGGAACCAGGCCGGTGCCGTGCCGCTGTAGTGGCGCAGGCGCTGCAGCGAATAGTCCACCCGCGGGGCGGTGAACAGGGCCAGCGGTTGCGGGTCGTTCGGGCCAGGCTCGAAGGTGCCGTTGGCGATGCCGTCGTCCATCACCGTCAGGTCGGGCAGGTCGAACACGTCGCGCAGGCGGGCGCGGTGCGCCTCGCTCAGGTCGCCTTCCAGGTGGTCGTGTTCGCCAAAGGCGAAGTGCACCGGGATGGGCTGGTGGCTGATGCCCACCTCCAGCGCGCCGCCGTGGTTGTCGAGCAGCAGCCGGAACTGTTCCAGGTAGTAGTCGGCGTACAGGTCGGGGCGTGTGAGAGTGGTTTCAAACCGCCCTGGGCCGGCCACGAAACCGTAGCTCAGGCGGGTGTGGGGCTGGCCGTCGAGCCGCTGGCTGCTGTGGCTGTACAGGCGCACATGGGGGTAGCAGGCACGCACGCGTTGCAGGGGCTGGCCGGGGGGCGGGGCGGCCTGGCGGGCAAAGGCCTGCAGCCCTTCGCGCAGGTGGCCCACGGCTTGCCGGTAGAGCGATTCGACCTGTTGCAGCGCGGCCTGCGCCTCGGTGTGGCGCGTCGGGGCGGTGAAAGGGGGCTGGATGTGCATGCCCCCATTGTGCGACAGGGGGCTAGGGGTTCAGGTAGGTTTTCACCCGGGTCAGCAGCAGGCCCAGCTCAAAGGGTTTGGTGATGTAGTCGTTGAAGCCCGCCGCCAGGCCACGGGCCGCCCATTCGCGTGTGAGAAAGAGCCTGAATTCAGCGGTTTGTATTGATAGTCCAGCGGTTCATGTCGTAAGTGGCTCTTGATCTCATAGGACTTGTTGCTGGCGTGAATGGTGAATGGGCTTCAGTCGTCTGAGGAGTCGGGTGCGGTTGTGCACGCGACGCGGTGATTCTTCGCCCTGTAGATAGCCGGCGCGCCCGTACACCGATCGACAGCCTCCGAAAGCGATTTTTCGGACGGCCGGTGTCTTGCCTGTCCTGTAGGCCTGCTGTAGGTGTTTAGATGCGATGTTTTCGTACATTTGGCGTTACAAAGAGTATATAAATCAAAAAAAACAAAAAAGATTGCAGTTTCATCAACAAGGCCTCAAGAGGTACGTGATGCTCAAAGATCTTTACCAGACCATTTTTGGATCGCTGTATCCGAGGGACATAGTGTGCTCAGGGCGCGTGCAGCATGACGGCTGCGCGAGAGCGATTGCGAACTTGAGAGAGATCGTTCAGGACGACCGCCGTTGGCTAGATGGTGTGATGAACGGGCACACCCGCGTAATGGCAATAGCCGCACGGCGCAATGAGGCGGAGCACTCTCTGCAGTTGCTGTGGCAAGCGATGCGAGAGCCGGTACCTGATGGCATCAGAGCCGAAGCGATAGAAATCTGCGCCAAGTGGGCGCAGATCCGGCGGCACGCGATCGAACAAACTATGGGGGACAACGTTGTTCGGCGTGAACGGGCTGATCCTCAGTGGTTTGCCGAGGAGGCGCGCACCATTTTCTGGTCCGCGGCTTGGGGCGCGTTGGAGGGTCATGTTGATGGCAGCCAGTTGTCGATGAAAGCAACCAGTCTGTTGCAACATTGGCAGGATGCGGGTTGGCAGGCGGAACCTGGCCTCCAGCAGATCGAGCATCAGCTGAATCACGATCTCGCGACTGCAGCGATGGGCATCAATCTGTCGCTGGGCGGGAAAGCTGTGGCAGACATGGTGAATGCTTTCGACATCATCCGTGCTTCGATCGTCGCCATGAAGTTCTTGCCCGCGAGCCAGGAAGTCTTACTGGGGAGCTGCTCGTGTCATCTGGTCGTTGGGCGTCAGAGCCAGGTTATCTATAGACCTATGGCGTTGTCTCCGGGCGAGTGGTATTTGCCACTGTCCCCATTTTTTGAGGCCTTGACCACCCGGGTATCCTCAGATTCGGAGCCCGAGCAAGCAGAGCTCATCGATGAGCTGCTCACCATCGGGATGCCGATGGCCGACCGTCCGCACGGCGCCACGGATGCCGCCCCGGATTCACAGGCAGTGCAGCGGCACCGCGAGGCGGTAGCCCAGGCCCCGCACCGCGGGCAGGCAGTGCTTGTCGGCCCCCACGCGCGCCAGCTTCTGCCGCAGGCGTACCATGCGCACCTCCAGTGACGACTTGGCGTAGGTCTCGGCGTCCATGCCGATCAGGTCCATCAGCTGCCAGTTCTCCAGCCGGTTGCCCTGGGCGCGGCAGAGCCCGACCAGGAGGGAGACCTCGCTTTCCGACAGCGGCTCCTGCCCCGCCGGCCCGTGTAGGGTGCGGCTGGTCTGGTCCAGGTACACCTGGCCGGCCGTGTCGGGCGGTGGGGGGGCGCCCGCCGTGCGGTGCAGGCGCCGCCCCAGCGATTCCACCGCCGCCAGCAGTTCGGCCGGGTCCACCGGTTTGGCCAGGTAGAGGTCGGCCCCCGATTCGTAACCCGCCAGCTTGTCGCCGAGCAGGCTGCGCGCCGTGACCATGATGATGCCCACCAATGGTTGGGCCGCCCGCAGGCGCCGCGACAGGCTCAGCCCATCTTCGCCAGGCAGGTTCAGATCAATGATGAACAGGTCGGGCTGCGGGTTCAGCCGCAGGTCGTCCAGGTCTTCGGCGCAAACCAGGCCCGTGGTCCAGTGGCCGTGCCGAATCAGCATGGCCACGGTGGCCTGCCGCAGGCTGTCGTTGTCTTCGACCACCAGGATGTTCATGCCACAGGCCCCGCAGCTGGTGGCTGCTGGGGCAGCCAGCACTCGAAGCGGATGTGCGTGTCGCTGGGGCGGTAGTCGATGCGTCCCCCCAGCAGGCGGGCCAGGCCCGCCACCAGGAACAGGCCCAGGCCGGCGCCGATCTGGCGCTGGGCGTGGGGCGCCCGGTAGTACTTGTCGAACACCAGCGCCGGGTCAGGCCAGCCGGCGTCGCCTGGCAGGTTGGTGACCCGCACCGTGTAACCGGGCTGGCCGTTGCGCGCCTCGGCCTGCACCTCCACCGGGATGCGGCTGTCGGGCGGGCTGTACTTGGCGGCGTTGTCGATCAGGTTGTCTGCGATCATGCGCACCATCTGGGCGTCGCTCTCAAGGGGCGTGGGCTCGGTGGGCGCGGTCCAGTCGACGCGGTGCGGCCAGCGGCCGGACTGGATGGCCAGGCCCACCAGGGCCGACAGGTCGTGGCGGGCGTGGCGTGGCAGCAGCCGCCGGTCGCTCAGTTGGCCCGAATGCACGCAGCGCTCGATCACCTCGTTCATGTCGCGCACGGCGCGCGCGATCTCGTGGCCGTTTTCCCGCGGGATGGAGGCCGCCACCATGCGCACCGTGGCCAGCGGTGTCTTGAGCTCGTGCGCCAGCATGGCGAACAGCTTTTCCTGTTCTTCCCGCAGCAGGCGTTCCTGCTCGGCCTGCTGCCGCGCCCGTTGCGCCAGCCGCTCGAGCTCCTCGTTCAGGTGCCGCAGCGCTTCGTTGGCTCGGGCGGTTTCGGCGTGCGCCTTGCGCACCTCCTCTTCCTGCTGCTTGCGCAGGTGAATGTCGCGGCTGATGCCCAGCAGCTCCACATAACGCCCGTCGCTGCCCTGCAGCGGGAAGGCAATCACCTCGCATCACACGGTGCCGCCGTTCTTGTGCAGGTATTCCTGCTGGCCCCGGTACCCGGGAGGTTGCCGGCCTTCGGCGATGGCTTGCAGCATCCCGGTGAAATAGCCGATGGATTCGGCCTGCGAGGCCGGCGTCAGGATCTCGTCGATCGACTGGCGCATCGCCTCTTCGGGGGTGTAGCCTCGGATCCGCTCCACCGTCGGGCTGACGTAGGTGATCGAGCCGTCCATGTCCATGGTCCACACCACGGCGTTGGCGTACTCGGCCAGCAGCCGGTGGCGCACGTCGCTCATGCGGATGGCTTCTTCCGCCCGCCGCCGCTCGGTGATGTCGCGCGCCACGCCGTACACCTGAAGCCGGCCCGTGTCGGCGTCGCGCAGGTAGTGGGCGGCCACTTCCACCATCACGGTGCTGCCGTCCTGGCGCAGCAGCTCCATGTCTTCGACGAAGCGGTTGTCGTCCGGGATCTGGCCGGCCTCGAAGGCCCGTACCCGCTGCTCCAGCAACTCGAGCAGCGCCGCCCGGTGGGGCGGTGGCACCGCCATTTCCATCGGCTGGGCCATGACCTCGGCGGCGGTGTGGCCCACCAGTTCCCGGACCGAGGGGCTCACGTAGATGAAGCGGCGCGACACCACGTCGAGCACCCAGACCACGTCCCGCAGGCTTTCCACCAGCAGCTGGTAGTTGATGGGCGGGGCGGGCGTGGGCATGGTGTGTCGGGCAGCGAACGTGGGGCCCGGTGCAGACGGTCCGCAGCCAAGCCTGGGCACTTTAACGGTCGGCGCGCGTAGCAGGCCTACACAAAGCCTACGCCACCGGTTCCCGCATGGTCACGAATTCCTCGGCCGCCGTCGGGTGGATGCCGATGGTGCTGTCGAACACGGCCTTGGTGGCGCCGGCTTTCATGGCCACGGCAAAGCCCTGCACGATTTCGCCGGCCTCGGCGCCCACCATGTGCAGGCCCACCACGCGGTCGGTGGCCGGGTCCACCACCAGCTTCATCAGGGTGCGCTCCTGGCTGCCGCTCAGCGTGTGTTTCAGGGCGCGGAATTCGGAGCGGAACACGGTGACGTGGCCGAAGCGCTCGCGGGCCTCGGCCTCGGTCAGGCCCACCGTGCCCACGTTGGGGTGGGTGAACACGGCGGTGGGGATGAGGTCGTAGCTCATGCCGCGCGGCGGCTTGCCGGCAGCGGGGCCGAACAGGTGGTCCACCAGCTTCATGGCTTCGCCCAGCGCCACCGGGGTGAGCTGCACGCGGGCCGTCACGTCACCCAGGGCGTGGATGCTCGGCACGTTGGTGCGGTAGTGCTCGTCCACCACGATGGCACCTTGCGCCCCCTGCGCCACCCCCACGGCCTCCAGCCCCAGCCCCTGCACATTGGGCACGCGCCCGGTGGCGTACAGGGCGGCGTCCACCACCAGGCGGTTGCCGTCTTCCAGCAGCACGTGCAGGCCGTTGGCCTCGCGGTGGATGCTGACCACCCCCGCGTTCAGCCGCAGGTCCACGCCGTGCTTGCGCATTTCGCTGGCCAGGAAGTGGCGCACCTCGTCGTCAAAGCCGCGCAGCACCTGCTCGCCGCGGTACAGCTGCGTCACCTGGGCACCCAGGCCGTTGAAGATGGACGCGAACTCGCAGGCGATGTAGCCCCCACCCACCACCAGCAGCCGCTGCGGGAAGGGCTCCAGGTCGAACACCTCGTTGGAGGTGATGACGTGCTCGCGGCCCTGGAAATGGGGCACGTGTGGTGTGCCGCCGGTGGCGATCAGGATGTGCTCGGCGGTCAGCGTCTGGTGGCCGGGCGAGCCGTCGGCGTTCAGTGTGGCCAGGCGCACGGTGTGGGCGTCCTGTAGCTGGGCAAAGCCGTTGAGCACGGTCACGCCCGAGCCGCGCAGCAGGTTGGCGTACACGCCGTTGAGGCGGGCAATCTCCTTGGCGCGGTGGGCCTTGAGCGTGCCCCAGTTGAGGGTGGGCGCAGCGCCTTCCCAGCCGTAGCCGTGCGATTCCTCGAACGCCTCCGCGTAGTGGGCCGCGTAGCTGTAGAGCTTTTTGGGGATGCAGCCCACGTTCACGCAGGTGCCGCCAAGGCCATCGGTGCCCAGGGCCTCGGCCAGCGCCACGCGCACGCCGCGCTGGGCCGCCATGCGGGCGGCGCGCACGCCGCCGCTGCCGCCGCCAATCACGAAAAAGTCAAAGTCAAAATGGCTCATGGTGTCGTTGTCTCGTAACCGGGCCGCGGCCCTTGCTGGCAACGATTGTCGGCCAAATCGCGCCACGCGGCTGGGGACGTATCGAAGCGTGACCAGGTGCCCCCACAGGATGCATGTGCTTACAAACCCGGGTCTCACGCCGGCGGGGCACTGCTAGCATCTGGACTCCTCAGTTCGAAGAGAGCCAAACATGAAAACCACAACGAATCCTTGGGCTGGCATGGTCCTGGCCTGCAGTGCCTTGTGGCTGTCGGCCGGTGCCTCGTGGGCCGCCAAGCCCGACTGGGTGGAGCAGGGGCAGGCCAACGGCAAAGGCAATGACAAGGTGAAGGTGCAGGGCGCCAAAGACGGGCGTGATCGGCCGTCGTCGGAGGGTGTGTCGGGGTCGGTGCACGTCGGCGGCCCGTCGTTCGGGGTGAGCATCCGCTTCGGCGACGACCACCGCCGCGCGGTGTACGACTACTACGCGCCGCTGGTGCGTGCGGGCAAGTGCCCGCCCGGCCTGGCCAAGAAAAACAACGGTTGCCTGCCGCCGGGGCAGGTCAAGGCCTGGCACATTGGTCAGCCTCTGCCCGGTGGGGTGGTGGTGTATCCCCTGCCGCGCAACCTCGAACTGCGGCTGGGCACGCCGCCGGCGGGCCACAAGTACGTCCGCGTCGCGGCCGACATCCTGCTCATCGCCGTTGGCACCAGCATGGTGGTCGACGCCATCGAGGACCTGGCGGGGCTCTGACGCCTGCCGGCGCCGGCCAGGTGCCGGCTCAGGGGGCGGTGGCGGGCTCCCTCTCGGTGGCGTGCGCCGCGGGCAGCAGCCGGCGCAGGTAGCGCCCCGTGTGGCTGCCCGGGTGGGCCGCCACCGTTTCGGGCGTGCCGCACACCACCACGGCGCCCCCGCCCGAGCCGCCCTCGGGCCCCATGTCCACGATCCAGTCGGCGGTCTTGATCACGTCCAGGTTGTGCTCGATGACGACGATGGTGTTGCCCGCGTCGCGCAACTGGTGCAGCACCTTCAGCAGCAGCTCGATGTCACCAAAGTGCAGGCCGGTGGTGGGCTCGTCCAGGATGTAGAGCGTGCGGCCGGTGTCGCGCTTGCTCAGTTCCTGGGCCAGTTTCACGCGTTGCGCCTCGCCGCCCGACAGCGTGGTCGCGCTCTGGCCCAGGCGGATGTAG
>JAUWAE010000218.1 GCA_030602185.1 Comamonadaceae bacterium
TGACACCGAGCTGATCGAACAACAGGGCCAGATGCAGTGGGTGTCGCGACTGCAGTCGGCACTCGACCAAGACCGCCTGCGGCTCTACGTGCAGCCCATTTTGCCGCTGCACGACGGGCCCGACGAGCGCACCCATTACGAAATCCTGGTTCGGCTGGAGGAAGACGGCAAGCTGGTGCTCCCGGGGGCCTTCCTGCCGGCCGCCGAGCGCTACGGGCTCATGCCGCGCATCGACCAATGGGTGGTCAACAACACCCTCGCCTGGATGGGCGACCGCCTGCGCCAGAACGGTGCACTGGACGGGGTGTACTGCATGAACCTCTCTGCTGCATCGCTGTCGGATGAACGCTTCCGCCAGAGCCTGCACGCCACGCTCGAGCAGCTGCAGCTGCCCACCGGCACCGTTTGCTTCGAAATCACCGAGACCGCGGCGGTGGCCAACCTGTCCAAAGTGGTGCACTTCATCGGTGAGGTCAAACAGCTCGGCTGCCTGTTCGCACTGGACGATTTCGGCAGCGGCCTGTCGTCGTTCGCCTACCTGAAGAACCTGCCGGTGGACTTCCTCAAGATCGACGGCAGCTTTGTCAAGGACATCGAGTCCGACCCCATCGACCTGGCCATGGTGCAGGCCATCAACGCCATTGGCCACGTCATGGGGCTCAAGACCATCGCCGAATACGTGGGCAACGCAGCCATCCTGGAGCGCATCCGCGAGATCGGGGTCGACTTTGGTCAGGGCTTCCACCTGGGGGAGCCACGGCCACTGGTCGACCTCGCTCAGGTGCGGATGATGCCGCGCTGAAGGGTTGCCCCGCCAGGGGCGGCGAGCGCATCGGCCAGCGTCAGACGGTCCCACTGGCTGGCCTGCCAGAAAGCCGACAAAGCCTCGGCACGTGGCAGCAGCAGGCGCTCTGCCAGCGGGGCCAGCGGGGTGCGCGCGGGCGCCACCAACAGCACCAGCCCACCGCCCTCCTCCGCCAGCAAGCCGACCCAGCCCAAAGCGCGCAGCGTGTCCACCGCAGGCTCCAGCTGCAACGGGTCCACCCGCAGGCGCTGCGCCAGCGCCTCCAGCGGCACCCCTGGGCCATCGCTCGCTCGGTCCTGGTGCAGCACCTGCAGCACCTCAAGCGCCAGCTGGAACGACCAACCCGGCGCATCGCCACGCCGGGCGATGCCTGCCAGCAAGCTCGGCAGGTAGGCCACCACCACCGCACCCAGCAGCACGATCACCCACGCCAGGTACAACCAGACCAACAGAATGGGCACGGTCGCAAAGGTGCCGTAGACCACCGAATAGGTGGGCACCGATGTGAGGTACCAGGTGAGCAGGCGTTTGGCCGCCTCCAGTGCCAGTGACACGAAAGCGCCCCCCACCAGCGCGTGGCCCCAGCGCACCTGCGCGTTGGGCACATAGCGGTACAACGCCGCCGTGCCGGCGATCACGAGCAAGAACTCCAGCGCGTCGAGCACGAGGCGCACGCCGCCATGCAAGCCGCCCACCCAGCCGCGGGAGGCCGAGATGGCGTAAGAACTCAGGCTGAGGCTCAGGGCCACCAGCAGCGGCCCGAGCGTCAGCAAGGCCCAGTACACCAGCACCCGCTGTGTCAACGGCCGCAGCCGGCGCACCCGCCAGATGTCGTTGAGCTTGCGGTCGATGGTCAAGATCAGCGCGAGGGCCGACACCAGCAGCACCAGGGCACCCGCCCACCCCATCTGCCCCGCCTTGCCGGCAAACTGGAACAGATAGTTTGACACCTGCCGCGCGATGTGCTCTGGCACCAGGCTCTGCACCAGCCATTTCTGCAGCTGCGCCTCCATGCGCCCGAACATGGGAAAGGCGCTGAAGATGGCCAACGCCACGGTGAACAGCGGCACCAGCGAGATGGTGGTGGTGAACGTCAGGCTGCCAGCGGTCACGCCCAGGCGGTCCTCGCGGAAGCGCTCTCGCAAGGTGAGCGCCGTGGTCTGCCAGGGAAACCGGCGCAGGTCGGCCCAGAACACCCGGGTCCGGCGCCGCAGCCCTGTCCAAAGCCCGAGAAAAACGTCTATGCCCTGCATCCCGGTATCATGCCACCGACAGCCGCCTACCATGACCATCCCTGCTTCCCACCCCACCCCCTCCCCCGCGCCCACCGAACCGCCGGCCACCCCGTCGGCCGAGGGAACCCAGGCCGCCCACTGGACCCGCGCACTGGCGGTGACCACTTTGCTTGCCATGATCGGCCTCGGCCTGGCCTGGGAGCTGTGGCTGGCGCCGCTGCGCGAAGGCGGCTCGTGGTGGGCCCTGAAGGTGCTGCCGCTCACCTGGCCACTGGCGGGCCTGCTCAAGCATCGGATGTACACCTACCGCTGGCTCAGCCTGCTGGTGTGGCTGTACTTTACTGAGGGGGTGGTCCGCGCGACCAGCGAATCCGGGTTATCGGCAGGCCTGGCCTGGGGTCAGGTGCTGCTGTGCGTGGTGCTGTTCGTGGCCTGCGCCCTGCATGTGCGGCTGCGCTTGCGCGCCGCCAAAACCGCGCCCCCCGGCGACGCCACCTGACCGCCGCCCACCCATGGAAACGACACCCGCCGTGGTCGCGCTGCTGGAGCACTTGCGTGCCACGGTAGGCGCCGCGCACGTGCTGACGCACGACGGATCGACCGACCTGACCGGCTACGAACAGGACTGGCGCCGCCGCCACCGCGGCCGTGCGCTGGCGGTGGTGCGCCCGGCTTGCACCGCCGAGGTGGCCCAGGTGGTGCAAGCCTGCGCCGCGGCGGGCGTGAGCGTGGTGCCCCAGGGTGGCAACACCGGGCTGGTGGTGGGCGGCGTGCCCGACACGACGGGCACCCAGGTCGTGCTGAGCCTGCAACGCATGCAGCGCGTGCGCCAGCTGGACCGCGACAACCTGACCCTGACGGTGGACGGCGGCTGCGTGCTGCAAGCCGCCCAGCAAGCGGCCGAGACCGAGGGCCTGTGGCTGCCGCTGAGCCTCGCCTCCGAGGGCAGTTGCACCGTGGGTGGCAACCTGGCCACCAATGCCGGCGGCACCCAGGTGCTGCGCTTTGGCAACGCGCGCGACCTCTGCCTGGGACTGGAAGTCGTGACGGCGCAGGGCGACATCTGGGACGGCCTCAGCGGCCTGCGCAAGGACAACACTGGCTACGACCTGCGCCACCTGATGGTGGGCAGCGAAGGCACGCTGGGCATCATCACTGGGGCCACGCTCAAGCTGTTCCCGCGCCCGGCGGCGCAGCTGACCGCCTGGGCGGCCGTGCCGTCGCTGGAAGCGGCGGTGGCCCTGCTCGGTTTGGCCCAGCGCCACCTGGGCCCTGGTCTGACCGGCTTCGAAGTCATGGGCCAGTTTGCCCTGAGCCTGGTGGACAAGCACTTTCCCGCCCTGCGGGTGCCGCTGTGGCGCGACGCCCCCTGCTGCGTGCTGCTGGAAAACAGCGACACGGAAAGCGAAGCCCATGCGCGCGACCGTTTTGAAGCGGTCCTGGAAACCGCCATGGAAGCCGGCTGTGTGACCGACGCCGTGGTCGCTGAAAGCCTGGCGCAGGCGCGCAACCTCTGGCACATCCGCGAAAGCATTTCGCTGGCGCAGTCCGAAGAAGGCCTGAACATCAAGCACGACATCAGCCTGCCGGTGTCGCGCATTGCCGCCTTCTGCGCCGAAACCGACGCCCTGCTGGCCGAGGCCCTGCCCGGTGTGCGGCTGGTCAACTTCGGACACCTGGGCGACGGCAACCTGCACTACAACGTGCAATGCCCCGAAGGCGTGGACAGCGCCGCCTTCCTGCAGGCGCACGAACACCAGGTCAACACGCTGGTGTTCGACGCGGGGCGCCGCCACGGCGGCTCCATCAGTGCCGACCACGGCATCGGCAGCCTCAAACGCGACACCCTGCCGCACGACAAAGACCCTACCGCCCTGCGGATGATGCGCGCCATCAAGGCCGCGCTGGACCCGCAAGGCCTGC
>JAUWAE010000304.1 GCA_030602185.1 Comamonadaceae bacterium
CGACACCCCGGCGGCCTTGCCCAGCGTACCCATGCAGATCAGGCGTTCGCTGCAAAGGCCGAAATGTTCCAGGCTGCCGTGGCCGTGCGCACCCAGCACGCCAAAGCCATGCGCATCGTCAATGACCAGCCAGGCGTCGTACTGTTCGGCCAGGCGCAGCAACGCGGGCAGGTCGGCCACGTCGCCGTCCATGCTGAACACGGCATCGGTGACGATGAGTTTGACCGGGGTGGTGCAGGCGCGCAGCTGGCGCTCCAGCGCGTCAAGCTGCCCGTGGGGGTAGCGCTGCAGCTTGGCGCGGGCCAGCAAGGCGCCGTCGATGAGCGAGGCGTGGTTGAGCTTGTCCGACAGGATGGTGGCCTGATCGTCGCCCAGTGCCGTCATCAACGCCACGTTGGCCATGTAGCCGCTGCAGAACAGCAGCGCACGCGCGCCGGGGATGTGTGGGGCCATCCATTGCGCGAGGGTGGATTCCAGCTCGGCGTGCGCGTGGCTGTGTCCGCTGACGAGGTGCGACGCACCGCTGCCTGCGCCCCACAGGCGGGCTCCGTCAGCCAGGGCATCCACCACGCGGGGGTGGCTTGCCAAACCCAGGTAGTCGTTGCTGCAGAAGGCGAGCATGCTGCCACGGCCGTGCCACTGTTGGTGCGGGCCACACGGCGACTCACCCACCCTGCGGCGTCTGCGCAGGGCGGCCGCATCAATCTCAAGCAGTTGACGGTTGATGTGTTCGATCAGCATCGGGCTGTTGCAGCGTGTCGTGCAGGGTGGCCTGCAGGCGCTCGGACAACCAGCGCGAGAGGTCCCTGTCGAGCACGTAGGGAGGCATGAGGTACACGGTGCGCCCGATGGGACGAACCAGCAGTTCGTGGCGGCGGCCCGCCAGGTGGAACGCCTCGGCAAAGCGGCCCTGGGCAAGCTCTGCCTTGACGTCGAAGGCCCAGATCATGCCACGGCGGCGCGGGTGCTCCACCCCGGGGTATGCCATGAGGGGGGCCAGCGCCTGGTCGAGCAAGTTCGCTTGTTGAGCGTTGCGGCCCAGCACGTCCTGGGTGTCGAAACGGTCGAGCACGGCCAGCGCCGCCCGGCAGGCCAGCGCGTTGCCGGTGTAGGAATGTGAGTGCAGGAAGCCGCGCGCCACGTCGTCGGAGAGGAAGGCGCGGTAGATGGCATCGCGGCACAACACCAGCGACAGCGGCAGAAAGCCTCCCGTGATGCCCTTGGACAGGCACACGAAATCGGGCCAGATGCCAGCCTGTTCGCAGGCGAAGAAGGTGCCCGTGCGGCCGCAACCCACGGCAATTTCGTCGGCAATGAGGTGCACGCTGTACTGGTCGCACAGCGCGCGCACCCGCTGCAGGTAGGACGCATGGTGCATGGCCATGCCTGCGGCGCATTGCACCAGCGGCTCCACGATGACGGCGGCGATGTGCGCGTGGCGTTCGGCCAGCAGCGTCTCCAGATCGGCGGCAGCGCGTCGGGCCACGGCGGCAGCGTCCTCGCCGTCAAGCGCCTGGCGGTCGTCGGGCGAAGCGACCTGGTGCGAGCGCATCAGCAGCGGGTCGTAGGCGTCGCGGAAGACGGGAACGTCCGTCACGGCCAGGGCGCCCAGCGTTTCGCCGTGGTAACCCTGGCGCACGCAGACGAACTCGCGCTTGCCGCCCTGCCCCACGTTGCGCCAGTGGTGGAAACTCATCTTGAGCGCGATTTCCACGGCGGACGCGCCATCACTGGCGTAGAAGGCATGACCCAGCACACCACCCGTGCGGGCAGACAGCCGTTCCGCCAGCTCAATGGCGGGCGCATGGGTGCACCCGGCCAGCATCACGTGGGGCAATGTGTCCAGCTGCTGCTTGAGCGCAGTGGCGATGCCCTCGTCGGCATGGCCGAACAGGTTGACCCACCAACTGCTGTTGGCGTCGAAGTAGCGGTGGCCCTCCTGGTCGTACAGCCAGGGGCCATGGGCGCGGGCGATGGGCAGCGGCGGCACCACGGCAGCGCGCTGCA
>JAUWAE010000247.1 GCA_030602185.1 Comamonadaceae bacterium
TGCTGGCCTACCACACGGCGCTGGCCAAGGGCACGGACGTGGACAAGCCGAGGAATTTGGCGAAGTCTGTCACCGTTGAGTAGTTTTGCTCGGGGAGTAAAAGGGCTTCGTAACCAAGGTGGGTATCAAGGTGGGTATCAAGGTGGTGGACCGCGTGCTAGACGCCGCCAGCGGCACCTATGGCGTGCGCCTGGAGCTGCCCAACCCCCAGGGACAGCTGCCAGGTGGTATCCGCTGCCAGGTGGAGTTCCCTGACCTTGGCGGCGTGGCACAGGCGACCTTGCGCGGGCGCTGACCCCTCATGGGTCACCCCGTCAGCGAGGGGTGTGTACTTCCTGATCCCCCATGACCGCCGAGCCGGCCCACAGCCCGCGGTTGCTGAGCTCCGCCATCAGTGCGACCGCCAGGCTCGCCACCGCCTGGCAGGCCGAGGACCGGGGGATGTGGGCGGAGCTGCACACCGCCAGCACCCGGTGCAGCCCCTGCACCGGCGTGGCACGGAGCAAGCCGGCCTGCAATTCGGGCTGCAGCGGCATGACCGGCAGCAGGGTACGGCCCAGGCCGGCCAACAGGGTGGTGCGCAAGATGCTGATGGAGCTGATGTCGGCTTCCACCCTGGGAGGAGGCAGGCCGGCGGCGGCCGCTGCACCTTCGATGATGGGTCGCACCCCATGGGGGCTGGCGGGCAAGACCAGGGGGTGCGCCAAGGCCTGCTTGAGGCTCAGCACGCGGCGGCCTGGCCCGCGCGCCTGGGCCGGCTCGATCAGGTGCAGCTGCTCGCGGAGCACCCGGGTGCTGGTGAAGCCGCTCAGCTGGCCGTCGTCGAACAGCACCGCGAGCTGAATTTGCCCGGTGCGCAGTTGCCGCGTCAAGTTGCCCGTGAGTTCTTCGGTCAGCTCCAGCGTGACCTTGGGGTGGCGTTGGCGCACCGCCCGCAGCAACGGCAGGGCCAGCGCATGCGAGGCGCTGTGCGGAATGCCAAACACCACGTGGCCTTCGGGCTCCTGGTCGGTGCTGCGCACGCTGGCCACGGCTTCCTCGGTCTGCCGGAGGATGGCCACCGCGTGCGGGAAAAACCGCTGTCCGGCCTCTGTCAACTCCACGCCCCGGCGGCTGCGCTCGAACAGGCGTGCGCCCAGTTCACTTTCCAGTTGCGCCATCTGGTGGCTGAGCGCCGACTGGGCCACGTACACCCGCTCGGCGGCCTTGCTCAGGCTGCCGTGGTCGGCAATCGCCACAAAGTAGCGCAGCTGTCGCAGTTCCATCGGTGTGTCGGGCCCAACGCCATCTGTTATCCAGATGGTAGCTTACACAATATGTATTGGACAGATGGTTGTTGTGGGGGTTCAATACGCCCATCAACCCGATCGAACGATCGGCCCTGGCGGCCACGAGCCGCCAGTCAGTGCCCGACCTGGCCCGGCCGCCGTGAGAGACACCGCTTACCGGTGGTGTGGACGAGGGTCCTGTGTCACGCCTCAGAACCAGCTGAGCGATACCAGTGCAATCTGCGGCCAGGCGATCAGCAGGCCTACCGCAATCAGGTTCGCCAGCACGAAGGGCATGACGCCCTGGAAGATGGTGGACAGCTTGACCTCGGGTAGCAGCGTTTTGACGGTGAAGACGTTCATGCCCACCGGCGGCGTCAGCATCCCGATTTCAATCATCATCACCACAAAAATGCCGAACCAGATCGGTGAGGCACCCATTTCCACCGCAATCGCGGTGAAGATCGGCGCGGTGAGCAAGAGCAGGCCCATGGCCTCCATCAAAGCGCCGAGCACCAGGTAGATGAGCACCATGGCCAGCAACACCCCAACCAGCGAGAAGCCACTGTTCTGGATCCACTCCACGAGCTGAAAGGTCAGGCCCGAGAGGGTGATGAAGTTGGCGAACACCAGGGCGCCAAACACGATCGCGAAGATCATTGCGGTGGTGACCGCAGTCTCGTGTAGGCAGGACAACATGCCCTGGAGGGTCAGCTTGCGCCGAGCCAGTGCGATCAACAGCGCGCCGGTCGCCCCCATGCCGGCACACTCTGTGGCGGTGAACACGCCGCCATACAGTCCGCCCATGACGAAGGCAAACAGCAAGATGGTGGACCACACCCCTTTCAGGGCCAGGAAGCGCTGGCGCAATGGTAGGCGTTGCCCGCGTGGGCCGAGCTCGGGGTTCAGCAACAGCGTGACCCACACCGCGCCCAGAAACAGCAGCAACAGCAGGATGCCGGGCACGATGGTGGCAATGAACAGCTGCCGGATGTCGGTTTCCGTCAGCAGCCCAAAGATCACCAGGGGAACGGAAGGTGGGATCAACACGCCCAGCACCCCGCCCGAGGCCACGGCGCCGGTCGAGAGCCGATCGTGGTACCCCAGGCGGCGCATGGGGGGCATGGCCACTTTGGTCATGGTGGCGGCCGTGGCGATGGAGCTCCCGGAAATGGCCGCGAACAGGCTGCAGGCCGCCAGCGTGGCGTGTGCCAGCCCACCCTTCAGGTGGCCCAGCCAGGCGTTGGCCGCGTCGTACAGCTCGCCGCTGATGTCGGCCTTGTGCACGAACAGCCCCATCAGGATGAACATGGGCAGCACCGACATGCCGTAGTTGGTCGACGCATCCACCACCACCTGGCCCAGCATGTGCAGGGCGGGGTCCACGCCGCGCAGGGCCGCGTAGCCGCCCACGCCCGCCAGCAGCATGGCAAACGCCAGTGGCACACCGGCAAAGGCGAGCAGAAAAACGGCTGCGAAACCGATGATGGCCGCGGTCATGCGGTGTCTCCTTTGTGTTGCAAGGTGCGCCAGATGAGCATCAGCACCACCAGCGTGCTCAGGCTGGCAAACAGCGTGAGGCCAAAGCTCAGCGGTGCATGGGGCAGGCCCAGCACGATGGAGGCCGAACCGCTCTCCAGATCGTCTTTGCCCTGCAGGTACAGGCGCCAGGTGAGCAGCCCCAGAGCGATGGCGCTGCAGGCATCGCAGAGCACCAGCTTGATGGTTCGGCCGCGACCGCGCACCAGGTTGTCGATGAGGCTGACCGTGACGTGCGCCCGGTGCCGTGTCACCAGCGGCAGCGCGGTGAAGATGACCGCCGCCATGGCGTACTCGATGATCTCGACACTGCCGCGCACGGGCGACGCGAACGCCGATGCCTTCATCCCCGACCTGATCCGCATGCAGGCACAAGGCCGCTTCCCGTTCGAAAAGCTGATGAAAATCTACCCCTTCGAATCCATCCACCAGGCGATTGCCGACTCCTGTGCGGGCCTGAC
>JAUWAE010000110.1 GCA_030602185.1 Comamonadaceae bacterium
GCCGAAACCGGGCAAAAGCTCAACGAACTGTATCCGCACCGCTACCCGGCCAAGCCGGCGGTGGCGGGCAAAACCCGTCAGCAGGTGAAAGACGAGCTGAGCCAGGCCCAGCGCGACGGCACGATGCCGGTGTACGTGGGCGGGTAAGGCGCGGAAGGCCTTCGTGCGGCGTCTGTTTAGAGAAGCCGTTGCTGCAAAGCGGCCTGGTCCAGGGGGCGCAATCGGGCGTAGTCCAGCAGTTCGGCCAAATGCGCGCCCTTGGCTTGCCACTCCATCACCACTGGCTCCGACAGCAGCACGTAGTGCCAAGGCAAGCCTTGCCGGTGTTCGGGTGGCAGCGCGTTGATGTGTTCGCACCAGGCCACCGCCGCTTTGAGTTTGCGTTGCACGTTGGGGTGCGTCATCTGCTGTTGGGCCTTGGTTTCGGCCAGGTAGATGGCGTTTTCCGTTCGCACCAAGAAATCGGGCGAATAGAAGGCGGGCAGACCGTCGTCCTTCACGTAGCGCAGTCGGACAAAAGTGTGGCGCGTTTCGCTGATCTTGCAAAACGCCAGCACCTGCGCATCGGCCTGCGCCCAGTGGATGAAGGCTTTTTCCAGGCCTCCATGGCGTGCCGACCAGCCCAGCCGGGTGTAAATGCACTTGTTCACGGCCACCGAATGCGCTTCACGCACCACTAGGTGCGGCACTTCGCTCAGGTACCGCGCATGCACCTCGGTGTGGCCGTTGGGGTGCCTGTGCTCCGATTCCAGCAAAGCCACCGCAAACACCTTGGTGATGTGGTCAACCACCGGTTGCAGCAACAACAGGCGCCAGTTCTCGCCGTCGTGCGGGTCGAAGGTGTCGCCGAACAGTTGGGTCCAGATGTAGTCGTCCAGCCAGCCGGTCACGTCGGCCGTGTGCACCTGCAAGTACGGCTTGGCCAGGTGGGCGGCGATTTTGTTGCCCTTGGGCAAGGGCTCGCTCAAGGCCTGGCTGATGCGCCGCGTCAGACGCGCCAGGTAGTCGTTGTAACCCCCCACGGTCATCACCGCGCCGTTGACGCGGTAGTCGCCAAACAACGTGGCGCTTTGCAGGTCTTGCGACACAAAGGTGTCGCCCTTGCCCAGTAGGCTGCGTAAATCGTCAGCCGCCATGGCGGTGAAGGCGGGTAGCGTGGACACGTCCACTTCGGCGTGGTCGCGGAACTCGTCGGCTTCCTGCAGGATGAAGGGGATGCCAAAGTCGTAGGCCCCGTACCCCTCGCGCAGTTCGGCCGTCAGCACGTCGCCGGTGGCGCTGTTCTGGTCGCCCGCTTCGGTGGTGGTGCCCGCCAGACCTTCGCGGATCAAATCGTCGTAGAACGACTGGAATGCCGGGTGCTCCACGATGGACAGCACATCCAGCAGATGCGCGGGCTCCTGCCCTGCATTGATGCGTTCCCGGTTTTCGCGCTTCATGTCGGCATATTCGGTATCGCGCCACATCAGGCGCAGGCCCCGGCCGATTGTCTGCTCCAGCAAAATTTGCGCTTGCGATGAACGCAGTGGCACGATGACGCAAATGTTGTTCACGTCAAAACCCTCGCGCAGCATCAGCACGCTCACGATCACGCGCGGGGTGGCGTGCCGGTCCACGTTGAACAGGCGTTCGCGCACCGGCGCCCAATCTTTTTCGCCCAGTTCGGCCTTTTTGCCGGAGTCGATGGTCATGACCTCCCCATCGCTCAGGCCTTCTTGTTCCTGTAAAAACCCGGCCACGAGGGGCGACACCGTGGTGTCTTCGCACACCACCAGCATCTTGGGGTGACGGCTTGGGTCCACCTTTGCAAAGTCGGCCTCCAGCTTGCACAGCTTGGCCAGGCCAGCACGCAGCATCACCCGCTGGCCTTCGCTCAGGGTGGGATTGCCGTTTTCGTCGCGCTCGGCCTTGAACTCCAGTGGTAGCGCGCCAATCTCCTTGCGCCGGTCCAGCACCAGCGACTTGACCAACCCCAGCCGCATGGCGGTTTTCAGGTCGAAGTCCGTCACGATGTGCGGGAAGTACAGCTTCTTCTTGTGTTTGCCGGTGCCCACGTCGTTGTACGGTGTGGCGGAAAAGTCCACCTGCACAAAGCGCCGCCCTTTGGGTGCGGCAATGCGCGTCAGGCTCTTTTGCCATTCCACTTCGGTGGTTTCCCCTTCGCGCTTGAAGTCGTGGATGTGGTGGGCCTCGTCGTTGAACACCATCAGCTCGGGCAGCCCTGCCAGAAACTCCAGCACATTGCCCCGGGCGTAGCGGCGGTCCAGCACGTCCAGGCTGTTGCCGGTGGCGCGGCCCGGCGTCAACGGCAACACGCGGGCCACCACTTCGTGCGGGTCCAGCGGGGCGCCCGGCGCGTCCACGGTTTTCACGTCCTCGGTCTCGTCGCCCTCGGCCAGCAGGTGCCAGTTGGTGATGGCGATCATGCCGTTGCCGGTGGCTTTCAAGCCCATCTCTTCTTTGGTGCAGACGTTGCCGCGCACAAAGGCAAACACGGCGTCGCGCTGGTGTTCGGGAATGAACAGGTCGGCAAACTTCGCCAGGTCCGAACTGGCAAAGTCGCGCGCGCCGGTACCGCTGGCCACCAACTTGCCGCAGAACGCGTCCAGCAAGCGCTCGTACACGATCAGGCCTGGGGCCACCACCATGAAGTGGCGCGTGAAGCGCGGGTCGTCCAGCCCTTCGGCCAGGGCGGCGTTTTTGTTCAGCAGTTGCCAGATCAGCAGCGCCTGCATGACCCAGGTCTTGCCGGTGCCGGTGGCCATCTTGAAGCAGTACTTGGGGTGCGCGTGTTTGGGTGCCGCCACCTCGTTGAGCCGCTGGCCTGCCAGCAGCGCTTCGGGCGCGACCTGCTGGTACAAGTCTTTCAAGGTGGCCGTCTGCAACACCTCGTGCGCCACGATGGCGTTCAGAATGGCCTGCCGTTGCCCGGCGTGAAAGTTGAGCCCGCCGCGCGTGGCGGTCTGTTCTTCGCCAAACCACCACAGCAAAAGCTCGGCGGTGGTGGGCGTGACCAGCTCCAGAATGTCTGCGGCGCCGTGCTCCAGGCCCAGGCAGAGTCGTTGGGGTTTGGCCGTGAGGGCGGTGGACAAGGCCAGGGGGGTGTGTACGTCACTCATTCCATTTGGGTGGCCGCGCCGGACACGCATTCACCAATTGACTACAATTGTGGTAAATCTTGAAAGGATGGCCATGAGCACCCTCTCTGTTCGCATCGACGAAACCCTGGTCAACGCCGCCCGCGTGGCGGCCAAGGCAGAATTCCGCACCGTGCAAGGGCAGGTGGAGTACTGGGCCAAGGTGGGCCGCGCCGCGCTGGACAACCCCGACCTGCCCGTGTCCTTCGTGGCCGAAAGCCTGATGAGCTTGGCCGAGCCGCGCGAAGACAGCACGCCGTTTGTGCCCCGCAGCCGCCCACCCCACACCCCCGTGGCATGAGCTGGGAGGTGCGGCAAACGCGGCGTTTTGCCCGCGTGTACAAAAAACTGACCAACGCCACGTTGATTGCCGACACCGATGCGGCCGTGACCACCGTGGCGGAGAATCCTGATGTGGGCGAGCGCAAAAAAGGTGATCTGGCCCAACTGTGGGTGCACAAGTTCCGTAGCCAGGGCCAGCTGTACCTGTTGGGCTACACCCGCGACGACGGGGTGCGCCTGGTGTACCTAGAGGCCCTGGGGCCACACGAGAACTTTTACCGCGATCTGAAGCGGTAACGGGCCACGGCATCACACGCCTGCCCCCACCGTCACCACCACTTCGGCCTCGAAGCCAAACACGTCCACCGCCCGTACGCAGACGCGGCGCGGGCCGCTTTGTGCGGGCAGTGTCAGGTGCGCTTGGGGCACCACCCGCAGCGGGTCGGCGTCGTTGGCGGTGTTGCCGCGGTAGTCTTGCCACACGGAGCGAAACACCTGACCGTCGTAGTCCGGGTCCACCGCCCAGTATTCGATCAGCGCCAGCGGGTCGCTGTTGGCCACCGCCTGCAGCTTGGTGCGGTTCGCGTCATCCAGGTTGATGGCCTCGGGCGACAGCAGCACGTAGTTTTTCAGTTTGACGGTCAACGTTTCCTGCCCCGGCTGCACCGTGCTGGGCACGCGCACCGGGGGGTGGATGGTGAGGTATTGCAGGCTGGAAAAGCGCACCTGCCCGCGCATCTTGTCCACGCCACCCTTCTTTTTCAGGCGGTCCAGCAGGTCGGGCGGAATCACCAGCACCTCCAGCCGGTCGTCATTCAGGGCGGTGATGGTCTGGCCGATGTCAAGCTCGAAGTTCCATCCCAGCACCACCACGCGGTCCCAGCCACCCAGCAGGTTGTCACGCTGGGCAAGGGCTTTTTTCAGCGTGGCGGCGCCGGTGAGTTTGTTGGGCGAATCGGCCAGGACCAGGGTCTTTTTGCCGCGTTGGCCGCCCCAGTCCAGTCCGCTGATCTGGCCCAGGTTGCGCTGCGGGTTCACGTCCGGCGGCAGCGGCAGTGCGCCGTAGAGCGAGAGCACGATCTGCGACAAATCACCAATCCGGAAGTCCCGCCCCATGGCCACCCGGGCGGCTTCCACCTGGTAGTCGCCAATGGCCTGGTAAAGAAAGGGCTTGGCTTCCAGGTCGATCAGGCGCTTGCGCATGATCATGCAGGCGGGCTTGCCGAGGTCGGTGGTGATCCAGCGGCGGTTGAGTTTTTCGGCCACGGCGGCTGTGGTGCCGGAGCCTCCGTTGAAATCGGCTACAAGAGCGCCTTCATTTGATGAGGCTTGAATGATTCGCTCTAACAGAGTTTCCGGCTTTTCAGTGTTGTAGCCAGTGTTGTTTGGATTTTTTGTTACCTCCGCTTGAGCGATTTGCCAAACGTCATCTGCATTCTTTTCCGTGTAGGAGTCGTAGATGACACGGCCAAATTCATCTCGTGCGGTGTCCAGTTTTTTCGTTTCTGGGTTCCAAACTCGCCGATTGATCTTTCGAGCGCCTTCAAGCGAGATCTTTACGCCGTTCCACGTAGCATTTTTTGTTTTGCGGTATGCAAATATGTTGTCGTGGTTTTTGGGGAGGCCGAGAATGTTGCCCTGGAGCTTGTCGGGGTAGTGCCAGATGATTTCATTGAAGAACTGGTCTTTCCCAAACACTTCATCCATTACCAGCTTCACGTAATGCCCCACATGCCAATCCAGATGCACATAAATGGAGCCTGTGTCCGCCAATAGCTCCCGCATCAGGATCAGGCGCGGGGTGATCATGGCCAGGTAGGACGTGGTGCCGTCTGACCAGGTGTCCGAATACGCAAACTGCTCGATGACCGTGGGCCGCTGCTCCAGTTCCACGCCGGGCAACGTGACCTTGGTGCGGTAGTCGGCCTTGCTGTCGAACGGCGGGTCGATGTAGATCAGATCGACCTTGCCGCGCAAGCTGGGTGTGTACTCATCGCCGGCGAGCAGCGCGGCCATCGCCAGCAGATTGTCGCCGTAGATCAGGCGGTTTGTCCAAGACGCTTCGGCGTGTGTGGCACCCAGCGTGGCTTGGGGGTTGTCCAGCAGGCTGGTCTGGCCGGGCGCGAACACCTCGCGCTGGTCGGCGCGGCGCTGTTGCGTGATCCAGTCCTGCGCAGCGGTGTCGCGCGCCGGCAGTACCACCTCACGGGTTTGCAGCCGCACGCGCTGACGGCTTTCCAGACTTTCCAGGATGCGTTCAGCGGTCTTGCGCCCGTTGGCGACGATCTCGGGCAGTTGTTCGAGCAGGGATTTGGGCATGTGCTGTGGTGGGCAAGGCACGGCCTTCCCCTCCGCGCGATGCAACCGTTTGTTCAATGAAAAATTGAACAAATCGTACAACACAAAGTTCAATCAAAATTCCACCGGACTTTAGTTTTCCGGCATGGACCAAAAGCTGGAATTTGCTGAGCGCCTGAGGGGCGCCATGCTGGCTGCAGGGTTGGCGCCTCGCCCTGGCGTGTTGCTGAACCTGTTCAATGCCCACTACTGGGGCCGGTCGGTCAGTTTTCAGGCGGTGTCGCGCTGGTTGCGTGGCGAGGCCATCCCCGAGCAGGACAAGCTGATCACCCTGGCGGAGGTGTTGAAGATCGAGCCCGAGGTGCTGCGTTTTGGGGATGCGGTCCGCCAGTCGGTACAACAGCGCCGGCAGCGCTGGGAGGAAGGTATTGGCTACCTGGAGCGCGAAACTTTCGACGCTTTTCTGCAGTTGCCGGTCCCGCAACGCAAGCTCATCCGGGAGGTGATCCTGACGTTTGCCAAGGTGCACAGCACAGGCTCGCCGCTGCAGGAGCCTTCCGACGGCTGTGGGTCATGAGACCAACCCCCCCCTCCAAAAACCAGGTTGACCGCTTTCTGAACGGGTTCACTCGCCGTTGAGCAGCGCCAGCCGTTCCGGCGTGCCCACGTCGGTCCAGGGCCCCCCGTACACCTCTGCGGTGACCAGGCCGCGGTCCATGGCCTGGCGCAGCAGCGGCCCCAGGGCGGCCTTGATGCCCTGGGGGTTGCCCGGCGCAATCTCGCACAGCGGCGCGCGGAACAGGGCGCGTTTGTACAGCCCCACCGTGCTGTAGGTGTAACGCGGCCCCGGGTGCTCGGGCGGAAGGTTCAGGGCATGGCCTTGCGTGTCCAGGCCAAAATCGCCCTTGGGGTGGTGCGGCGGGTTGGGCACCAGCCACAGGTGGGCCAGTGCCGGGCTGCCGGCGAAGCGCACCATGGCCTGCGGGTCGAATGCAAAGCCGGGCATGAACACGTCGCCGGCCACCACCCAGAACACCTCGTCCAGCTGCGGCAGCGCGCGGGCAATGCCACCCGCGGTTTCCAGCGCCCCGCCAAAGTCGCGCCCTTCCATCGAATAGCTCAGCGCCAGGGTGCGCCCATCGGCCTGCCAGGCGTGGCCCAGGCGCGCCGGGATCTGTTCTTCCAGCCAGGCCGTGTTGATGCAGGCGTGCCTGACGCCCCCGTGCGCCAGCGCCGACAGGTGCCAGGCCAGCAGCGCTTGCCCGCGGACTGCCAGCAGGGGCTTGGGCGTGTGGTCGGTGAGGGGGCGCATGCGCTCGCCCCGGCCGGCGGCCAGCACCAGGGCCTGGGCGGGGGGGAGGGGAGCGTCGCTCTCTTGGATGGCGTGGGCGTTCATGGCCCTGGATTGTCGCCGCCCGCGCCGGGTCATGCCGGCCGGTGCACACCGCGTCGCCAGCGCAGCGCTATCCTCGCCGCCATGCCCACGACCGACCCCGTCGATCTTGTCATTGCCCGCCCCGAAGGCCTGTACTGCCCGCCCGGGGACTTCTACATCGACCCGTGGCGGCCGGTGGAGCGGGCCGTGATCACCCACGGCCATTCGGACCACGCGCGCTGGGGCCACGCGCATTACCTGGCGCACGCGCACAGCGCGGGCGTGCTGCGCCAGCGCCTGGGGGCCGACATCGCGCTGCAGACGCTGGACTACGGCGAGGCGATCGAACACCACGGCGTGCGCGTCTCGCTGCACCCGGCGGGCCATGTGCTGGGTTCGGCCCAGGTGCGGCTGGAGCACGGGGGCCGGGTCTGGGTGGCCTCGGGCGACTACAAGACCGAGCCCGACGGCACCTGCACCCCCTTCGAGCCGGTGCGCTGCGACACCTTCATCACCGAAAGCACGTTTGGCCTGCCCATTTACCGCTGGCCGGCACAGGCGGCGCTGTTCGAACAGATCAACGCCTGGTGGCGGCGCAACGCGGCCGACGGCCGGGCTTCCGTGCTGCTGTGCTACGCCTTTGGCAAGGCCCAGCGGCTGTTGCACGGGGTGGATGCGGGCATTGGCCCGATCGTGGTGCACGGGGCGGTGGAACCGCTGAACGCGGTGTACCGGGCCGCGGGCGTGCCGTTGCCCGCCACCCACCGCGTGACCGAACTGGACAAGGCCGCCCTGCAGCGCGCCTTGGTGGTGGCGCCGCCCTCGGCCCAGGGCACGCCGTGGATGAAGCGCTTCGGTCCAGACGCCATGGTGGCGTTTGCCAGTGGCTGGATGCAGGTGCGCGGCACCCGGCGCCGGCGCGGGGTGGACCAGGGTTTCGTCATGTCCGACCACGCCGACTGGCCGGGCCTCATGGCAGCGATTGGCGCCACCGGGGCCGAGCACGTGCGGGTGACGCATGGCAGCGTGCCGGTGCTGGTGCGCTGGTTGTGCGAGCAGGGGCTGGACGCACAGGCCTTCCAGACCGAGTACGGCGGTGACGATGCCGCTGACCGCACCGACGCCTTAGTCACCACTCCACCCGAAGGGCCTGCCCCGTGAAGCGCTTTGCCGCCCTGTACCGCGAGCTCGACGCCAGCACCGCCACGCGCGACAAGCAGGCCGCCCTGCAGCGCTACTTCAGCGAAGCGCCGGCCGAAGACGCCGCCTGGGCCGTGTACTTCCTGGCCGGTGGCAAGCCGCGCCAGACCGTGCCCACCCGCACCCTGCGCGAGCTGGCCCAGCAGGCGGCCGGCCTGCCCGAATGGCTGTTCGAGGAAAGCTACCAGACCGTGGGCGACCTGGCCGAGACCGTGTCGCTGCTGCTGCC
>JAUWAE010000193.1 GCA_030602185.1 Comamonadaceae bacterium
GCGGCCAGGGTACGGGCGGCCGCGGCCTCGGCCAGGGTGTCGGTGCCGCGGCGGGCCATTTCCTCTTCGGTCTTGGACAAGCGCTGCCACAGGGCGACGCCCGCCGCCAGCGACGCCGCCGCCAGCAACAGGGCCACCCAAGCCACCGTCGCACCCACCCCGCGGGCAGGGGCGGCTGCAGGCTGCGGCGCAAGCCCGGCCGACGCGGCGGCTGGATCGGGGGTGGAGGGGGTGTCTGGAGTGGACATGGTCAATGCAGCGATTCTAGGGTCTGGAGCACGTCGGGCAAGGCGGGGCGGGTGTCGCGCACCACGCCAAAACCGAGCCGGGCCGCCGCGGCCCCGATGCGGGGATGGGTGACCAGCGCCCGTGCGGCGGACCAGTCTACCGCCGGACAGGCCCGGGCCAAGTGCTGCACCGCTTCGGAACTGCTGAACAGCCACCACGCGCCCTCGCCCACCCAGGCTTGCACCCGTTCGCAATCCGCCGTGGTCAGTTGCGGCGCGCAGCGTTGGTACGCGGCGCAGCGCTGCGCGGTCCCACCTGCCGCCTCGCACAGGGCGAGCAGCCAGTCACGGCCCAGGTGTCCGTCGGTCGAGACACCGTGCACCAGCAACAGTCGGTGGCCCGGGCCGACTTGGCGGCCCACCACCGCCCAGAGCGCCTCGGAATCGAACTGGGCCGCGTCGGCCAACGGCGCGTCGATCTGAGCCAGCGGCACACCCGCGGCCTGCAGGGCCCGGGCCGTGCCGGGGCCGGGCGCCCAGCAACGCAGTGCGGGCACAGCCTGCGGCGCCGGGCCGGGTGCGGCCCAGAACGCCCGCACGGCCTGGGCGCTCACGAACATGGCCGCGTCGTACCGCGCCAGCGCCTGCCGGCAGCGCGCCAGCGCGTCAGGGTCCGGGGCGGGCCCGATGTCGATGAGAGGGAGCACATGGACCGCATGACCCGCTGCGGCAAGGGTCTGCGCCCACGCTGTGGCCTCGTGGGCCGGCCGGGTGACGATGACGCGGCTCATGCGCCCGTGTCGGGCCCCGGCGCACCGCCGGCCCGCAACAGGCCCGCCACCCGCACGCCCAGTGCGTCGGCCTCGGCCAGGGAAGCCACCGGGGTGTCGGCCTGCACCCGCACCACGGGTGTGCGGCCTTCGGGATCGCCCCAGGCAGCTTCCAGCCGCAGGTGCGGCGTGTCGGCCCAGGGGTCGCCCAGCCAGGTGGCAAACGCGGCCAGCGGCATCGAGCAGCTGCCCCCCATGGCGCGGGACACCGCGCGCTCAGCGGCCACCATCCACCAGGTAGGCCGATGGGCCAGCGGGGCCAGCGCGTCGCGCACCTCGGCCCGCACCGCCCGCACCTCAATGCCCAGCGCCCCCTGCCCGGCGGCAGGCAGCATCTCAGACGGCTCGAAGACGCGGCGGATGCGCTGCGCCAGGCCGAGCCGCTTGAGCCCAGCGGCTGCCAGCACGATGGCGTGGTACTGCCCTTCGTCGAGCTTGCGCAGGCGGGTGTCGAGGTTGCCGCGCAGCGGCTCGATGCGCACGTCGTCGCGGCCCAGGCGCTGCAGCATGTCGCGCAGCAGCACCACACGGCGCAAGCTGGAGGTGCCCACCACCGCGCCCGGCGGCAGGTCGGCCAGGCCCGCGCAGTGCGGCGACACCCAGGCGTCGCGCGGATCTTCGCGCTCCATCACGCAGGCGAGCTCGAAGCCCTCGGGCAGCTCCATGGGCACGTCCTTGAGGGAGTGCACCGCCAGATCGGCGCGCCCTTCTTCCAGCGCCACTTCCAGCTCTTTGACAAACAGGCCCTTGCCCCCCACCTTGCTCAGCGCCCGGTCGAGGATCTGGTCGCCTTTGGTGGTCATGCCCAGCAACGCGACCCGGTGGCCCTGCGACTGCAGCAGGTCACGCACGTGCTCGGCCTGCCACAAGGCCAGGCGGCTTTCGCGGGTGGCAATGGTGAGATTCAAGGCGACGGCGGGATCTGACACGGGTTATTCCATGGGGTAAGACACAAGCGGGCGATGCTAGCACGCCCCCTGGGCCAGGGCGTCCCTGACCAGGGCGAGCTGGCGGCGCGACACCGCCACCCGCTCCGCCACGCCGTCCAGGCGCAGCCACCAGCCATCGGCGCCATCGAAGGCGCCGGCCATGCCGTCGGCGGGCGGGCCCGGCTCGCCGCCCCGCTCGAGCGCCCGGATGCGTTGCCGCGCGACCAGCGCGTTGCGGTGCACGCGCAGCCAGCGCGGACCGTGTGCCTGCTCCAGCTCGTGCAGCGAGCCGTCGTAGATGTGGCTGCGCTGGGGCGTGCGCACCGTGACGTACTTGAGCTCCGCCTTCAGGTACACCACGTCGTCCAGAGGCACCCGTTCGGTGCGGCCCCGGTCGTGGATGAGCAGGAAATCGGCGTCCGAAACCTGGGCCGCGGCCTGTTGCCCCCGCCAGCGCCAAGCTTTCTCTAGCGCTTGCTGCAGCCGTTGCAGGCGCACCGGCTTGGTTAGGTAGTCCACCGCGGCCAGTTCGAACGCCTCCAGCGCATGCTCGGCGTGCGCCGTGACGAACACCACCGCAGGCGGCTCGGGCAAGGCCTGCAGATGGCGGGCCAGCGACAACCCGTCCATCCCGGGCATATGGATGTCGAGCAGCACCACGTCCCACGGGCGGTGCTGCAGCTGCTCCATCGCCTGCACCGCGTGGCTGGCCTCGTCCACGCTCAGGCCCGCCATGCCGGCCGGCAACGGGCAATCGGACAACAGGTCGCGCAGGCGCGAGCGCGCCAGCGGCTCGTCGTCCCCGATCAGGATGCGCATCGTCATGGAAACTCCCTTCGGGTTCACGGGCCTGGCCGGGGCCAGCCCGATAAAATGGCAGGCTTGCGCCACGGCGTCCTTTCGTCATCCATTTTGCCGTTGCCACGGGCAACCGGCCAGTCCACACCATGTCCCAGAACCAACTCGACACCAAATCCCAGGCCTGGTCCGCTCTGTTTTCGGAACCGATGAGCGAGTTGGTCAAGCGCTACACCGCCAGCGTGTTCTTCGACAAGCGCCTGTGGCAGGCCGACATCGCCGGCAGCCTGGCGCACGCCGACATGCTGGCGGCGCAGGGCATCATCAGCGCCGACGACCTGGCCGCCATCCAGCGGGGCATGGCGCAGATCACGCAGGAAATCGAATCCGGCACGTTCGAATGGAAGCTGGACCTGGAAGACGTGCACCTCAACATCGAGGCCCGCCTGACCCAGCTGGTGGGCGACGCCGGCAAGCGCCTGCACACCGGCCGCAGCCGCAACGACCAGGTGGCCACCGACGTGCGCCTGTGGCTGCGCGGCGAAATCGACCTGATTGGCGGCCTGCTGACCGACCTGCAGAAGGCTCTGGTGGAGATTGCCGCCCGCAACGTGGACGTGATCCTGCCCGGCTTCACCCACCTGCAGGTGGCCCAACCGGTGAGCTTTGGCCACCACCTGCTGGCCTACGTGGAAATGTTCGCCCGCGACGCCGAGCGCATGGCCGACGTGCGCCGCCGCACCAACCGCCTGCCGCTGGGCAGCGCCGCGCTGGCCGGCACCACCTACCCGCTGGACCGCGAGCGCGTGGCCCGCACCCTGGGCATGGTGGACGAGCACGGCGTGGCCCAGGTGTGCCAGAACAGCCTGGACGGCGTGAGCGACCGCGATTTCGCCATCGAATTCACCGCCGCCGCGTCGCTGACGATGGTGCACATCAGCCGCCTGAGCGAAGAACTCATCATCTGGATGAGCCAGAACTTCGGCTTCATCCGCATTGCCGACCGCTTCACCACCGGCAGCTCGATCATGCCGCAGAAGAAGAACCCCGACGTGCCCGAACTGGCGCGCGGCAAGACCGGGCGCGTGGTGGGCCACCTGATGGGCCTGATCACCCTGATGAAGGGCCAGCCCCTGGCCTACAACAAGGACAACCAGGAAGACAAGGAACCGCTGTTCGACACGGTGGACACGCTGAAGGACACGCTGCGCATCTTCGCCGAGATGATTGGCGGGCAGGTGAACCCGGCCACCGGGCAGAAGGAAGGCGGCATCACCGTGAACCGCGAGGCGATGAAGCAGGCGGCACTCAAGGGCTACGCCACCGCCACCGACCTGGCCGACTACCTGGTGAAGAAGGGCGTGCCCTTCCGCGACGCGCACGAAACGGTCGCTCACGCCGTGAAAGCCGCCACCAGCCACGCCTGCGACCTGTCGGAACTGCCGCTGGCGGTGCTGCAGGGCTTCCACCCGCTGATCGAAAAAGACGTGTACGAATGCCTGAGCCTGCGCGGCTCGCTGAACGCCCGCAACACCCTGGGTGGCACCGCGCCCGCCCAGGTGCAGGCGCAGATCGAACGGCACCGCGCACGGCTGGGTTGAAGCCCGTTCAGGCTGGCAGGGCCGGCGCCAGCTCCACCCGGTTGCGCCCGGACCGCTTCGCCTCGTAGAGCGCCGCGTCGGCCCGGTCGATGAAGCGGTTGAGACTGAGTTCGCGCGGGTCGAACGCCGCCACGCCAAAGCTGGCGGTGTAGCGCAGCAACTCCCCATCGGCTTGCAGGTTGCCGCTGGCCACCGCCAACCGCATGCGCTCGGCCACCCGCAGCGCCTCGGTCACGTCGGTGTTGGGCAGCAGCACCGCAAACTCCTCCCCGCCCAG
>JAUWAE010000041.1 GCA_030602185.1 Comamonadaceae bacterium
CACCGCCACGTGGCCGTTGGTTTCGGGCGCCAGCTGCAGGATCACCTCGCAGGCGTCGATGTCGGTCACGATCTTGGGCATGCCCTGGGTGGCGCCGTCTTCCTGCGTCACGCCGTTGAGCTCACCGAGCTGCTTGACTTCGGTCTCGGTTTTCCACGCACTGCCCTTGCCGCCGTTGCCCACCTTGTTCATCAAGGGGCCCAGCGCCGTGAAGCGCTTGTACACGTTCGGGTAGTCGCGTTCCACCACGGTGATCTGCGGGGCCGTCTTGCCAGGAATCAGGTCGCATTCGCCCTTCTTCCACTCCTTCACCTCAAAGGGCTGTGCCAGCTCGGCGGGGCTGTCGTGCATCAGGGGGGTGAGCACCACCTCCTTTTCCACGCCCAGGTGGCCCACGCACACCTCGCTGAAGGCCTTGGCAAAGCCCTTGTAGATTTCCCAGTCGCTCTTGGATTGCCACACCGGGTCCACCGCTGCAGACAGCGGGTGGATGAAGGGGTGCATGTCGCTGGTGTTGAGATCGTTCTTCTCGTACCAGCTGGCCGTGGGCAGCACGATGTCGCTGTACAGGCAGGTGGTGGACATGCGGAAGTCCAGCGTCACCAGCAGGTCGAGCTTGCCCTGCGGCGCCTCGGCGTGCCACTTCACTTCCTTGGGCTTGGCCTCGTCGTGGCCCAGGTCCTTGCCTTGCACGCCGTTTTCGGTGCCCAGCAGGTGTTTGCAGAAGTACTCGTGGCCCTTGCCGCTGGAGCCCAGCAGGTTGGAACGCCACACGAACAGGTTGCGCGGCCAGTTCTGCGGCGCATCCGGGTCCTCGCAGCTCATTTCCACCGTGCCGTCGCGCAGCGCCTTGACCAGGTAGTCTTTCGGGTCCAGGCCGGCGGCGCTGGCGTACTTCACCACCTGCAGCGGGTTGGTCTTGAGCTGCGGCGCGCTGGGCAACCAGCCCATGCGCTCTGCGCGCACGTTGTAGTCGATCATGCTGCCGCCAAACTGCGCCTTGTCGGCCAGTGGCGAGACGATGTCGCCCACGTCCAGCTTTTCGTAGCGCCACTGGTCGGTGTGGGCGTAGAAGAAACTGGTGGAGTTCTGCTGGCGCGGCGGGCGGATCCAGTCCAGCGCAAAGGCCAGCGCGGTCCAGCCGGTCTGCGGGCGCAGCTTTTCCTGGCCCACGTAGTGCGCCCAGCCACCGCCGCTCTGGCCGATGCAACCGCACATCATCAGCAGGTTGATCACGCCGCGGTAGTTCATGTCGGCGTGGTACCAGTGGTTCATGGCCGCGCCGATGATGACCATGGACTTGCCGTGCGTCTTGTCGGCGTTATCGGCAAACTGGCGCGCCACGGTGACGACCTGTTCACGCGGCACCCCGGTGATGGTTTCCTGCCAGGCGGGGGTGTAGGGGGCGTTGTCGTCGTAGCCCTTGGCGCCGCTGCCCAGGCCCCGGTCGATGCCGTACTGCGCCACCTGCAGGTCGAACACGGTGGCCACCAGGGCATAACGCTCTTCGCCGGCCTTGCCCAGGCGCAGCTTCACGGCCGGCACCTTGGCGCGGTTCACGTCGCCGGTGGCGGCGTTGGCCGTGAAGTGCGGCGTCTGTTGCCCGCCAAAGTACGGGAAGCCGACTTCCACCACCTCGTGCGGCTGGCCACCGTCTTCCAGCACCGACAGCTTCAGTCTGACTTCGTCGCCCTCGCGCGCCTCTTTGGATTCCAGGTTCCACTTGCCGGTGTCTTCCCGGCCCTCGGGGCCCCAGCGAAAGCCGATGGAGCCGTTGGGCAACACCGCCTTGCCATCGGCGTCGAAGGCGATGGTTTTCCACTCGGGGTTGTTGGCCTGACCCAGCTTGCCGTTGAAGTCGCTGGCGCGCAGGTAGCGGTCGGGCACCAGGGTGGTAGTGCCATCCGGCAGAGTCTGCTCCTTGAGCATGACCAGCATCGGCAGGTCGGTGTAGCGGCGGGCGTAGTCGTCGAAGTAGGTGCTGCGCTTGCCGTTGTCGGGGAAGTAGAACTCCTTCAACACCACGTGGCCCATGGCCATGGCCAGGGCCGCATCGGTACCCTGCTTGGGGTGCAGCCACAGGTCCGACAGCTTGGCCACCTCGGAGTAGTCGGGCGTCACGGCCACCGTCTTGGTGCCCTTGTAGCGCACCTCGGTGAAGAAGTGGGCGTCCGGCGTGCGCGTCTGCGGCACGTTGGAGCCCCACGCAATGATGAAGCTGGAGTTGTACCAGTCGGCCGATTCGGGCACGTCGGTCTGCTCGCCCCAGATCTGCGGGCTGGCCGGCGGGAGGTCGCAGTACCAGTCGTAAAAGCTCATGCACACGCCGCCCAGCAGGCTCAGGTAGCGGCTGCCGGCGGCGTAGCTGACCATGGACATGGCCGGGATGGGCGAAAAGCCGATGATGCGGTCGGGCCCATGCTTCTTGATGGTGTAGACGTTGGCGCTGGCGATCAGCTGGTTGACCTCGTCCCAGCTGGAGCGCACAAAGCCACCCATGCCGCGCACCTGCTGGTAGTCCTTGCGGGCGGCCTCGTCTTCCACGATCAGGGCCCAGGCGTCCACAGGGGTCTTGGCCACCTTCAGGGCGGCACGCCAGCGCTCCAGCAGGCGGCCACGCACCATGGGGTACTTCACCCGGTTGGCGCTGTACAGGTACCAGCTGTAGCTGGCACCACGGGCGCAGCCGCGCGGTTCGTGGTTGGGCATGTCCCAACGGGTGCGGGGGTAGTCGGTCTGCTGCGTTTCCCAGGTGACGATGCCGCCCTTCACGTAGATCTTCCACGAGCAAGAACCGGTGCAGTTCACGCCATGGGTGGATCGCACCACCTTGTCGTGTGCCCAGCGGTTGCGGTAGGCGTCTTCCCAGGTGCGGTCTTCGTTGGTGACCTGCCCATGGCCTTCCGAGAAGGTTTCCTTCGGCAGGTTGAAATGGGTCAGTCGGTCAAGGAAATGGCTCATGATGTGTGTCCTTCTGAGGGATCGGGGGTGGGCGGGGGCGTCAGGCGCGCCAGAGCGACCAGGCGCCGTAGCCCGCGATGAGCAAGCCCAGCAAGAGGTTGAGGGGGCGGCTGCTGTCCCCCGCCTGGGGGATGAACAGCGCGTCGATGCGCAGGGCTTCGGTGACGGGGGTACGCACGAAGGTGCCCACCACCAGCAACAGACCGTACAGCACGGCGCCGGCATTGATCACGGGATCCATCGTCGTTTCCCCTCGTCAGGCCGCCTGGCCCAGGTCAATGCGCTTCATGCGCTCCTGCTCGGCCTTGGGCAACCGGTCCCACCAGGTGCCGCCGGCATTGCCGTAGTCGAAGCGCTCGGCGCCCTTGCGGGTGTAGTACCACCAGTTGATGAGCAGCGAGTACACGTAGAACAGCGCGCAACCGGCAAAGAAGGCGATCACGGTCCCTGTCTTGTCGATGGAGGTGCCGATCAGCGCGTTCCACACGAAGGGGCCGAACGCCGCCCAGGCACCGGTCCAGCCCAGCATCTGGGCCCCCTTGGCGGGCGAGTACGCGAACACGATGGGGTACTGGCGGAAGGTGGCCGCGTTGTTGATGCCAGACATCAGGAAGATCCACAGCATGCCGTACAGGAAGCCGCTGAACTGCTCCAGGCTGGTCGGGGTCAGGTAGCCGCCAAAAATCAGGAACAGCACACCGGCGATCTGGCCCACCGTGGTCCACTGCATGCCCTTGCTGCCGCCGATCTTGTCGAAGAAGCCACCGGTGAGCATGCGCACCAGGCCACCGATCAGCGGGCCCAGGTAAGCGTAGGTCAGCGGGTCGGGCGCGCCGTCAAAGCCCCCGTACAAGGTCTTGATCAGCATCGGGAACGCGGCCGAGAACCCCGAGAACGAGCCGAACGAGCAGATGTAGGTCATCGTGCAGTTCCAGGTGTGGACGCGGGCACGGTTGCGGCTGCTCAGGATCTCGAACTGCCCCATGAAGCCACGGGTGGGCACCTGGATGCTGCGCAGGAAGAACACACACAGCAAGAAGGCGAGCACCAAAAAAGGCACCCAGATGAACGCCGCGTTCTGCAGCCACATCGGCTTTTGCACCACGCTGCGCAGCGCCACGTCGGTGATGGCGCCGGCGTCGTTGCGCTTAACGTCCAGCCGCAGGCCGGGCGTGGACTTGACCGCTTCGATGGCACCGGTCGCGTCACGCTCCACCGTGGACTCGAACAGCTTGACGCCTTCGGCCGCGGCCAAAGTGACGTTCTTGAGGCTGCCGTCGTCGGCGCGCTCCACCTGCAGCGCCGGCACCAGGTCGGGCCGCTGGGCCACCACGTCGGTGACGATGCCGGCTTCGCTCTTGGTCACGGTGATGGCGCCCCGCACCGGGTCGGCTTTGGTGAACAGCTGGGGGCCACCCACCGCACCGCCCACCACAGCAAACCCGATGATCCAGGGGGCCACAAACTGCACCACCGACACCCCAAAATTACCGATGCCGGCCTGGATGCCCATGGCCAGCCCCTGCAGCCGCTTCGGGAAGAAGATGCTGGTGGAAGGCATGAAGGACGAGAAGTCGCCACCGCCCATGCCGCACAGGAAGGCAATGATCAGGAAGGTGGCGTATGGCGTTTCGAGGTCCTGGATCGCGTAGCCCAGCCAGATCATTGGCACGATCTTGATGATGGTGGAAATGCTGACCACCGGCCGGGTACCCAGCACCGGGATGAAGTTGGAATGGATCAGGCGCAAGATCCCCGAGGCGAGGCCGGGCATGGCCGCCAGCCAGAACAGCTCGGTGGTGGTGAACTTGAAACCGATGGCCGGCATGCGCACCACCACGGCGCTCATGACGAACCAGGTCGCAAAGGAAAAGATGAGGGAAAACGTCGTGATCCCGCAGGTGCGCCAGGCCAACGCCTTGCCGGTCTGCTCCCAGAAAACCGGGTCTTCCGGTTTCCAGTTCTGGATTCTTGCCATGTTGATTGCCTTTCTGCATTGCTTGTCTGGGTCCGACGGGGCCCAGCGCAACAGGCTCCACTGTGCTTGGACGAGGCCGTGGTGAACATCCTTCGGAGGAATGCCCGAACCGTTCTGAAAGAGCGATGCCCGCCAGGGCCCATCGTCCAAAAGGAGTACTACCGCCCCAGGCCGGTGAGGCGCCGCCGCAGGTTCGGCCGCCCCAAGACAAAGGGCCACCACACGGGCGGCCCTTTAGGCTGAGCGAGCGAACGATGGCGCTCAGGTGCGGCTCAACACCCCCTGTTGCTCCAGCCGCTTCATCAGCAGCCGCAGGTCCTCGACGCTGCGGAACCGCGCCGTCACGGTGACGCCGTCCCCACGGTCGGCCAGCTCCACCTTCTCGCTGCCCTGAAAGACCAGGGCCAGTTGCTCCTGGGCCTCGCGCTTGTGCTTGGCCTCTTCCGCAATCGCCAGGTCCACCGACGAGATCACGTACTCGTCTCCAAAACCGCCCTCGGGCTCCTTGAGCCAGACCAGGCACACCACCCAGCTGATGAACGCGCCGGCGGCGATGATCATGAAGAACTGCGAAGGCGTCACGAACATGAAGACGAACAGGTAAAACACGGCCCCCACGTTGCCATAGGCGCCTGCCATGCCGGAAATCTGACCAGTGAGGCGCCGCTTGATCGACGGGATGATGCCGAACGTCGCCCCCTCGGCCCCTTGCACGAAGAAGGAGCAACCGACGGTGATGACCACCGCGATCACGAGCGGCCACTTGCTGTTCATCATGCCCATCAAGGCAAACCCGATGGCGATGCCCAGCATGTAGGCCAGCATGACAAACCGGCGGTTGCCGAAGCGGTCCGACACCAGCCCCCCCATGGGCCGGGCAAACAGGTTCACGAAGGCAAAGGTGGAGGCGATCAGGCCAGCCGCAGCGGCGGTGAGGCCCCAGGTTTCCTCAAAGAACATCGGCAACATGGAGACCACAGCCAGCTCGGCGCCGAAATTGGCAAAGTAGGTGGTATTGAGCGCCGCCACCGAGCTGAAGGGGTAGCGGTCGTCGTGTGGCACGCCTTTCTTCAGAATGGGCAGGTTGACCCGGAACACCTGGTAGAGCTGGTACAGGATCACCACGGCAATGGCCAGGTAACAGGCCCAGGCGGTGATCTCGTCGATGTAGCCGGTGCGCTGCACGCGCCACACCAGTATCGCCAGAATGCCGACCATGGGCACGGTCATGATGGCCAGCATGATGAGGTCGCGGTAGCTCGAGACCTCCAGCGCCGCGGCCTTGCGCGGTTTTTTGTGGGTGTCGGCGGTCGGCCCATCGGTGATGGCAAACCAGTACATCACCCCGTACAGGCCCATGATCACACCCGACAGGGCCACCGCATAGCGCCAGCCGTCGGGGCCGCCAAAGAAGGTCAGCGCAATGGTCGGCAGCGTCATGGCGGCGGCGGCGGAGCCAAAGTTGCCCCAGCCGGCATAGAAGCCTTCGGCAAAGCCGATGTCGCGCGGCTTGAACCACAGCGCCGTCATGTGAATGCCGACCACGAAGCTGGCCCCCACCGAGCTGAGCACCAGCCGCGAGACGAACAGTTGCTCCTTGGTGTCGCCCAGGGCGAACACCAGCGTGGGTGCGGCCATGATGACCATCAGGATGGAGAACACGCGCCGGGGCCCGAAACGGTCCAGCGCCATGCCCACAATGATCCGGGCGGGAATCGTCAATGCCACGTTGGCAATGGCAAACAGCCGTATGTCGTCCTTGGTCAACCAGCCCACCGATTTGAGCATCGACGACGCCAGCGGCGCCATGTTGAACCAGACGTAAAAGCAGATGAAGAAAGCGATCCAGGTCAGGTGGAGCGCCTTGATTTCCCGGTTCTTGAACCGGAACAGGTCACTGACTTGCATGATGGGTGTCGGCTTGGGGGTTGTTGGCCCTTACTCCGCGTGGGTGGGGACGATGAGCAGCGGGCATTGCACGCGCCGCGCCAGGAAGGCACTGACGGACCCGAAGGTCATGTGATCGAATTCCTCGACCAGCGCATCCAGGCGGCGGGTGATGAAGTTGCCGTCGGGCTTGTACGAGTGGCGTGCCAGGACCAGCAGATCGGGCTGGCGCTCCTGGGTCGCGCGCAGGATCATTTTTCTCGCGTCACCTTCGGCAAACAGGACCTTGGCCTGAAAGCCCTCGGCCACGAGCTCGGCCGCGGCCGCCTCGGCGCCGCGCTTTTGCTCCTGGTACTGCGCCTCGAACATCTCATCGCCCGAGCTGGTGTTGCTGCCCGGCTCCTCAATGACGGAAATGAGCGTCACCATCGGGCGCTCGGTGGCAAAAAGTCGCTTAACCGCATCCAGCGCGATGCGCGAGTTGCGTGAATGGTCGTACGCCAGCATGATGTCCATGATTTCTCCTGATACCTCCTGAATGCACCCAGGCAAAACGCCTGAAATCACACACGAACTTTGAGGTTTCTCGGACACGGCGAACATCCTTCTGACGCACAGTGCGCCTGTCCAGAAGAAGTATTCGGGGGTAGATGTCTTCCACAATGGCGCCGTCGCCGGCTAAGCTGACCCCATGAGTTCATCCCAGGTATCGCTGCCCGGATTCAGCAGCCCCTCCGCCAGCACCGAAGTCCCGCTCGAGATGCTGTCCGCCTGCCACGGACGGGTGCAGGCCCAGTGCACCACCCTGCAGCGGCTGCTTCGCCACCTCATCCACCACGGCAACGATGCCGACGCCCGCGCTGCCGCCACGGCGGTGATGCGCTATTTCGACCTTGCCGCCCCGCACCACCACGACGACGAGGAGCAGGACCTGTTCCCTGCCCTGCTGCAAGCAGCGGCAGGCGCAGACGCCGTGGTTGCTCAGGCGCTGACGCAACGGCTGCGCGACGAGCACCGGGTACTGGAGCTGCGCTGGCAAGCACTGCGACTCGCGCTGACTGCGGTGGCCGAGGCGCGGGCGGACCGCCTGGACGAGCAACAGGCTTTGGATTTTTGCGATTTTTACCAAAAACACATCGACCTGGAAGAGACCGAACTGCTGCCATTGGCGCAACGCGTTCTGAACGACACGCAGCTCGACCAGATCGGCCGGCGCATGCGCGAGCGCCGTGGCATCACGAACTGGTAGCGGTCGCTGCAGACGATGCCGTCAGACGACGCCGCGCTCGGTGGCGTAGACCGCCGCGTGGACCCGGTTGGTCAGCTCGAGCTTGCGCAAGATGTGCTGCACGTGGATCTTGACCGTCGTTTCGGCAATGTCGAATGCGCGGGCAATGTGCTTGTTGCTGTCGCCCTTGGCGATCCGTTTGAGAATTTCAGTTTCCCGCGGTGAGAGGCTGTGGATCGGATCGTCGGCCGAGACAAGCATCACTTCGCGCCGCCCCACGTCCTCCGACGGCGTACTGGGCGGCACGCTTGCATCCTCCGCGTCGCCAGGCGCAGGCGCCGCGGGCATGGCTTGCCGCAACAGGGACACGACCTTGCCCATCATCTCGGGGCTGATGACCGAATCCCCCTCCCAAACGCGCTGGATGTGGTCGCACAGCACCTGGGTGTCCACCGTCTTCAGCAGGTAGCCTTCCGCGCCGGCGCGCAGGGCGGCCGCCAGGTCGTCGGCGCTTTCGCTCACTGTCAGCATCACCACCCGCACGCCGGGGTGAGCGGCCTTCAGGTCGGCAATCGCGTGTATCCCCAGCACGCCCGGCATGTGGTTGTCGAGAAGCACCAGATCGGGCGTCAGCTGGCGCACCGCCGTGATGGCCTGGCTGGCGTCGGCCGCCTCGCCCACCACCCGGAAGCGCGTGTCCTGGGCCAGCAATGCCACCAACCCACGCCGGAACAGGTTGTGATCGTCCACCACCAGCAATCGAATTGGCATCCCCGTCTGTGTCATGTTTCAACCCTGCAATTCCAGCATCACTTCCGTACCTTCCTCGGGCACAGAGAGGACACGCACCCGCGCGCCGATGCGCTCGGCCCGCTCGCGCATGATGTGCAAGCCCACATGCGTGTCGTCCGGCCCCGGGGGTTGCGGCTCGAACCCCCGGCCATTGTCGCGCACCGTGAAACGCCACGGCGGGCCTTTGTCCACATCGACCCACACCTCCGTAGCGCGGGCATGCTTGCGCACGTTCGACAAGGCCTCCTGCACGACGTGCAGCACCTGCAACTGCGTGTCGGGCGGCAGCGCCACGGCGTGCCCGCGGATCGAAAGGTGAGCCACCAGGCCACTTTGGTGTTCGAACTTCTTCATCGTGGTGCGCAAGGCTTCCTCCATGTCGTCGCCATTCGCACGGGTACGGAAGTGAACCAGCAGCTCGCGGACGTCGCTGGTGCTCTCGCGCAGGCCCTCATCGATCTCGTTGACGATGCCGGCGGTCGCGTGCGCGTCCTCGCGCTGCAGCGACTGCCGCAGCAAGGCCACCTGGATCTTGAGGAAGGCGAGCGACTGGGCGATGGAGTCGTGCAGTTCGCGGGCGATCATGGCGCGCTCTTCGCTCACCGCCGACTCTCGCAACAACGCGGCGTTGCGCAGGTTCTCCACCGCGGTGGCCAGCTGGCTGGCCAAGGTGTCGTAGAGGTGCTTGTCGGCCACCGTCAGTGTGGCCTCGCGCTGGTAAAACAGGTCAATTTCACCCAACACCCGGTCTTGGGCACGGATCGGCACACTAATCAGACTGGTGTAGCCCAGCTTGGCACAGGTGCCCAGACGCTGATCGTCTTCGCTGATGATCGGGATGACCCGGGTGCGCGCTGTGGCCTGCGGTTGACCGCAGGCACACAGGCCAGCCTCGATGCAGCGCTCCTCCTCCACCAGGTCCTGCGGCAACCGATCGCTGCCAAGCATCAGGTAACGCTGGTTGGTTTCGTCCGACCAGCGGACAGCAACGGCATCGGCCTGGCTGAACGCACGCAGGCGCTGTGCAAAGCCCCGGGCACTGTCTTCCAGCGTGCGGGCGTCAATGAGGAAGCTGCTGACTTCGTACAGCACCCGCAAGCGCTCTTGTTCGGCCTCCAGGTCGCGCGTCTTGGACTCGACCTTGCGCTCCAGGGCCGAATACAGCTCGCCCAGCGTGCGGGCCATGTGGTTGAAGCCCTCGGCCAGGTCACTGAACTCGTTGTGCACCTCCGGCTCGACGCGGACCTGAAAATCGCCCGACTGGATGCGGGCCAGGCCCTCACGCAGGCGGTGGACGGGGAACACCACATACAGGTACCCCACGTAGAGCGCCAGAATGGTGCCCGCCACGGCGAGGGCCATCATGACGAACTGCAAAAACTTGAGCGTCGAGCCCAGACGGACCAGCACGCGCTCAATGGCAAGCACGAACTGGTCCACTTCCTGAACAAAGCGGTCCACTTCCTGAATGACGGTCGAAGGACCAACGGATTCGGCCCGCCACGCCTCCAGGGCAGGCGACAGCGCAGTCCAGGTCTGGCGCATTTCTTCAAACCGTGTCCGCGTGTCGCTGTTCCACGGTACCAGCAGCGGCCGCTCGGGCACGCCTTGATGCAGGTCCGTCAGCGTGGTCTCGAACTCGGTCAGCAATTCGTCGGGCAGGGTGCCCTCACGCGCCGTACCCGTCATCACCACCAGGCGCCAAGCCTGCATCCGCAGGCGGCCCGCCTCGTTGACCGCCGCCGCCCCGCCCTCCAGCTTTTGCGTGATCCACATGGTCGAGCCAATGGACAGCAGGGCCAGCACCAGAAGGGCAGCCCCCAGGACGAGGAATTGGGTGGAAAGTCGGCGCTTGCGCATCGTGCGTGGTCTATGGATCGATTGTGAGCCACAAAACCTCGGGAGGACCTAGTTCCGAAGAACTAGCCGGCCCACCCAGCGACAGCCCCCTGTGGGGCATTTCCCACCAACAGAAGGATAGCGCATTGTCTCGAAGCCCGGCACAGTGGTGTCCCTGACTGTCCTCTTTCCCACCCGCGTCGGCGCTCCGGCCCTGCGCTATCCCGTGTGCCTGACCATGCACCCACCTGCACCTAGCCATACCGCTCCCGCGCCCTGGGCGTGGGAGCGGTTGTTGCACGCCCCCCATCGGCTGTCGTTTGCCTGCGCACACCTGCTGTTGATCGTTGGCAGCCTCTGGTGGCTGGGTGTGCAGTTGGCGCGCATCGGCTGGTGGCCCGGCGGGCCGGGCACGGGTGCGGCCCTCTCTCCCACGCTGGTGCATGGGGCCACGATGACCTTTGGCTTTGCCCCATTGTTTTTTGCCGGTTTCCTGTTCACGGCAGGCCCCAAGTGGCTGCAGGTGGAGGCGCCTGGCGCCCGCCAGTTGCTAGCCGGTGTGCTGTTACAGGCCCTGGGCTGGGTCCTGTGGCTGATCGGCGGCCAGCTGGACGTACCGCTGGCGCTGCTGGGCGGCGGGCTGGCTGGCCTGGGGTTGCTCATCCACCAGCTCATGTTCCTGCGATTGATCCGCGCGAGCAAGGCCCCAGACCAGATCCATGCCCGATTGATCGCCGTCGCAGGCCTGCTCGGCCTGTTGGCGGTGGGTGGCCTGCTCGCCTCGGTCGCCACCGGCCAGACCGACCTGGGCCGAACCTTCATCCAGAGCGGCCTGTGGGCCTACGTGGTGCTGGTGTACGTCACGGTAGCGCACCGCATGATCCCGTTTTTCACCTCGAGCGCTTTGCCCATGGTGGCCGCCTGGCGCCCCATGTGGGTGCTGATCTTCCTGGTCATCGCGCTGGCCCACAAGCTCATCACCCTCTGGTTCGACTGGGCGGGGCTGGACTGGCCGGTCTGGCGGGTGGTCAGCAGTTTCTGGATGCTGGTCACCGGGCTGGTGCTGCTGTGGCTGGCCTTTGTCTGGGGCCTGGTGCAGAGCCTGCGCATCCGGCTGCTGGCCATGTTGCACATCGGCTTCCTGTGGTTGGGCCTTGGCTTCCTGCTGGACGCCAGCGGGCATTTCTGGGCACAGATCACGGGCAATGCCAGTTGGACGCTGGGGGCCCTGCACATCACCACCATGGGGTTTTTGGGGTCGCTGCTGCTGGCCATGGTCACGCGGGTGTCTTGCGGCCACGGCGGGCGCACACTGGTGGCCGACTCGATGGTCTGGGGCTTGTTTGTCGTGCTGCAGGTGGCCACGGTGACCCGGGTGGCTGCGGCCCTGCTCGGCCCGGAACACTATGCACTGCTGACCGTCGTGGCGGCCAGCCTCTGGTCGGTTACCGTGGTGCCCTGGGCCTTGCGGCTCATTGGCTGGTACGGCAAGCCGCGGCTCGATGGCCGCCCCGGCTGACCCTGACGTTTTTTCCCTGCCATGGACATGCGATACACGCCTACCCAAGAAGCCGCCAACTGGGCGGAAACCCTCATCCACAGCCGGCGCACCACCCTGCCCAAGCGCCTCGTGGGGCCGGGCCCGGATCCCGGGCAACGCCAGAAAATCCTGTCGGCCGCCGCTGCGGCGCCCGACCACGACCAGATACTGCCCTGGCGGCTGGTGGAAATCACGACGGAACAACGGCCCCACCTGGCGCAGGCGTTCTGCGCGGCGCTGCTGGAGCGCGACCCTCAGGCGACGGCCGATGAACAGCAAATGGCCCGCGACAAAGCCTACCGCTCGCCGTGGCTGCTGCTGGCCGTGTTGCAAAAGGCCCTGCCCGGCCATGACGTCCCCGACGCCGAGCGGCTGATTTCGGCCGGCGCAGCCATCCAGAACATGCTGCTGCAGGCCACCGCCATGGGCCTGGGCAGCGGCCTGACCAGCGGCAAGGCCCTGCAATCGGCCGCCATCCGCCAGCTGTTCCGCCTTCGTGACCACGAAGAAGCGGTCTGTTTCGTCAGCATCGGGCACATCGCCGAGGAGCGCCGTCCGCGCCCCCGCCCGGCCATCGACGCTTTCTTCAGCCGGCTGTAAAGGCAAAGGCCGGCGAAGCCTTGCAGCTTCGCCGGCCCGCCAGCCAGACCGTCGGCCTCAGAGCCTGAACTGGTTGATCTGCTGCTTGAGCGACTGCACCTGCTCGTCGAGGTTGGTGGTGGCGGCCGACGTTTCCTCCACCAGAGCGGCATTCTGCTGGGTGGCCTGGTCGAGCTGCATGACCGCCTGGCCGATCTGATCGATGCCGCTGGACTGCTCGCGCGTCGACATGGCCACATCGGCCACGGTGGCGTTGACCCGCTCGATGGCACCCACCACGGCGCTCACGGCGCCACCGGCCTGCTCGGCCAGTTCGGCGCCGCTGGACATGCGCTCGGCATTGAGTTGGATGATGGACTTGATTTCCTGTGCCGCCTGGGCCGAGCGTTGGGCCAGCGCCCGCACTTCGGCCGCCACCACCGCAAAACCCCGCCCCTGCTCGCCGGCCCGCGCGGCTTCCACCGCGGCATTCAGCGCCAGTATGTTCGTCTGGAAGGCAATGCTGTCAATGACGCTGATGATGTCGTTGATCTTCTGGGAAGAGCCGTGCAGCTCCCGAATCGTTGACACCACGTTGTCCACCAGCCGCCCCACCTCCTGGGCCTGACGGGTTGCATCGCCGGCCAGCCGGGTCGCGGTGTGGGTGACCTGCTGGTTCTGCTGCACCGAAGCCGTCATTTCTTCCATGGAGGCGGCCGTCTGCTCAAGGGAGCTCGCTTGCGCCTCGGTGCGTGCGCTCAGGTCCAGGTTGGCGGCCGCAATTTGCGACGAGGCCGCCGCCACGTTGGTGGAGCTCTCCTGAATGCGCTGCATCACGCGCGACAGGTGCTGCTGCATCGTCCGCATGGATTCGAGCAGGCGGGTCAATTCATGGCGCCCGGAGGTGACGATGGGCATGGTGAGGTCACCCTGCCCGACTTTCTCGGCCACGGCCATCGCATGCTGCAAGGGCTGCATGATCGAGCGGATCAGCATGGCCGCCAGCAACACCACGAACACGCCCGCCACCACACCAGCCAGCAGGTTGAGCTGGTTCTGACGCCGCACCTCCAGCTCAAGCCGGTCGCCGGCCTCTTTCGCCACGTTCAACTGAAAGTCTTTCAGTGCGTCCACGGGGGCTGCCAACGCATCGATCGCAGGCAGCACGCGATCCATCATCATTTGTTGGGCCCGCTCGGGCTCGTTGTCCAGCGTATTGGCGGCTTCGGTGAACGCGGCGGCGAACTCCTGGCGCCGGCTGCGCATCTCGTTGAACAGCGCCTTGCCCTCAGGTCGAACCAGCATGGGCTCCAGCCGCTCAAAGAGCCCGTCGAGGGTCTGCCGAACCTGCCCCATGCGCTGGCGGATGGCTGGGCGGTCTGATGCCGGCGAGACGAACAGCTGCATCGTGTTGCGCGCGTTCCCCTTGGTCAAGCTGTCGATGTCCGCCACGATTTCGTACTTGACCATCTCCAGGTCGACGATCTGCCGAACCGTGGCCTGGGTGTTGCGCCCACTGACCCAGGCCGAGGCGATGACCGCAGCAAAGAGCAGCAACAGGAAGGCGAACGATGCCAGAAGGCGTGCTTTGATGGTGTAGCGGTCGAACCAGTTCATGGTCAAATGGGCAAGTAAGTGGACATCTGGCCAATGCTGCCAGTCGCACGCAGTGTGCGCCGTGATACCGGGCCTGTAAATACCTCTGTTGGACTAGGTCCTGCGGCACCGGGCGCATTGTCCCTTGGGCTGCGCCGCCGGCATCGAAGTGAGTAAACTTGGGGCCCTTGCCCTGTTGGCCGCTCTTCGATGCCGCCAGCGGCGGCCAGACGGGTCGCCCGTGGGGAATGGCGGGGGCCCGTTCTGTTGCAATGTGTGTTTCACCCGCGGCCAACGCTCGCGCCCCTCGGCGCTGGCCCACCTTCCGGTTCGCCGGACCGACCATGACCGTCACCATCAAGGACGCGGCAGGCATCGCCGCCATGCGCACCGCCGGCCGGCTCGCCGCCGAAGTGCTCGACCACCTCACACCGTACGTGCGGCCTGGGGTCACCACCAACGAGCTCGACAAAATTGCCCACGACTACATCGTCGGGGTCCAGCAGGCCATCCCGGCGCCGCTGAATTACGCGCCCAATGGCTACATTCCCTACCCCAAGAGCATCTGCACCTCGGTCAACCAGGTCATCTGCCACGGCATCCCCAACGACAAGCCGCTGAAAAAAGGCGACATCGTCAACATCGACATCACCGTCATCAAAGACGGCTGGCACGGGGACACCAGCCGCATGTTCCTGGTGGGCGAGGCCGCACCCCATGCCCGCCGGCTGTGCGAGGTGACCTACGACGCCATGTGGAAAGGCATCGAGATGGTGCGCCCCGGGGTGAGACTGGGCGACATCGGGTACGCCATCCAGCAGTTTGCCGAAGGGGCGGGCTACTCGGTGGTGCGTGAGTTTTGCGGCCATGGCATCGGCCAGAAGTTCCACGAAGACCCCCAGATCCTGCACTATGGCAAGCCGGGTACCGGCATGGAATTGCAGGCCGGCATGACCTTCACCATCGAGCCCATGATCAATCAGGGCCGGCGAGAGATCCGGGAGATGAACGATGGCTGGACCATCGTCACCAAGGACCGCTCGCTGTCGGCCCAATGGGAGCACACGGTGCTGTGTACCGACACGGGCTACGAGGTCCTCACGCTGTCGGCCGGGACGCCTGCGCCACCGGCCTTCGTCGCTGCAGCCCAGGCATGACGGCCGAGCCCGCCGCCCGGGAAGCCCTGCAGAGCCTGCGCCAGGCTTACCGGCAAGGCAAGGCCGAGGTCCTGCAGCAGATCGCAGGCGTCCGGGTGGGTGCTCGGGGCATCCACCCCAAACTGCGCCAGCTGGCCAAACTCACCGACGGGGTATTGCGCACCCTGTGGCGCCGTGCGGCCCTGCCAGCCGACTTTGCCCTGGTGGCGGTGGGCGGCTACGGGCGCGGCGAGCTGTTTCCTTATTCCGATGTGGACGTGCTGCTGCTCGTGCCCACCGGGCTGTCGCTCGACGACCAGCCGGCGCTGAAGTCCGCCATTGAGCACTTCATTGGTGAATGCTGGGACGTGGGGCTGGAAATCGGCTCCAGCGTGCGCACGACCGAGGAATGCGTGGCCGAGGCCCAGGCCGACGTCAC
>JAUWAE010000037.1 GCA_030602185.1 Comamonadaceae bacterium
GCGGTGGAACTGTGGGTGCAAACCTGGTACCCCCAGCACCCGCTGTTTGCTGCGCTGGCCCGCCACGACTACCCGGCCTTTGCCGCCCAGCAGCTGGAAGAACGCGAAGCCGCGCAGATGCCCCCGTTTGGCCACCAGGCCCTGGTGCGCGCCGAAGCCCGCACCCAGGACGCTGCCCAGGCGTGGCTGACCCTGGCGGCACAGGCCAGCGATGGGCTGCCCGGGCGCGAACACCTCACGCTCTACCCCGCGGTGCCCATGGCGGTGCAGCGCGTGGCTAACGTGGAACGCGCCCAGATGCTGGTGGAGAGCCATTCACGCCCTGCGCTGCAGGCCTTTTTGAAGGCCTGGCAACCCGTGCTGCACGCGACCCGGGCACGGCCCGAAGCCAAAGGCCTGATCCGCTGGGCCATCGACGTCGACCCGCTCAGCCTGTAAAACCGGCCGCGCGGCGCTCAGCCGCGCAACAGCGCCACCGCCCCCGAAAACGTCAGGAACGCCAGCGCCGTGGACACCAGGATGATCCGCGCGATGCGGCCGTTGTCCGCCCCGAAACGCTCGGCCAGCAGCGACACGTTGCTGGCACTGGGCAAGGCTGCCACCAACACCATCACGGTGAATGCCTGCGGCGACAGCGGCACCCCCATGGCGATGGCCGCGGTCCCGGCCGCCCACACCAGCAGCGGGTGCAGGAACAGCTTCATCATCGCCACCGGCACGTAGTCCCCCAGGGGCATGGGGTGGTCGGCCTGCATCTGCGAGCGCGCCAGCACCGCCCCAATGGTGAACAGCGCCACCGGCGACGCCGCATCCGCCAGCAGCCAGACGGTTTTTTCCACCGGCGCCGGCAGCGTGAACTGCACCGCCGAGGCCACTGCCCCCAGACCGATGGCCCAGGGCATGGGGTTGGCCACGACGCCGCGCAGGGCCTTGCCCGCCGCCGCCATCGCCCCCCCCTCGCCTTCGTCCAGCCGCGACAGGGCAATGCACAGCGAGCTGGTCACCACCATGTCGACCAGAATGACCACGATCACCGTGCCCACGCTCTCGGGCCCCATCAGGGCGGCCAGCAGCGGCACGCCCATGAAGCCGGTGTTGGGGAACGCCGCCACCAGCGCCCCCAGGGCCGCGTCGTTCCAGCCGATGCGGCCGCGTCGGGTGACCGCGATCGCCAGCGCCACCATCACCAGCCCGCACAGCAGGTAAACGCCAAACACCGCGGCGTCCAGCAGCTGCGCGATGGGCGTGGTGGAGCCGAAGCGGTAGAGCATGGCCGGCAGCGCAAAAAACAGCACGAAGGCGTTCAGGCCCGGGATGGCTTCGAGCGGCAGCATGCGCCGGCGCGCGGCCACGAAACCGGCGAGCACCAGCGCGAAGAAAGGGAATGTGACGAGCAGGACGGTAAGCACCGGCCGATTGTCGCAGGCGCGACCCGGCACCACCGGCCAGGGCCAAGCACCCCCACCCCACCACTGACGCCTAGGCGACGCGCGCCAAGCACGCCCGGTATGATCGGGCGCTTTGGTTTGCTCTGCTCCCATGTCTGCCGGCCTCAACATCGCCCAGCTCGACGCCGTCAATCACCTGGCCGGGCCCTGCCTGGTGCTGGCCGGGGCGGGGTCGGGCAAAACCCGCGTCATCACCCACAAGATCGCCCGCCTCATCCAGGCCGGGCTGGCAGCGAACCGCATCGCGGCCATCACCTTTACCAACAAGGCTGCGGCCGAAATGCGCGAGCGCGCCCGGCAACTGGTGGGCAAGCCGGCCAAGGACGTGGTGATCTGCACCTTCCACTCGCTGGGCGTGCGACTGCTGCGCGAAGACGGCGCCGTACTGGGCCTCAAGCAGCAGTTTTCCATCCTCGACACCGACGACATCACGGCCATCCTGAAGGATTGCGGCGGCACCACCGACGCGGCCACCGCGCGCCAGTGGCAGTGGACTATCAGCGGCTGGAAGAGCGCCGGGCTGAACGCCGAGCAGGCGCTGGCCCAGGCCCGCGACGAGAACGAGCGCGTGATCGCGCTGGTCATGGCCAAGTACCAGGAGCGCCTGGCCGCCTACCAGAGCGTGGACTTTGACGACCTGATCAGCCTGCCGCTGAAGTTGCTGCAGCAGCACACCCCGGTGCGCGAGAAGTGGCAGAAGCAGCTCGGCCACGTGCTGGTGGACGAATACCAGGACACCAACGCCACCCAGTACGAGCTGCTCAAGCTGCTGGTGGGCGAGCGCGGCCGCTTCACCGCCGTGGGCGACGACGACCAGTCCATCTACGGCTGGCGCGGCGCCACGCTGGACAACCTGAAGAAGCTGCCGCAGGACTTCCCCGAGCTCAAGGTCATCAAGCTGGAGCAGAACTACCGCTCCACCAGCGCCATCCTGCGCGCGGCCAACAACGTCATCGGCCCCAACCCCAAACTGTTCCCCAAGACGCTGTGGAGCGAACTGGGCGAAGGCGAGCCGGTACGGGTACAGGCCTGCGACACCGAAGACCACGAGGCCGAGCGCGCGGTGGCACGCATCCAGAGTATCCGCGCCGGGTCGGCCGCGGCCGGCAGCACCGGCGGCAAGTACAAGGCGTTCAAGGATTTCGCCATCCTCTACCGCGCCAACCACCAGGCCCGTGCGCTGGAAACCGCGTTGCGCAAGGCGCAGATCCCGTACAAGGTCTCGGGGGGCCAGAGCTTTTTCGACCGCGCCGAAATCAAGGACCTGTGCGCCTGGCTGCGCCTGCTGGTCAACAACGACGACGACCCCGCTTTTTTGCGCGCCATCACCACGCCCAAGCGCGGCATCGGCCACCAGACGCTGGCGCAGCTCGGCGCCTTTGCCACGCAGTACAAGGTCAGCCTGTTCGAGGCGCTGTTCTCGCATTCGCTGCAGGCCGCCCTGCCCGCGCGCGCGGTGCACGGGCTGCACGAGTTCGGCCGCTACCTCAACGACCTGGAGCACCGCGCCCGCCACACCACCGGCCACGAAGCCGCCAAAGCCTTCCTGGACGACTGGCTCAAGACCATCGGTTACGAGCAATACCTGCTGGACAGCGAAGAGAGCGACAAGGTCGCCGCGGCGCGCTGGGGCAACGTGATCGACTTTTGCGACTGGGTGGCGCAGCGCTGCGGCGGGCAGATCGACGACACCGGAGGCATCACCACCGAACGCGAACCCAAGACCCTGCTCGAAGTGGCGCAAACCATTGCGCTCATTTCTACCATTTCTGAGCGCGAGCAGGACCAGGACGTGGTGACGCTGTCCACCCTGCACGCCTCCAAGGGGCTGGAGTGGCCGCACGTCATCCTCGCCGGCGTCAACGAGGGGCTGCTGCCCTTCAAGCCCGACGAGGAAGGCAGCGCCGACGCCTTAGCCTTGCGCATCCAGGAAGAGCGGCGCCTGATGTACGTGGGCATCACCCGCGCGCAGCACACGCTGGTGGTGAGCTGGCTCAAGCGGCGCAAGAAAGGCCGCGAAATGGTGCCCGGCCAGCCCAGCCGCTTCATCGAAGAGATGGCGCTCGACCAGGCCACGGTGAAGGAAGACCCGCGCGCGAAACTGCGCGCCCTGCGCGAGGAGTTCGCTCAGCGGGCCCGCAGCACGGCCGGCTGACCAACACCTCCGGCCAGTCGCTCCACAGACCCGGTGATCGGCATTTCGACTAACATCGCGGCATCGCATTTGTCTCAATATCTACAGATGAAAGACATCATTTCACGCAGGCGCGTGCTCGCCTGTGCCGCGTCGCTGGTGCTTGCCGCACCGCTGGCCACCCTCGCCAAAGGCGTGCTGCCGCCCCCCACGGGCAAAGTGGTGCTGACGGTCAAAGGTCAGATCGGTGCACACAACCAGGGCAATACCGCGGTGCTTGACATGGCCGCGCTGGAAGCCCTGCCGCAGACCACCTTCACCACCCTCACACCGTGGGAAAACCAGCCCATCCGCTTCACCGGTCCGCTGCTGCGCGATGTGCTGGCGCTGGTGAAGGCCCAGGGGCAGACGATCCGCGCCACCGCGCTGAACGACTACCGCATCTCGATCCCGGCGTCCGACGCCGAGAAGTTCGACGTCATCATGGCGGTGCGCATGAACGGCGAGCCGATGTCGGTGCGCTCGCGCGGGCCGATCTTCATCGTCTACCCGTTTGACAGCCGGCCGGAGCTGAAGAGCGCCACCTACTACGAACGCTCCATCTGGCAGCTGAAGTCGCTCGACATCGAATAAGGCCGCGCCCCATGCCGACCCGCAAAGACAGCCGCAGCTTCCTGCTTTGGCTGTCCCTGACGATCATTGTGCTCACGGCCGGGTTGGCGGTGATCTCGGCGGTGTCGTTGCGGCAGTCGGCGTCGGTCGAAGCGACCGCCCGGCTGCAGGCCGACTCGACCACCGCGCTGGCCTTCCAGCTCGAGCGCGAATACCTGCGCTTCCGCAACGAACTGCGGGTCGCCCTGCACACCCGTGAAACGCCCGACTGGGACGCGCTGCTGGTCCGCTACGACATCTTGGCCAGTCGCGTGGCGCTGCTGCAGGCCAACCCGAGCACCGAGCGGCTGCGGGAGCGGCGCGAGTACACCGCCCTGCTGCCGCGCCTGATCGCGCTGGTGGAGGACATCGAGCCGCTGCTGGAGCGCCCCGACACGCACCGCGCGGCGCTGGAGGCGGTGCTCGAGACCATGATCGACCTCGGCCCCGACCTGCAGGCGCTGTCGTTCGCGGCCAACAGCCTGGTGAGCAGCCTGGTGGAGCAGCAGGTGGCGGTGGTGCGCGAGCAAAACCGCATGATCGGCTGGCTGGTGGGCCTGCAGGTGCTGGCGCTGGCCATTGCGGCGGCGGCCCTGGTGAGCCGGCACCGCCGCCAGGTGCGTGAACGGCTGGCCCTGGAGGCGCTCAACAGCGCCCTGGTCGAAGCCCGCGACCAGGCCGAACGGGCCAACCGCGCCAAGAGCCAGTTCTTGGCCAACATGAGCCACGAGCTGCGCACCCCGTTCAACGGCATGCTCGGCATGCTCAGCGTGCTGGAAGACAGCGAACTCAACGCGGCCCAGCGCGACCAGCTGCAGACGGCGCGCAGCTCGGCGCAGCACTTGCTGGCACTGCTCAACGACATCCTGGACATGTCGGCGCTCGATGCCGGCAAGATGAAGATCCACCCCGAGCCGGTGGACATGACCAGCCTCGTGGGTGAAATCCACCAGCTGATGCTGTCGCAGGCGCGGCGCAAGGGGCTGGAGCTGCGCTTCACCGCCGACCCCGCGGGCCCCTGCTGGGTCCGCAGCGACCCGACCCGGGTGCGGCAGATCCTGCTCAACCTGCTGAGCAACGCCGTCAAGTTCACGGCCACAGGCCACATCACCGTGGCCCTGCGCGGCACCCCCGGCCCGGACGGCATCGCCTGGACGGTGACCGTGAGCGACACCGGCATCGGCATGGACACCGAGACCGTGCAGCAACTGTTCCAGCGCTTTCACCAAGCCGACGACTCCATCACCCGGCAGTTTGGCGGCACCGGCCTGGGACTGGAGATCTCCCGCACGCTCGCCCGCATGATGGGCGGCGACATCACGGTACAGAGCGACAAGGGCGCGGGCTCGACCTTCACCCTCACCCTGCTGACGCCGCCCTGCGAGCCCCCGGTCGTGCGCGCCCCGGCCGAGGGGGTGGCGGTGTTCACGCCACCACCGGAACGCCCGACCCTGCCGCCGGCCCCCACCGCCTTGACCTGGCGGGTGCTGGTGGCCGAAGACCACCCGGTCAACCGGAAGTTCGTCGGTCTGTTGCTGGAAAAGCTCGGTCACCAGGTCCAGTTCGCCGAAAACGGCGTCGAGGCCCTGGCCCTGGCCCGCGACCACGATTTCGACCTCGTGCTGATGGACATCCACATGCCCGAGATGGACGGCCTGAGCGCCACCCGGCACATCCGGGCGTTGCCCAGCGGGCGGGCGCGGGTGCCCATCATCGCCCTGACAGCCGACGTCATGAACGAGGCGCAGGAACAGGCCCGCGAGGCGGGCATGGACGCCTTCTTGTCGAAACCCGTGCAAAAGCAGCAGCTGCAGGAAGTGATGGCCCACTGCGTGGCCGCGGCCGCTGCGCGCTCTGGCGCCTGACGCTCACCAGCCCCAGAGCAGGCGCAGCGGCAGGTACACCGCCATGCCGCAGACGATGGTGCCAAGCACCCCACCGCGCCAGAAGAACCACGCCATGCCCGCGGCCGCGGCGAACAGGCGGGCGTCGCGCCAGGTCTGCACCAGCTGCCCCTGATCGGCCACGACCTCGGGGATCACCACCGCGGCCAGGGCCGCGATCGGGGCGTACTGCAACCCGCGCTCGGCCCAGTGCGGCAGCTGCCACGGGCGGCTGGAGAAGAAGAAAAAACCCCGTGTGACCACGGTCACCACCCCCAGGGCCACGATGGTGAGCAGGGTCCAGGCGTCGGTCTCAGCCATGGGGGGTCACCGGTTGCCCACGCAGCCACCGCGGCCCGTGCGATTCCAGCACCAGGCACACCGCCACGGCCGCGGCGATCGCCACCACGATGTGCAGCTTCAGCGGCAAGGCCCAGGCCGCCACCGCAGCGGCGCCCGCCACCCCGGCCGAGACCATGCGCAGGCGCGATGTGGCCAGGGAGCACCCCACACCCAGCAAGGCCAGGATGCCGGCGAACCCCAGCCCCCAGGCGGTGGGAATGGCGTTGGCCAGCACGATGCCCAGCAGGCTGGCCGCCATCCACGCCAGGTAGTTCACCGCGCAGTTGCCGGCCAGGTAGGCCAGCTGGCGGTCGCGGCCCTCAGCGTCGGTGGCCGGGTGGGGGTAACGGCGCGCAAAGAAGACGTAGCTCAGGTCGCCGGTCACGTAACCCGTCATCAGCCGCTCGCCGCGTGGCAGGTGCATCAGGTAGGGGCGCAGGTGGGCCGAAAACACCACAAAACGCAGGTTGACGCAGAACGCCGCGGCCAGCACCACCCACAGCGGTGCGCCGGAGGCCATCAGTGGCACCGCCGTGAGCTGCGCACTGCCGGCATAGACGATCAGCGTCATGGCCACCGCCTCGAAGAGGCTCAACCCCGACTGGACCATGGCGACACCGGTCATCAGCCCCCAGGCTGCGATGCCGGTGGCCACGGCCGCCTGGTCGCGCACGCCCTCGCCGAACTCGGGCAGGCGGCGGTGCTGAGGTTTGAAAAACATGGGCGGTCTGGCCGGGCGGAGGGCCTCAGCCCCCGAGCCGGGTGCCCACGGTCAGGTCGTGGCCGCGCAGGAAATCGGCCGCCCGCAGGCGTTTGCCACCGGCGCGCTGCAGCTCGGTCAGGCACAGCACGCCGTCGCCGGTCTGGACCCGCACCCCGGTCGCGTCGGCCGAGCACACGGTCCCGGGGGCTGGTGCCACAGCGCCCGCGGGGTGCGCCTCGGCGGCCCAGACTTTCAGCGCCTCCCCGGCCCAGGCCGTGCTCGCCCCGGGAAAGGGGTTGAACGCCCGCACCCGCCGCGCCAGCGTCTCGGCCGGCTGCGACCAGTCGATCTGCGCCTCGGCCTTGTCGATCTTGTGGGCGTAGGTGACGCCTTCGGCAGGCTGGGGCACCGGGCGCAGGCCACCGCACGCGGCCAGCTCAAGCGCCTCCACCACCAGCCGCCCGCCCAAGGCAGCCAAGCGGTCGTGCAGCGTGCCGGTGGTGTCGTCGGGCCGGATGGTTTCGCGCTCGGCCAGCAGCATGTCGCCGGTGTCCAGGCCCTCGTCCATCTGCATGATGGTGACGCCGGTGGCGGCATCGCCGGCCTCGATGGCGCGGTGGATCGGTGCCGCCCCGCGCCAGCGCGGCAGCAGCGACGCGTGGATGTTCAGGCACCCCAGGCGCGGCCACGCCAGCACCCAACGCGGCAGGATCAGGCCGTAGGCGGCCACGACCATCGCGTCGGCACCGGTCGCTTCGAGTGCGGTTTGCGCTTGCGCCGCGTCGTCAGCGAACTTGCCGTCGAGCCGCAGGCCGCGCGGCTGCGCCACCGCGATGCCGTGCCGCTGCGCCAGCTGCTTGACGGCCGAGGCCTGCAATTTCATGCCACGCCCGGCAGGCCGGTCGGGCTGCGTCAGCACCAGAGGCACCTCGAAGCCGGCACGCAACAGGGCCTCCAGCGCCACCGCCGCGAACTCCGGCGTGCCGGCGAACACCACTTTCATGCGCGTGCCCTCACGCGTGGGCAGCCCGCTCGGCCTTGAGCAGCTTGGTCTTGATGCGGTTGCGCTTGAGCGGCGACAGGTACTCCACAAACACCTTGCCCATCAGGTGGTCCATCTCGTGCTGGATGCAGACCGCCAGCATGCCTTCGGCTTCGATCACCCGGCTGTGGCCTTCGCCATCGAGCGCACGCACACGCACCGCCACCGAGCGCTCCACCCCGTCGTAAATGCCGGGCACCGACAGGCAACCCTCCTCGCCCTTGCGGGTTTCGGGGCTGGCCCACTCGATCTCGGGGTTGATCAGCACCATGGGCTGGTCGCGCTCTTCGCTCACGTCGATGACGATCAGGCGCTCATGGATGTCGACCTGGGTGGCGGCCAGCCCGATGCCGTGGGCGGCGTACATGGTCGCCAACATGCGGGGAATGATGGCGCGGACCCGGTCGTCCACGGCAGTGATCGGCCGTGCCACCGTGTGCAGGCGCGGGTCGGGATAACGGAGGATGGGCAGCAGTTCGGGATCGTTCATCGTCGGTGGGCGCCACCGTGGCGCCGGGAATGTCGGTATTTTCGCCACTTTCAGGCCTTCGGGGGGCGACAGGCTGGCGATATCATTGCCATAAATGGGGCTTGAACGCAAAATCTCCAGACATTCAACACCACAACACGTCCAGCCAGGGAGGGACTGATGCGCACACGCACTTCCGGCGGGGGACGGTATCCGGGGCCAAGGACATGCCGATGAACACCATTCCATCCGCCGCCAACCGCGGCGGCCACGGGGCTGTGCCAGCCCGCCCCCTCGGGCCGGTGGGTGCCGGGCTCGGTCGCTGGGGCGCCGCCCTCGTCGCTGCCCTCGCCGTCGGCGCCGTGTCGGCCCAGAGCTTCCCCAACTATCCCATCACCCCGGGCCAGCGCGGCACCGCCCAGCAGGTCGCCCAGGCCGGTGTGCCGCTGAGCGAACTGGCCCCCGACGCGCCCGAGCGTTACACGGTCAAGCGCGGCGACACGCTCTGGGCGATTTCCGGGATCTTCCTCAAGCGGCCGTGGCGCTGGCCCGAGCTGTGGGGCATGAACCTGCAGCAAATCCGCAACCCGCACCTGATCTACCCCGGGCAGGTGCTGGTGCTGACGCGCGTGGGCGACCGCGCCATCCTGAGCTTCGAAGGGCAGGTGCCGACGGTCAAGCTCTCGCCCCGCGTGCGCGCCGAGGCGCTGGACAGTGGCGCCATCCCGCCGATCCCGCTGAACGTCATCGAGCCTTTCCTCACCGAGTCCATCGTGGTGGACGAGGCAGTGCACTCCCGCGCCCCCCGTTTCGTGGCCGCCCCGGAAAACCGGGTGCTGCTCAGCCGCGGCGACCGCGCCTATGCGCGCGGCCAGTACGGCCCGGGCGAAGCGCTGCAGGGCGCCGCCCTCACGCTCGAGCCGGGCCAGCCGCGCCGCCACCGCATCTACCGCAACGCCGTGCCCCTGACCGACCCGGCCAGCGGCGAGGTACTGGGCTACGAGGCCCAGTTCATCGGCCAGTCGGAGCTGGTGCGCAGCGAGACCCTGCGGCCGGGCACGGCCGAGGAAATCGAGCCCGCCACGGTGCAAATCACGCTGTCCAAGGAAGAAATCCGGGTCGGCGACCGCCTGCTGCCCGAGCCCCCACGCGAGGTGCCAACCTACGTGCCGCACCCCCCCGCCACGGCGCAGAACGGCCTGATCGTCAAGGTGCACGGCAACGCGGTGCGTTTTGCCGGTCAGAACCAGGTGGTCGTGCTCAACCGCGGCGCCCGCGACGGGCTGGAACGCGGCCATGTGCTCGCCGTGCTGAAAGACGCCAACCGCGTGACCGACACCACCGATGAGGCCCGCCCCACCCTGCAGCTGCCCGGCGAGCGCAACGGCCTGATGATCGTGTTCCGCACCTTCGAACGGGTGTCGTACGCGCTGGTGCTGCAGATCACCGACGGCGTGAAGGTGGGCGACCGCTTCGTCAACCCCTGACCGCGACGGCCCCATGACCGACGCGGAACTGGGCGCCTGGTTGCGCCTGTTGGCCACGCCTGGCGTGGGCAACACCCATGCCCGCAAGCTGCTGGCCGCGTTCGCCAGCCCGCAAGCCGTGTTCCAGCAAAACCCGGCGGCCTGGAGTGCCGTGGTGGGCCCACGGCTGGCCGAGTCGCTCGCGGCCACGCCCCCCGAGTGGGCCGCACAGTGCGAACGCACCCAGACCTGGCTGGCGTCCGACAGCCGCCACCAGGTGCTCACGCTGGGCGACCCGAGCTACCCGGCGGAACTGCTGCAAACCGAGGACCCACCCCTGCTGCTGTACCTGCTGGGCCAGGCCGAGGCGCTGCGCCACCCCCGCAAGCTGGCCATTGTGGGCAGCCGCAACCCCACCCCCCAGGGCATCGACAACGCCCGCCTGTTCGCCCACGCCCTGGCCGAGCGCGGTCTGTGCGTGGTGTCGGGTCTGGCACTGGGGGTGGACGGCGCAGCCCACCAGGGCGCCCTCGACGGTGGCGGCCCCACGCTGGCGGTGGTCGGCACCGGGCTGGACCGGGTCTACCCCCGGCGCCACCTGGCCCTGGCCCACCGCATCGCGGAGCAAGGCGCGCTGATCAGCGAATACCCGCTGGGCACGCCGCCGCTGGCCCCCAATTTCCCCAAACGCAACCGCGTCATCGCCGGCCTGTCCATGGGTACGCTGGTGGTGGAGGCGGCGGTGCAGTCGGGCTCGCTCATCACCGCCCACCTCGCCACCGAGATGGGCCGCGAGGTGTTCGCCATCCCGGGCTCCATCCACGCGCCGCAGGCGCGCGGCTGCCACGCCCTCATCCGCCAGGGCGCCAAGCTGGTCGAGTCGGCCCAGGACATCCTGGAAGATCTGCGACTGGCCGACCCCGCGCCAGCCACCCAGGTCCACCCCACGCGGCAGGAACAAGACACCCCCCTGCTCGCAGCGCTGGGGTACGACCCGGTAGGGCTGGACGCCCTGCAGGCCCGCACCGGCCTGGACACCGCCACGCTGCAGGCCGAGCTGTTGACGCTGGAGCTCGAGGGCCGGCTGCAACGCCTGCCGGGTGGCCTGTTCCAGCGCCTCGCCCAAGGCTGAGGCCACCGCTCAGGCCAGCAGGCGCTCCGGGTTGGCCTGGAGCTTTTCCAGCGCCTGGCGCGAGGCCTGGGCCGTGAGTGGCTCGGACTGGGTGGCCCGCAACAAACCCGCCTTGAGGTACTGCGCCACCCGCGCCTGGGTCAGCAAATAGGCCTGCCGGCTCGCCGGGGCCAGCAGGTACAGCTGCCGGCGCGGGCTCACCCACACCAGCTGCACGGTCACCTCCTGGCCATTGTGGTCGAGCCGGAACCCCCCGCCCACAGGCAAGGCCGCCGCCCAGGCCAACAGGTGCTTGGGCACCGGCTGCTCCGGGTTGGGCAGCACCGTCACCTGGCTGGCGTCTTCACCGGTGAGCAGCTCGATGCTGTCGCGGTCCAGTGGCACGGGCTCGTCGGACGAGGCATCGAACGCGCCTTCCAGCCGTTCCAGCTGCTCGGTCAGCCCCGACAGCCAGCCCGCATCGATCGGGGCGGTGCGGGCCACGAACGCCGCAGCCAAGGCCTCGCTGACGGGTTGGATCGCGGCCTCCTGCCGCTCGGCGTCGAGCCCCAACAGTGCCAGACCGTCGCGCAGCTGGCCCATCAGGCCGGGCACACGGGCGATCACCTGGGCCCGCTCGTGGCGGCTGGGTTTGGCGCCAGCGGCCCACAACAGGTCGGCGGCCAGCTGGCGCACCCGCTTGGCCCGTTCGTCGTCGGGGCCATAGGCCACCGCCGCCTGCGCCATCACTTCGGCCCAGGTTTGGAACAGGAAGTCGCGCAGACCGTCGTGCACCGGCACGCCGTCGAGCAGGCGACGCAGCTCGATGGTGTACTGCACGGTCAGGGTGCCACGCTGCTCCAGCTGGGTCGCCACGTCGGTGACGCGGCGCCATTGCGGCTGCTGGCGCACCGCCTGCCCCAGAAAGCCCTGGAATTCGTCCAGCATCAGCTCGAACACCCGCCGCCCGGTTTCCGGGTACTGTTCGATCACCTGCACGATGCGCTTGATCTCTGCCTCCAGGTCCACCAGGGGCACGGTCGGGTCGAAGCCGAGCACGCAGGCCCCCATGCGGTCGATCAAGACCCGCGCAGGGTGTGCTTCCGAGCTCAGGAAGGTGGGATCGCTCAAGGCATGGCGCAACACCGGCATTTGCAGCCGGGCAAACCAGACGCGGATGCTGGCCGGGATGCGGTCTTCGCTCAGGATGCCGTCGAAGATCAGGGCCACCAGCTCGATCAGGGCCTTTTCTTCGTCGGTGCTGGCGGCCTGCTTCAGGGCCCGCGCCTGGGCCTTCACGCCGGCGGCACCGGCGTCCAGGCTGCTCCAGTCGACCGCGGGCACCGCGACCGAGCGCAACCACGCCGGGGCCGGCCCGGGGGCCATCGGGACTTCGGGCGCCACGCCGCCCGGTGCCGCGCCACCCGAGGCCGGGCCAGGCGAGGGCGACGGCTGCAACCACGCCTGCAAACCAGGCACCCGCTGGGCCACGAAACTCGACAACTGCGACAAGGCATCGCCCCCGGCAGAGGGCGCGGCCGGTACCGGCGCACCACCCCGTGCCGCGGCGCTGCTCAGGGGCATGACGTGGGTCAAGCCACCCAGGCCACTGTGCCGGCTGGGCGCCCCCGAACTGGCGGCGGGACTGGCCGCCACCCGGGGCGATGCAGCGTCGGCACGGCCCGATCGGCGCACCAGCTCCCGCAGGTCAATCTCGGGCAAGACGCCACGCGTCAGCAAGAAACGGTTCGCATCCTGGTACGCCTGGGCCACGGCCTGGGCCAGGGCGGCGTGCAGGGTGTGCTGGCACGCCTGCCATTCGGCGCGGGTGAGCTCGGCAGCCAGCCACGCATCGACCAGCGCCTGCATCGCGTTGGCCGCCTGTACCGGGTCGCGCGGGTCCAGCCCGTCGGTCAGCTCCAGCCGCTGCAACCGCAGACGCAGTTCGTTCAGCGCTTCACTGCCCTTGTCGAGCGCCGCAAGCGCCGCACGGGCCGTGAGGATCTGGTTCTCCACCACCTCCTCGCCCAACAGCGACAACGCCGGCGCCTCCGGCGCCCGCGCGGCCGGCGCCCATTTGAGCGACCGGCTGAGGCGCTCGCGCGCCAGCTCCAGCCAGCGCGGGGCCAGTCGACGCAACCGGATCAGGGTGTCATTCAGAACCTGGGCGGCCTCGCCGAACACCGCGCCGTCCAGCCGCTGCTGCAAATCGGCCTGCACCCGCTCGGCCACCTGGGGCAGGTGATCGATCAGCTCGCGCACGAACACCTGCCGCGCCTGGGCGGCGAGCGAGTTCGAAGGGGGCTCCGACGGGTTCATGTCCGCAGTATGCCAGCGCCCACACGCCCGCGACCGGTCGCGGGCCTTGGCTGCAACGTCAGACCGCGGCCCCGGCGTTCGGGTCGTCCGGGTCTTCGACCTTCTTGGTGGGCTTGACCAGGTCTTCGCGCCGGATACCCAGCCACATCGCCATGCCGGTGGCCACGAACACCGACGAGTAGATGCCGAACATGATGCCGATGGTCAGCGCCAGCGCGAAGTAGTGCAGCGTGGGGCCGCCGAACAGCAGCATGGACAGGACCATGATCTCGGTCGAGCCGTGGGTGATGATGGTACGGCTCATGGTGGACGTGATCGCGCGGTCGATGACGGCGCGGGTGTCCATCTTGCGCTGGCGCTTGAAGGTCTCGCGGATGCGGTCGAAGATCACCACCGACTCGTTGACCGAATACCCGAGCACCGCCAGCACCGCCGCCAGCACGGCCAGCGAGAACTCCCACTGGAAGAAGGCGAAGAAGCCCAGGATGATGACCACGTCGTGCAGGTTGGCCACGATGGCCGAAACCGCGTACTTCCACTCGAAGCGGAACGCGAGGTACACCATGATGCCCAGGATCACAAAAGCCAGGGCCTTGATGCCGTCTTCGGCCAGCTCCTTGCCCACCTGCGGCCCGACGAACTCGGTCCGCTTGAGCTGCACCGTGGCGTCCTGCGCCTTGAGCGCTGCCAGCACCAGCTCGCTTTGCTGCCCCGACGACTGGCCCTGCACCAGCGGCAGGCGCATCATCACGTCGCGCGAGGTGCCAAAGTTCTGCACCGGCACGTCGGCGTAGCCCAGGTCGGCCACCACCTTGCGCACCGCGCTCAGGTCGGCAGGCTGCTCGTAGGCCACCTCGATCACGGTGCCACCGGTGAACTCCACCGACAGGTTCAGCCCTCGCGTGACGAGGAAGAACACCGCGGCCAGGAAGGTGACGAAGGAAATGGCGTTCAGCAGCAGCGCGTGCCGCATGAACGGGATGTCTTGTTTGATGCGGAAGAATTCCATGGTCGTGCTGCCCGTTCAGTCCTTGGCCAGGGTTTTCTGGCCCTGGGTCCACACCGTGCCGATGGACACGCTCTTGAGCTTCTTCTGCCGCCCATACCAGGCGTTGACCAAGCCGCGCGAGAAGAACACCGCCGAGAACATGCTGGTGAGGATGCCGATGCAGTGCACCACGGCAAAGCCGCGCACCGGGCCCGAGCCGAACGCCAGCAACGCCAGCCCGGCCAGCAGCGAGGTGATGTTGGAGTCCAGGATGGTGCCCCAGGCGTGGTCGTAACCGGCGTTGATGGCCGTCTGCGGTGCCGAGCCGTTGCGCAACTCCTCGCGCACCCGCTCGTTGATCAGCACGTTGGCGTCGATCGCCATGCCCAGCGCCAGCGCCATGGCCGCCATGCCGGGCAGCGTCAGCGTGGCCTGCAGCATCGACAGCACCGCCACCAGCAGCATCAGGTTGAACGCCAGCGCCAAACTGGAAAACACCCCGAACATCATGTAGTAGGCGCACATGAACACCACCACCACCACAAAGCCCCAGGTGACGCTGTTGAAGCCCATCTGGATGTTCTCGGCCCCCAGGCTGGGGCCGATGGTGCGTTCTTCGATGATGTCCATCGGCGCGGCCAGCGAGCCGGCGCGCAACAGCAGCGCGGTGTCGTTGGCCTCCACCGTGGTCATGCGACCCGAAATCTGCACCCGCCCCCCGCCGATCTCGGTGCGGATGACCGGGGCGGTGACCACCTCGCCCTTGCCCTTTTCGAACAACAGGATCGCCATGCGCTTGCCGACGTTCTCGCGTGTGACGTCGCGGAAAATGCGCGCCCCCTTGCCGTCCAGCGTCAGGTGCACGGCGGCTTCCTGCGTCTGGTTGTCAAAACCGGCCTGGGCGTCGGTCAGGTTCTCACCGGTCAGCAACACCTCGCGCTTGACGATGACGGGCTGGCCGTTGCGGTCCAGGTAGCGCTCCGAGCCGAACGGCACCGGGGCGTTGCCGCGCTCGGCCGACAGGCCCTCGGGGCTCTCGTCCACCAGCCGCACCTCCAGTGTGGCGGTGCGGCCCAGGATGTCCTTGGCCTTGGCGGTGTCCTGCACGCCGGGCAGCTGCACGACGATGCGGTCCAGACCCTGCTGCTGGATCACCGGTTCGGCCACGCCGAGCTCGTTGATGCGGTTGTGCAGGGTGGTGATGTTCTGCTTGAGCGCCTGCTCCTGGATGCGGCGGGCCGCCTCGGGGCGCAGGGTGGCGGTCAGCTCGCGGTCGGCCGCCCCTGGCGCAGACTCGGTCAGCAGCAGGTCGGGGAACTGGTCTTCCAGCGCGCGGCGCGCGGCGGCCTCGGTCTCGACATCGCGCAGCCGCAGCACCACCGTCTGCCCCTCGCGGCGGATGCCGCCGTGGCGGATGTTCTTGTCGCGCAAGGCGGTGCGCAGGTCGCTGGCGATCACCTCGGCGCGCCGCTCCAGCGCGCCGGGCATGTCCACCTGCAGCAGGAAGTGCACGCCGCCGCGCAGGTCCAGCCCGAGGTACATGGGCTGGGCGCTCAGGCTCTGCAGCCAGGCGGGCGTGCGCGGCAGCAGGTTGAGCGCGACCACGTGGGTCGGGTCGGTCGGGTCGGCATTCAAGGCGCGGTCGATCGCATCGCGCGCCTGGATCTGGGTGTCGGTGGACTCGAAGCGGGCCTTGACCGACTGGCCATCGAACTGGATGGCCGCGGCCGTGATGTTCTGTGCCGCCAGGGCCTGTTCGACGCGGGTCACGGTTTCGGCGTCGAGCCGCACCGTGGCCTTGCCTGCAGAGACCTGCACCGCCGGCGCCTCCCCGAAGAAGTTGGGCAAGGTGTAGAGCGTGGCGATAACGAGCGCGACCACGATGGTCACGTACTTCCACAGGGGGTAGCGGTTCATGGGCGGCGGGCTCCAATGGCAGGCCGGCGCCCCGGGCCGTCGGGCCCGCCAAAACCAGGGCCACGGTGGGGGGGCCAAAAAAAAAGG
>JAUWAE010000115.1 GCA_030602185.1 Comamonadaceae bacterium
GCGCATCGGCCAGGCGCTGGAAGGCGGCGACTGGGCGCTGGCGCACCGGCTGGCCCACACCCTCAAGGGGGTGGCGGGCAACCTGGGCGCGACCCAGGTGCAGGCGCTGGCCGATGCGCTGGACCAGCACCTGCGCGGGCCGGCCGAACATCTCTCAGAAGCCGCCTCGGGCGCCGAGCACGACAGACAGACGGCACAGGCGCGCACCGCCCTCGCAACCCTGGCGCAGGCGCTCAACGACCTGGTCGATGCGTTGAACAACACCCTCGAGCCTTCGCCACACACTGCCCCTCCCGCGACCACGGCGCCCGCCCACCCTGCCCCGGACGAAGACTTCGCGGCTGTGATACAACAGCTGCACCGCCTGCTGGAGGCTGGCGACACCCAGGCCCAAGCCTGGGCCCACCGGCACGCACCCCGCTTGCAGACCCACCTGGGGCCCCGTTACGCTGAGCTGCTCAAGGCACTAGGCACGTTTGATTTTGCAACCGCAGCCAACTTGCTCCGGCCTCACCTGCCCACCGAAACACCCGCACCAAGCACCCACCCCCATGACGACTGAACCGCGCCCGGAACCCACCTCCGCCACCGTGATGGTGGTGGACGACACCCCGCAAAACCTGGCCCTGATGACCGAACTGTTGCGCACCCAGTACCGCGTGGTGGTGGCCAACAGCGGCGAACGCGCCCTCAAGCTGCTGCACACCGGCCCGCAGCCCCAGCTCATCCTGCTCGACATCATGATGCCCGGCATGGACGGGTACCAGGTGCTGCAGCACATCAAGGCCGACCCCAAGACCGATCACATCCCGGTCATCTTCCTCACCGCCAAGGCCGAGGTGGAAGACGAAACCCGCGGCCTGGCGCTCGGGGCGGTGGACTACATCACCAAACCCATCAGCCCGCCGATCGTGATGGCCCGGGTGCACACCCACCTGCTCGTCAAGGCCTCGGCCGACTTCCTGCGCGACAAGGCCGCCTTCCTCGAAGCCGAGGTGGCCCGCCGCACCCGCCAGGTCGAGGCCGTGCAAGACGTGACCGTGCTGGCGTTGTCGTCCATGGCCGAAACCCGCGACGACGAGACCGGCCACCACATCCTGCGCACCCAGCGCTACGTGCGCTGCCTGGCCGAGCAGCTGTGCCAGCACCCCAAGTTCCAGACCACGCTGACCCCGGCCTACATCCAGCTGCTGTACAAGTCGGCCCCGCTGCACGACATTGGCAAGGTGGGCATCCCCGACCACATCCTGCTCAAGCCCGGCCGCCTGACGCCGGAGGAATTTGAGGTCATGAAGACCCACACCACCATCGGCTACAACGCGATTGCCCGCGCCGAGGAGGCCCTGGGCACCGAACTGGAATTCCTGCGCCCGGCCAAGGAAATCGCGCTGTCGCACCAGGAAAAGTGGGACGGCTCGGGCTACCCCCAGGGGCTGGCGGGCGAGGCGATTCCGCTGTCGGCCCGTCTCATGGCGCTGGCCGACGTGTACGACGCCCTCATCAGCAAACGGGTGTACAAACCCGCCATGAGCCACGAACAGGCCTGCGAGATCATCCTCCAGGGCCGGGGCAAACACTTCGACCCCGACGTGGTAGACGCCTTCGACGCGGTCAAAGCCCAGTTCCGCGAAATCGCGCTGAGCTACGCCGACAAGGAATGAGCGACATGCCCGAACGCCTCAAGCAGCTGATCTACGTCAGCACCCCGACCGACGACCACCCCGAGACACTGAGCGCCATCCTGGCCTCGGCGCAAAAGCACAATGCCGCCAACGGCATCACCGGCATGCTGCTGTACGCCGAGGGCTCGTTCCTGCAGGTGCTCGAAGGCCCGCCCGAGGCGGTGGACGCCACCTACGCCCGCATCCAGCAAGACCCCCGGCACAAGCGCACGCTGGTGATGAGCGAGCACGCTGTGCCGCAACGGGAATTTGGGGACTGGCGCATGGGCTTTCACGCGCTGAGTGCAGCCGATGCGGAACGGTTTCCCGACCACGCGCGCTGGTTCCGCTACGGTTTCCAGCCCGAGGCCATCCAGGCGCAGCCGGGATTGGCATTGGAATTGCTTCGGCTGTTTGCCAGCGGCGTGCGTTGACGCCGCGGCCCACTGCCCACAGCTTCCCCCTCCCCACTTCATGCCCTGGCACGCGTCCCTAGACCTCAGCTATTCCCGCCGCGCCGACACCACCGTCGTCCACCACCGCCACCATGGCCCGCTGCGGTTGTTCCACAGCCTCTACCCTGAAGGCCCCGGCATCTGCCACAACGTCATCGTGCACCCACCGGGCGGGCTGGTGCAGGGTGACACCCTGTCGGTGACGGTGGAGGTGGCGGCCGGCGCCCATGGCCTGGTGTCCACCCCCGGGGCCACGCGGTTTTACCGCTCGCAGGGTGAGGCCGCCACCCAGCAGGTGGACCTGCGCCTGGCCGAGGGCGCACGGCTGGAATGGGTGCCGCTGGAAACGATTGCCTACCCAGGCTGCCACGGCCACAACCGCCTGAACGCCCGGCTGGCCGCAGGGGCCGAGCTGCTGGCCTGGGACGTGACCGCGCTCGGCCTGCCCGGCTCTGGGCAGCCGTTCGACCACGGTTGCCTGCACCAGCACCTGGCCATCGACGGGCTGTGGCTGGAGCAAGGGCGGCTGGACGGCCACGACCGCGCGCTGCTGGATGCACCGCTGGGCCTGGACGGTCGGCGCTGCCTCGCCACGGTGGTGCTGGCCAGCGGCACGCCGTGGTCGCGCACGCACCGCGAACACTTGCTGGACGCGGTGCGGGCCGGCCTGCCCGACGGGCTGGCCCCGCTGGCGGCCGGTGCCACCTGCCCCAACGACCAGGTGCTGGTGCTGCGGGTGCTGGGCCCACTGGTGGAGCCGGTGATGGCGCTGTGCCAGCAGGCGTGGAGCGCGTTGCGCGCAGCGGCCTGGGGCCTGACGGCGCCCCCGCCGCGCATCTGGCAGGTGTGAGTCAGGGCGCCAGGCTAGGGGGAGCGCGGCGGACTCAGGCAGGCCGCCGCAGATGGAAGCGCTGCAGCGTCTCGTACAGCCGTTGTGGCTGTATGGGCTTGGTCAAGTGCTCGTTCATCCCAAGGGCCGCACAGCGCTCCACATCCTCGGCCATGGCGTGGGCGGTCATCGCGACGATGGGCAACCCTTCAAAACGGCTTTGTGCACGCAGCCGCTGGACGGCGGTGTAACCGTCCATCACCGGCATCTGCAAGTCCATCAGCACCACCTGATAGTGGAACGGCCCCCGCTCGTCCAGCCGGTCCAGCGCCTGCTGGCCGTCGCCCACCACGTCCACCTGCACGCCCTTGGCCTCCATCAGCTTGCGCGCCAGCATCTGGTTGACGGTGTTGTCCTCCACCAGCAGCACGCGCATGCCCTGCAAGTCGTGGGGTGTCGCGCCAGCCGCAGCCGGCAAAACCGCCGGCCTGGCCGTCGGGGTACGGAACACACTGCGCAGGTGCTCGGGCAGCACAGGCTTGCTCAACACCTTGACCACCCCGTAGCGGCTGGCCACGGCCTGCAGGCCCGCGGTGTCGTAGGCCGACACCACCACCACCTGCCCCAGCGCGGAAAAGGCACCACGGTCGTGCAGCGCCTGCAACAGGGCTTCGCCATCCATGCCAGGCATGACCCAGTCGATGAACGCATGGTCGTAGCGCTGCCCTGCGGCCAGCAGATCGAGTGCTGCGGTGGCCGATTGAACCACCTGCACCTCGGCATCGAGCGTTTGCAGCAGGTTCGCCAGGGCTTGGGCGGACAGGGGATTGTCGTCCACCACCAGACAGCGCTGGTCCACCGGCAGCACCGTGAGGGTGGTCGTTTCGGTGTCGGTGGCAGGCAAGGCCAGCGTGAGCTCGAAGCGGGAACCCACTCCTTCGCGGCTGTGGGCCACGAGGTCGCCGCCCATCAGGCGAGCCAGCCGACGCGAAATGGCCAGACCCAGGCCGGTGCCGCCAAAGCGGCGGGTGGTCGAGTCGTCGGCCTGCGTGAACTCCTGGAACAGCCGCGCGAGCTGCTCGGGCGTCATGCCGATGCCGGTGTCTTCAACGCAGAACTGCAAGGCCACCGGGTCATGGCCTGGGGGTGAGTCGACATCGACCGTGAGGCGTACCGTGCCGGTGGCAGTGAACTTCACGGCATTCGACAGCAGGTTGCTCAGGATCTGGCCGAGCCGCAGCGGGTCGCCCACCAGCGTGCCCTGCGAGCCAACCAGGCGCGGCGAGCGCAGGTCCAGCACCAGGTCCAGCTGCTTGGCGGCCGCCGCCTGGCGCACCATCACCAGCACGTTGGAGAGCACGTCCTCCAGGCGGAACGGCACCTGCTCCAGCTCCAGCTTGCCCGCTTCGACCTTGGAGAAATCGAGGATGTCGTTGACGATGCGCAGCAGCAGTGTGCCCGCTTCGTGGATGTGCTGCACGTACTCGCGCTGCTCTTGGGTTAACTCGGTTTTCAGCGCCAGATACGCCATGCCGATGATGGCGTTCAAGGGCGTGCGGATTTCGTGGCTCATGTTGGCCAGGAACAGACTTTTGGCCTGGTTGGCCTCCAACAGGGCGGTGTGCGTGCCCTGCAGGTCGGTCAGCGCCTGGTTGAGGCCACGCTGCAACTCGCGCAGGCTGCCCACGTAATGGCCGTTCATGCGGGCGTCGAAATCGCCCTGCGCGACGGCCTGCACCGTGCGGTTGGCGTTGTCCAGCGCGTCGGCCAAAGCCCTCATCAGCTCGTTGAACGACCCTTTGACCTCGCCGATCTCGTCACTCCGGGTGACCTTGATCGCCTGGTCGAAGCGCTGCATCTCCATCGCATGGCGGATCTTGCTCGTCATGTTGCGCATCGGCTGGACCACCCGGTGGTTGACGAAACCGATCAACACCCCCGCCATCAGCAACAGCAGCAGGGTGATGCTCAGCACCACCCCCGCCAAATCGCGGCCGAATGCGACCACTTCGCTGTTGATGGTGGCCGCATCGAGCAACAGGAACTGGCGGCCGATCAGCACATCGGTTTCATCGCGCACGGTGCGCACGATCACCAGGCGGTTGTCGATGATGCGGGGGGCTTGCAAGTCGTGCACGAGGTCCCAGTGCTGCCCCAGCCAGTCGGCGTCGGCATCGGCGAACCATTCGGCGTGCGCCAGGCGGTGCCCGGGGCGGATCTCGGGCGTAGCCTCCAGCACCGCGGGCAACCAGCCACCATGGCGCCGGGCCAGGGCCGCCTCGTCAAACACCATCAGCCAGTCGATCTCCTCGGCCTTGAGGGCCCGCACCACCGAACTCACCCCCTGAGTGACGGAGACCAGTCCGATCAGATCCCCCTCGTGCAGTACCGGCGCAAAGCCAATCACGCCTGGCCCGGCGCTGCCGACACCGAAGCTGGCTTGCGCCTTGCGCTGCCTGGCCACGAGGGCCCCCAGCGGGTGGGGCGCCTTTTCACCGAAAAAATCCCGGTCCCAGGAACGCGCCAGGATGGTGCGGTCGGCGTCGAGCACCTGGGCCTGCACCCCGCGGTAATCGGTAATCGCCGCGTAATCGCTGCGAATGGCGTCGATGGCCGACAACAGGTGGGGACGGTCACGGGCGAGCAGTCCGTCGCGCACGCGCGGATCGCGCGCCAGCGCGGCCGCCATGGAGACCACGGAATCCTCCTTGGCCCGCAACTGCAGTTCGAGGCGGTTCACCGCGAGTTCGGCCGCCACGGCGTGGCGGTGCTGACGCTCAGGCTCCATGACCGTGTGGTACAGGATCCAGACCACCAGCAACACACCGCCAAGTGTGACCCCTGCCACTTGCAGGAGCATCGCGGAAAACAGGCTTTTGGGCGCTTGGGACATGCGGGCAGCAATGCAGCGCCCCGACGCGAACCACCGCACCGTGACAGGGGGCCTGCGCCGGCGATTATGGATCAGCCCACACAGTGGCCCGGGATGCGGGCCCACCGAAAACGCACTTCAGATGGCCACCAGCTGGCGGATGCCCTTCTCCGGCATTTCGGCACCCGGGCCGCTGGCGATCACCTCGCCGCGCTCCATGACCAGGTAGCGGTCGGCCAGCTCTTCGGCAAAGTCGTAGTACTGCTCCACCAGCACAATGGCCATGGGCTCGCCATTGAGGCCCTCGCGCGCCAACTTCTGCAGCACGCGGCCAATGTCCTTGATGATGTTGGGCTGGATGCCTTCGGTGGGCTCGTCCAGCACCAGTAGCCGGGGGGCCGGGGCCAATGCGCGCGCAATTGCCAGCTGCTGCTGTTGCCCACCCGACAGGTCGCCCCCGCGGCGGCCCAGCATCTGCTGGAGCACCGGGAACAACTCAAACAGCTGCGGCGGGATGGGCGTGCCGGCCTTTTTGGTGGCCAGGCCCATCAGGAGGTTTTCGTGCACCGAGAGGCGCGCGAAAATTTCGCGCCCCTGTGGCACGTAGCCGATGCCGGCGCGGGCGCGCTCGTAGGGCGTGGCGCGGTCGATCCGTTGGCCATTGAACGTGATCTGCCCGGCACGGATGGGCACCAGTCCCATCAGGCTCTTGAGCAGCGTGGTCTTGCCCACGCCGTTGCGGCCGAGCACCACGGTGATCTCGCCCGCCTTCGCTTCGAGGCTGACGCCGCGCAAAATGTGCGAGCCGCCGTAGTACTGGTGTATCTGGTCAATGTGCAGCATGGATGTCTTTCAGCGGCCGAGGTAGACCTCGATCACGCGCTCGTCGGCCTGCACCTGGTCCAGCGTGCCTTCGGCCAGCACCGAGCCGTCGCACAGCACCGTCACCTTCTCGCTGATGGTGCGGATGAAGCCCATGTCGTGCTCCACCACCATCAGGCTGTGCTTGCCCTTCAGGCTCAGGAACAGCTCGGCGGTGCGGGCGGTTTCCTCGTCGGTCATACCGGCCACGGGTTCGTCGAGCAGCAGCAGTTTGGGCTCCTGCATCAGCAGCATGCCAATCTCCAGCCACTGTTTCTGGCCGTGGCTCAGGTCGCCGGCGCGGCGCGTCACCGCGTCTTTCAGGTGGATGGTCTGCAGCACTTCGGCCAGGCGGTCTTTCTGTTCACCGTTCAGTGCAAAGCGCATGCTCGGCCACACGCCCTTGTGGGTCGCCAGCGCCAGTTCCAGGTTCTGGAACACGCTCAGTTCCTCGAACACGGTGGGCTTCTGGAACTTGCGGCCTATGCCCAGCGCGGCAATGTCGGGCTCGTTGTAGCGCAGCAGGTCGATGGTGGAGCCGAAAAACACGGTACCACTGTCGGGCCGTGTCTTGCCGGTGATGATGTCCATCATCGTCGTCTTGCCGGCACCGTTGGGGCCGATGATGCAGCGCAGTTCGCCCGGGGCGATGTCCAGGCTCAGGCCGTTGATGGCCTTGAAGCCATCGAAGCTGACGTGCACGTCTTCCAGGTACAGGATGCGGCCGTGCGTGGTGTCCACCTCGCCCACCTTGAGCGGGCGCGAAAAGGCCGCGCTGCGCCCGCCCGATTCGGTGCGCCCGCTGCGGCGGGCTTCGGCGGCCCGGGCATAGCGCTCGGCACCGGCTTCCATCAGATCGGGCGTCATGCCTGGCCTCCTTGCTTGCCACGCAGCCGAGCGAGGGCCGAACGCGCCAGCCCCACCACGCCTTGCGGCATGTAGAGCGTCACCACGATGAACAGCCCCCCCAGAAAATACAGCCAATACTCGGGGAAGCTCACCGTGAGGATGCTCTTGGCCCCGTTGACGATGAACGCGCCGATGATGGGCCCGATGAGCGAGGCGCGCCCCCCCACCGCCGCCCAGATGGCGATCTCGATGCTGTTGGCCGGGCTCATTTCACCCGGGTTGATGATGCCCACCTGCGGCACGTAGAGCGCGCCGGCCACGCCGCACATGACGGCCGAAATCACCCAGATCGTGAGCTTGTACGGCAGCGGGTTGTAGCCACAGAACATGACGCGGCTTTCGGCATCGCGAATCGCCTGCAGCACCCGGCCGAACTTGGACTGCACCAGCCAGCGCGCCCACAGGTAAAAGCCCAGCAGCGTGAGCCCGGTGAGCACGAACAGCACCATGCGCATCTCGGCGGTGGCCAGCGGCATGCCCAGGATGCGCTTGAAGTCGGTGAAGCCGTTGTTGCCGCCAAAGCCGGTTTC
>JAUWAE010000317.1 GCA_030602185.1 Comamonadaceae bacterium
CTGCTCACGCACAAGGACGACGCGGCCGTGCTGGCCTACCTGGCCAACGCCGTGGCCGACCCGCAGCGCTACCACGAGCGCCTGGGCCAGATCGAGCGCAACCCGCTGCTGGAAGCGTCGGACGTGCTGGTGCTGCGCAGCGGCCGGGTGCTGGAGCGCATCAGCCGACCCCAATTGGCCCGGGGCCGCCCCATCGGTCGGGTGTACGTGTTCCGCGACATCACCGAACGCACCGCGACCGAGGCCCAGTTGAAGCTTGCGGCCAAGGTGTTCGAATCCAGCCTCGACGCGATCTTCATCACCGACCCGCAGCAACGCGTGCTGGTGTGCAACCCCATGGCCCAGCACATGGCCCGGCGCAACGTGGCCGAGTTGCAGGGCCAGCGTGCGCGCGAGCTGTTTTTCTCTCCTACCCAGCCCAACTGGCAGACCGACCTCGACGCCCAACTCGACACCCAGGGCTACTGGCGCGGCGAGCTGTGGATGCGCCAGCCCGATGGCAGCGCCACCGTGCTGCAGGTCTCGTGGGTGGTGTTGCGCGACGGCCAGGGACTGGCGCTGCACCACGTGCTGTTCGTCAAAGACCTGTCGGAAAAACTGGCCCAGCAGCAGCGCATCGAACAGCTGGCCTACACCGACGTGCTCACCGGCCTGCCCAACCGCCTGATGCTGACCGAGCGGGTCACCCACGCGATCCGGCTCGCCGAGCGCAACGGGGCCGGCTTCGCGGTGCTGTTCCTCGACCTCGACCGCTTCAAAAGCATCAACGACTCGCTCGGCCACCTGTTCGGCGACAAGGTGCTGATCGAGATCGCCGGCCGGCTACGCCACTGCCTGCGGCAAACCGACACGCTGTGCCGGCTGGGCGGCGACGAGTTCGTGATCCACCTGCACGACGCCGACACCGCCGGCGCCGAGATCACCGCCCAGCGCATCATCGACGCGGTGATCCGCCCGGTGGAGATCGAGGACATGAGCTTCACCCTGTCGTGCAGCGTGGGCGTGGCCATGTACCCCGACGATGGCCGCACGCTCGACGAGCTGGTGCAGCACGCCGACACGGCGATGTACCAGGTGAAGGAACGGGGGCGCGGCCATTACCGCTTTTACCGGCCGCAGATGAACGCCGACCTGCTGGCGCGCATCCAGCTCGACCACGCGATGCGCGAGGGGCTCAAGCGCCACGAGTTCGTGCTGCACTACCAGCCCCGCACCAGCCTGCAACCCCACGCCAGGAACGCGTGCGAAGCCCTGGTGCGCTGGAACCACCCCCAACAGGGCATGGTGTCGCCGGCGCGTTTCATCACCGTGGCCGAAGAAACCGGCTTCATCGTGGCCCTGGGCGACTGGGTGCTGCAGGAGGCGGTGCGCCAGGCGGCCGTCTGGCAACGCGCAGGGCTGTCCTGCCAGGTGGCGGTCAACGTGTCGGCACTGCAGTTCCAACAGACCCACTTTGTGGACACGGTGGCCCGCACACTGGAGCAACACGGCCTGCGGCCCGAGCTGCTGGAGCTGGAGCTGACCGAATCCATCCTGATTCACGACGCCGACGAGGCGCTGGAGCGGCTGCAGGCCCTGGCGCACCTGGGCGTGCAGTTGGCGCTGGACGACTTCGGCACCGGCTACTCCAGCCTCACCTACCTCAAGCGCTTCCCGCTGCACAAGCTCAAGATCGACCGCACCTTCATCGCCACCCTGCACGAGGACGAGGCCGACGAGGCCATCGTCTCGGCCATCATCCAGATGGGGCACGCCATGCGCATGGAGGTGGTGGCCGA
>JAUWAE010000268.1 GCA_030602185.1 Comamonadaceae bacterium
TGCGGGCCGGCACGTCGTATTCGGCCTGGGCCTGCGGCACCAGGCACGCCTGCAGTGCCGCCTGCTGGGCGCTGCCTTCGCGCAGGCCGCGCGACAGCGCCAGCCGCAGTGCCGACCAGGCGCCCTGCCCCAGCGCCATCAGCGCGTTGAGCTTGTCCTGTGCACCGGCCTGTGCGGCCTGGGCCGCTTCGCCCGCGAACACGCCGGTTTGGGCCACGGCGGCCAGGTCCACGATCTGGTCGCCAATGGCCACGCCACCGCGCCACGCTTCGGCCGAACCCTTGCGGCGGAACACCGCGAACGGAAGGTTCTGGATCGGAAAATCGGTGCCGACCACGTTGGCCGACGCGACCCAGCTCTGGAGCGCCGGGTTGTGGGTCTCGTTGAGTTGAGCGTTGTGCTGCGTCATCCGTGCGTCCTCAGCTGGCCATGCTGCCGTCGTGCATCCAGGCGGCGTGCTTGGGTGCCTGCTTGGTGCGGCTCCACTCCTACAGCATCTCCCACTTCACCTCGTCGAGCTTCTGGTACATCTCGGGCGTGCCGGTGTCGGCGGCCAGCTCCAGCCGGTGGCCGTTGGGGTCGAAGAAGTAGATGCTTTTGAAGATGGTGTGGTCGGTCGGGCCGATGACGTCGATACCGGCAGCGATCAGCTTCTCTTTCGTGGCCAGCAGCGTGTCCATGGAGTCGACCTTCAGTGCGAGGTGCTGCACCCAGGCCGGGGTGTTCTCGTCGCGGCCCATCGGCTTTTGTGTGGGCAGCTCGAAAAAGGCCAGGACGTTGCCGTTGCCCGCATCCAGGAAGATGTGCATGTACGGGTCCGGCGCCTTGGTGGACGGGACTTCGTTCTCGGCAATGGCCAGCACGAACTTCATGTTGAGGTGCTTGGTGTACCACTCCACGGTTTCCTTGGCGTCTTTGCAACGGTAGGCCACGTGGTGGATTTTCTGGATCAATGACATGTTGAGTCTCCTGGCGAGGGTGCGGGGATTGTGTCAGCGGCGCCGCTTGGCGATGTCACCAACACGGGACATCAGGCCGCCGCGTGGCTGGGCACCACGGGGGTGATGGCCGCCTTCTCGACGATGGAATTGACGGCGGGCTCGCCCGCCTCGGGGGCGGCGCTGTGGCGCGCCAGGCGGAAGGCGTCCTTGAGCACGGCGAGGTCGCCGATGTGGTTGGACAGCAGCAGCACCAGGCGGGCGTTCATGGCGTGGCTCTGCTCGGTGCTCAGGCCCTGGTGAGCGGCGATGAGCGCCTCGTACATGTCGTCGTAGGACAAGGCGGTGGGTTGGGTGTTGAGCATCTCGGTCTCCTGGCGGTTCAGGCCGCAACCGCCGTGCGGCTGGCAAGCTGTGCTGTGGCCGTGGCCAGCGCGGCGCGCACCGCCGCTTCGGTGGGCTGGCGCCAGCGGGCGGCCACGTGCTGGTCGGGACGGATCAGGTACGCGGTGCCGGGTGTGGCATCGAGCCGCTGCTGCACCAGGCCCTGCACGTCTTTCAGGTCCTCGCCCACGGAAATGGCTGTGACGTGCTGCAGGCCTTGCGCCCAGACCGGCACGGCGCCGAACACCAACAGCGTAAAGTCTGCGGCGGTTTCGCGCAACAGCCAGCTGGCGCTGCTGTCGGCGCGCTGCACCGGGGCGTCGGTCAACGGCGCGCCGGGCACCATCTTGCCGGCGAAGGTGTCCACGTCGGGCGTGTTGAGACTGGAACCGTGCAGCGTGGCCGGCACCGACAGGCGCCCGCTGTTGACGATGCGGCGGGCGAACTCGTGCTCGCGGGCCAGGTCCAGCGTGGCGTCGCGGAACAGGCGGCTGATCTCGCTCTTGGGCGTGATGAAGTCGGTGGCGCGGGTGGAGTTGAGGATGTTCTCGTCCGCCGCGTATTCGCGCTCGGGGCCGTAGGTGGCCAGCAGTTCGGGGCCGGCCCAGCCTTTGAGCAGCCAGTCCAGCTTCCAGGCCAGGTTGTCGGCGTCCTGCACGCCGCTGTTGGCGCCGCGGGCCCCGAAGGGCGACACGCCATGGGCGGCGTCGCCGGCAAAAATCACCCGGCCGTGGATGAACTGGTCCATGCGCAGGCAGGCGAAGGTGTAGACGCTGGCCCATTCCAGGGTGAAGTCCACGTCCTTGCCCAGCAACGCCTTGACGCGCGGGATGATGTTTTCCGGCTTCTTTTCTTCTTCCGGGTCGGCGTCCCAGCCGAGCTGGAAGTCGATGCGCCAGACGTTGTCGGGCTCGCGGTGCAGCAGCACGCTCTGGTTGGGGTGGAACGGGGGGTCGAACCAGAACCAGCGCTCGGTCGGGAAGTCGGCCGCCATTTTCACGTCGGCAATCAGGAAGCGGTCGCGGAAGATGCGACCCTTGCTTTCCAGCCCCATCAGGCCACGCATGGGTGAACGGGCGCCATCGCAGGCCAGCACCCAGCCGGCGTCGAGCTGGTAATCACCCTCGGGGGTTTCAATGGTCAGCAGGGCGCCATCACCGCGCGGGGCAATGCCCGTCACCTTGTTGCCCCAGCGGATCTCGATGTTGGGCAACTGCAGGCAGCGCTCGACCAGGTAGGCCTCGCAATAGTACTGCTGCAGGTTGATGAAGGCCGGGCGCTCGTGCGCGGGCTCAGGCAGCAGGTTGAACTGGTAGACCTGCTGGTCCTTGAAGAACACCTTGCCCAGGTTCCACGACACGCCCTTGTCCACCATGGGGTCGCCCACA
>JAUWAE010000063.1 GCA_030602185.1 Comamonadaceae bacterium
CGGGTACGCCGTGCGGGTGGCCGATCTGGCTGCGGCGGCGGGCGCGGCCCTACCGGTGTCGCAGCGCATCCCTGCGGGGCATTTTGGGCCCGAACTGCAGCCGGGTACGGTGGCGCGCATCTTCACCGGTGCGCCGGTGCCGGCCGGCGCCGACGCGGTGGTGATGCAGGAAGAGGCCGAGGTGGCGGGTGAGTCCGATGGGCAGCCGCTGGTGCGGTTCAAGGCCCTGCCTGCTCCGGGGCAGTGGGTCCGCCGGCGAGGCGAAGACGTGCGCCGTGGCGCCGTGGTGCTGCCCCAGGGCACGCGCCTGGGCCCGGCAGAACTGGGCTTGGCCGCCAGTGTGGGGTTTGCCCACCTGAGCGTGTACCGGCGCGTGCGAGTGGCACTGTTTTCCACCGGCGACGAACTGGTCATGCCGGGCGACGTGCCCCCGGAGCAGATGACCCCCGGCGCCATCTACAACTCGAACCGGTTTTTCCTGCGCGCGCTGCTGCAGCGCCTGGGCTGCGAGGTGAGTGACCTCGGCATCGTGCCCGACCGGCGCGAGGCCACGGTGGCCGCCTTGCGCTCGGCGGCGCAAGCGCACGACGTCATCCTCACCAGTGGCGGTGTGTCGGTGGGCGAGGAAGACCACATCAAGCCGGCTGTGCAGGCGCTCGGCGGGTTGGACCTGTGGCAGATCGGCATGAAGCCGGGTAAGCCGTTTGCCCATGGCTGGGTGGCGCGGACCGAGGGCGGCAGCCGCTGCCATTTCGTGGGCCTGCCGGGTAACCCGGTGTCCAGTTTCGTGACCTTTTTGCTGCTGGTGCGGCCGTTCCTGCGCCGGCTCCAGGGGGTGGCGGGCGTACACGCCGATGGCCTGCCCTTGCCCCAGCGGCTGGTGGCGCACTTCAGCCTGCCAAAGGGCGACAAGCGCCGCGAGTTTTTGCGCGTGCGCCGCAACGCGCAAGGTGGGCTGGAGCTGTTCCCCAACCAGAGCTCCGGTGTATTGACCTCGATCGCGTGGGGGGATGGCCTGGTGGACAACCCGCCCGGCCGCGCCATCGCGTATGGTGACGTGGTGGACTTCCTGTCTTTCGATCGCCTCCTGTACTGAGTCGCCCATGAGCATCCACGTCCGTTTTTTTGCCGCCATCCGCGAAGCCGTGGGTACCCCGTCGTTGACCCTGGACACGCGGGCCGCTACCGTGGGCGAACTGCGCGATGAGCTGATTGCCCGAGGCGGCGCCTGGGCCGAAGCGTTGGCGCGGGGCAAAGCGGTGCGTGCATCGGTCAACCAGGCCATGGCCGACGAGGCAGCACCCTTGGCACCCGGGGTAGAGGTGGCTTTTTTCCCGCCGGTGACTGGCGGCTGAGCTGGAGGCCACCATGACTGTGCCGCGCGTCAGCATCCAGACCGAAGACTTCGACCTTGGTGCCGAAGTGGCCGCCCTGTGCCGGCAGGACCCGCGGGTGGGGGCGGTGTGCACCTTCGTGGGCACCGTGCGCGACCGCAACGATGGCCAGCGTGTCTCTACCATGGAGCTGGAGCACTACCCCGGCATGACGGAAAAGGCCATTGAAGGCATGATCGACGAAGCGTTGCGCCGCTTCGACATCTTTGGCGCCCGGGTCATCCACCGTGTGGGCCTGTTGCAGCCACTGGACCAGATCGTGCTGGTGGCCGTGACCTCGGCCCACCGGGGCGAGAGCTTCCAGGCCTGCGAGTTCCTCATGGACTACCTCAAGACCCAGGCGCCGTTCTGGAAGAAGGAGCAGACGCCCGAGGGCGCCCGTTGGGTCGATGCCCGGGTGAGCGACGACGCCGCGCTGGCGCGCTGGGGCATCCAGGCCAGTAACGCCTGACCGGCCGGGCGGCAGGATCGCCCCCGCTTGAAATGCCCGCGCAGGCCCCCAATTGGTGTCCAATTCACCAATTCGGGAGCGATTGAATGCGCATCGACAAACTCACCACCAAGTTCCAGGAAGCCCTGGGCGAGGCCCAGACGCTGGCGCTGGGCCAGGACCACGCCTACATCGAGCCGGCCCACGTGCTGGCGGCCATGCTGCGCCAACAAGACGGCCCCAAGGCGCTGCTCCAGCGCGCGGGCGTGAACGTGGCGGCACTGGGCAAGGCCGCCGATGAGGCCGTGGCCAAGCTGCCGCAGGTGCAGGGGCAGGAGCAGGTCCAGGTGGGGCGCGATACCGTGACGCTGCTGCAGGCCGCCGAGAAAGATGCCATCAAGCGGGGCGACCAGTTCGTTTCAAGCGATTCCTTCCTGCTGGCGCTGGCCGACAGCAAGACGGCCCTGGCAGACGAGGCCCGCAAGGCGGGCCTGAAGCGTCAGACCCTGGAAGCAGCCATCGACGCCGTGCGCGGCGGCCAGAAGGTGGACAACCCCGAGGCCGAAGGCCAGCGCGAGGCCCTGAAGAAATACACCCTGGACCTGACCGAGCGTGCCGCGCAGGGCAAGCTGGACCCGGTGATCGGCCGTGACGACGAGATCCGCCGTGCCATCCAGGTGCTGCAGCGCCGCAGCAAGAACAACCCGGTGCTGATCGGCGAGCCCGGCGTGGGCAAGACCGCCATCGTGGAGGGCCTGGCCCAGCGCATCGTGGCGGGCGAGGTGCCTGAGACACTCAAGGACAAGAAGGTGCTGGTGCTGGACATGGCGGGCCTGCTGGCCGGCGCCAAGTTCCGCGGCGAGTTCGAGGAACGCCTGAAGGCCGTGCTCAAGGAGGTGTCCCAGGACGAAGGCCGCATCATCCTGTTCATCGACGAGATCCACACCATGGTGGGCGCGGGCAAGGCCGAGGGCGCCATTGACGCCGGCAACATGCTCAAGCCTGCCCTGGCCCGCGGCGAGCTGCACTGCATTGGCGCGACCACGCTGGACGAATACCGCAAGTACATCGAGAAAGACGCCGCGCTGGAGCGCCGCTTCCAGAAGGTGCTGGTGGACGAGCCCACTGTGGAGGCGACCATCGCCATCTTGCGCGGCTTGCAGGAGCGGTACGAGGTGCACCACGGCGTCGAGATCACCGACCCGGCCATCGTGGCGGCGGCCGAGCTGAGCCACCGCTACATCACCGACCGCTTCCTGCCCGACAAGGCGATTGACCTGATCGACGAGGCGGCGGCCAAGATCAAGATCGAGATCGATTCCAAGCCCGAGGCCATGGACAAGCTGGACCGGCGCCTGATCCAGCTCAAGATCGAGCGCGAGGCGGTGAAGAAGGAAAAAGACGAGGCTTCCATCAAGCGGCTGGGCCTGATCGAGGACGAGATCGCCAAGCTGGAGCGCGAGGTGGCCGACCTGGAAGAGGTGTGGAAGAGCGAGAAGGCCGCCGCGCAGGGCTCCGACCAGGTGCGCAAGGACATCGAGCAGACCAAGATCCAGATCGAGGACCTCAAGCGCAAGGGCGACTTCAACAAGGTGGCCGAGCTGCAGTACGGCAAGCTGCCCGAGCTGGAAAAGCGCCTGAAAGACGCCCAAGCCAAGGAAGAGGCGGGCGGTGCAGCCGCCGGGCCGAGGCTGCTGCGCACCCAGGTGGGGGCAGAAGAAATCGCCGAGGTGGTGGCCCGAGCCACGGGCATTCCGGTGGCCAAGCTGATGCAGGGCGAGCGCGACAAGCTGCTGACCATGGAAGACAAGCTGCACGAGCGCGTGGTGGGGCAGGACGAGGCCATTGTGGCCGTGGCCAACGCCATCCGCCGCAGCCGCGCGGGTTTGAGCGACCCCAACCGCCCGCTGGGCAGCTTCCTGTTCCTGGGCCCCACCGGCGTGGGCAAGACAGAGCTGTGCAAGGCGCTGGCGGGCTTCCTGTTCGACAGTGAGGAGCACCTGATCCGCATCGACATGAGCGAGTTCATGGAGAAGCATTCGGTGAGCCGCCTGATTGGCGCGCCCCCGGGCTACGTGGGCTACGACGAGGGCGGCTACCTGACCGAGGCCGTGCGCCGCAAGCCGTACAGCGTGATCCTGTTGGACGAGGTGGAAAAGGCGCACCCCGACGTGTTCAACGTGCTGCTGCAGGTGCTGGACGACGGGCGGCTCACCGACGGCCAGGGCCGCACGGTGGATTTCAAGAACGCCGTCATCGTGATGACCAGCAACATCGGCTCGCACCTGATCCAGGCGATGGTCGGTCAGGACGCCGAGGACATCAAGGACGCGGTGTGGGGCGAATTGAAGCAGCACTTTCGGCCCGAATTCCTCAACCACATCGACGAGACGGTCGTGTTCCACGGCCTGAACGCCGAGCACATTGCCAACATTGCCAGGATCCAGCTGAAGGTGCTGATGGAGCGCCTGGCCAAGATGGACCTGACGCTCAACGTGAGCGAGGCGGCGTTGTCGGAGCTGGCCAAGGTGGGGTTCGACCCGGTGTTCGGGGCGCGCCCGCTCAAGCGGGCCATCCAGCAGCGCATCGAGAACCCGCTGTCCAAGCTGATCCTGGAGGGCCGCTTCCCGCCCAAGAGCGAGATCCCGGTGGACGTGGACCCGATCACCGCGCCGGGCCAGTTCCAGTTCGGCCGCGTGGTGCATTGACAGCGCCCGCCCTCAAAAGCAAAAAGCCAGCCCAACAGGACTGGCTTTTTTGCTGGGGCTTGCGGGTGCTTACTGCACCTTGGCCTTGTTGCGCAGGTTTTCCTGGTAATCCATCATTTTTTGCTGCTGCAGCTGCTGCACGATCTGCGGCTTGAGCTCTTCCATCGGCGGCAGCGCGGCCTGACGGACATCGTCGACGCGGATCACGTGCCAGCCGAACTGGCTCTTGACCGGTGCATCGGTCATCTGGCCTTTGCCCAGCTTGATCATGGCCTCCGAGAACTCGGGCACGAAGGTGTTGGCGGTGGCCCAGTCGAGGTCGCCCCCGTTGGCGCCGGAGCCCGGGTCCTTAGACAGCTTCTTGGCCTGCTCCTCGAACTTGGCGCCTTTCTTGATGGCGGCGATCACGTCCTTGGCTTCGGCTTCGGTTTCCAGCAGGATGTGGCGGCTGCGGTACTCCTGGCCCCCGTTGGCGGCAACGAACTTGTCGTACTCGGCCTTGACTTCAGCGTCGGAGACGGTGCTCTTGCGCTGGAAATCGGCGAACAGCTCGCGGATCAGGATGGTTTGCGCGGCGAACTCCACCTGGCTGCGGTAGGCGGCGGACGACTTGATGCCACGGCGCTCCGCCTCCTGGGCAAAGATTTCGCGGGCAATCACTTCTTCTTTGAGCTGGGTCTTGACCTCGTCGGTCACCGGACGGCCAGAGCGTTCCAGCTGCTGGGCCAGGGCGTCCACGCGCGACAGCGGCACGGGCTTGCCGTTGACGATGGCCAGGTTCTGCGCCATGGCGGGCAGAGCGAAGGAGGCGGCCAGGGCCACCGCGGTCAAGAGATGTTTCATGGAACGGGGAAGCAGGGGGTGGAAATAAGTCAGCGTTGAATTTCGATGGCCAGGGCATGCAGCCCGGCGGCCAAATACGGTTGGAGTGCATCATACACAAGCCGATGGGCCGCCACGCGGCTGAGGCTGGCAAAGGCCGGCCCGCCGATGCGCACCCGGAAGTGGGTGCCATAGCCGAGGCCGTTGGCCCCGGCGTGGCCGGCATGGGCGGCGCTTTCGTCGATGACCTCCAGCACCTCCGGGGCGAGTGCCTGGCGCAGCGCTTCCGCCAGGGTTTCGGCGGTGGGTGGACTCACGGCAGCGGTCATGCGTGTGGCCCTTCGGACTCGTCTTTCAGGTGGCGCGCCACGTACAGCCCCTGGCCGACGATGAACACGACCGGGAAGGCGTAGCCCCAGAGTTTGAAGTTGACCCAGGCCTCGGTCGAGTAGTAGGCCGCGACATAGCCGTTGAGGGTGGCCATGAAGGCGAAATACGCCACCCAGGCCACCGTCAGGCGGGCCCACACCGCATCGGGCAGGCGCAACTGGCTGCCCAGCAGCATCTGCAGGAAGTTTTTCTTCCACACCCACAGCGCCGCCGCGAGCACCAGCGCCATGCTGGCGTACAGCACGGTGGGTTTCCATTTGATGAAGCGCTCGTCCTGCAACAGCAGCGTCAGGGTGCCGAACACCAGCACCAGGGCCAGCGTCACCTTCTGCAGCGTTTGCAGGCGCTTGTCCACCGCATAGATGATGCCGGTCTGTACCACGGTGGCGGCCATCAGCACCGCCGTGGCGGCGTAGATGCCGTGCATCTTGTAGCCCACCACGAACAGGGCTATCGGGAAAAAATCGATCAGGAATCGCATGGCGGGATTATCGTGGCTCCCACTCCAGCGCGGCGGAATTCATGCAGTAGCGCAGGCCACTGGGCGCCGGGCCGTCTTCGAAGACGTGGCCCAGGTGGGCGCCGCATTGGCTGCACACCGTCTCGACGCGCACCATGCCATGGCTGCGGTCGATCTTCTCGGCAATGGCGCCCGGAACCGCCTCGGAAAAGCTCGGCCAGCCGCAGCCGGCGTCGAACTTGGTCTGGCTGTGGAACAGCAGGTTGCCGCAACACACGCAGTGGTAGGTGCCGTCGGCCCAGACCTGCTCGTACTTGCCGGTGTAAGGCCGCTCGGTGTAGGCGTGGCGGGTCACGTGGTAGGCCATGGGCTCGGCGCCCTTGGCAGCCAGCAAGGCCTGCCATTCTTCGTCGGATTTCTGGATCGGGTAGCTCATGGTTGGGGTCCTGTGGTGCTTGGAAGCCGCTCGGTGTCGTTCGGTTCCTCGTGCCCGGGGTCGGCCGGCGTGGCCAGGGCGTCAAGGGCGGGCTGGTCGAGGATGTCCACCCGCCCGAACTCCAGCGACACCCAGCCCTGTGACTCGAACTGCTTGAGCACGCGGTTGATCGTCTGGCGCGACAGCCCGGCCAGGTGGCCCAAGTCTTCCTGCGACAGGTTGATCTTGCGCATGCCTTGCCAGAAGAGGTGGCTGAGGTACTGGGCCACCCGTTCCTCGGGCGTCCGCAGCCGGCCGGATTCGATCACGGCCATCGCCTGCCCGAGCCGCAGGTTCAGCCGTTCGATGAGGTAGTGGTTGAACTGCAGGTCGTGCCGGTAGAGTTCCTGGAAGCAGGCCAGCGGCATGCCGATCAGCGTGGTGTCGCGCAGGGCCACCACGTCGTACCGCCACGTGCCGCCGCGCAGCACCGAGCCTTCGCCAAACCATTCGCCAGCTGGCACGCCAAGGAAGGCCGAGACCTTGCCATCGGGCCCGCGGGTTTGCAGCTTGGCCATGCCCGACAGGACACCGTACCAGCCATCGATGGGCTCGCCTTTGTGCAGCAGCGTCTCGCCCTTGCCGGCCTTGCGCAAGACCACGGCGTCCAGCAGGGCGTGGCGCTGGGTGTCGCCCAGGCGGTCGAACCAGGGTTGGCCGTACAGAAAAATGCTGGCGGGCGAGCGTTTGTCCAGGAGCATGAGGTGGGGGTGTGGCCACAGTGGCCAGTTGTCAGTTCCGCGACAATTATGGCCCCCGCCTGGGGGTTTGCCACGATGGCGCGAGGGCTTCGTCGCTAGGATAGTCCGTAGTTGACAAACTTTAGACGACCGACAGGAGACCCCATGCTAGGCCTGATGCAAAACCGCCCTTTGCTGATTTCCGACCTCATCGAGCACGCGCAGCGCCACCATGGCGATGTGGAGATCGTGTCCCGCCGTGTGGAGGGCGATATCCACCGCACCACGTACCGCGAGGCCGCCGGACGTGCACGGCAGCTGGCCAATGCGCTGGATGCCCAGGGCGTGGCCCAGGGGGACCGGGTCGCGTCGCTGGCCTGGAACGGTTACCGCCATTTCGAGATGTACTTCGGGGTCAGCGGCTCCGGTCGTGTGCTGCACACCATCAACCCGCGCTTGATCCCGGAGCAGATCGTCTGGATCGTCAACCATGCCGAAGACCGCGTGCTGTGCTTCGACATGACGTTCTGGCCCATCGTCAAGGCCATCCACGACAAGTGCCCGACCGTGGTGCGTTGGGTGGCCTTGTGCGACGACGCCCATCTGGCCAAGATGACCGAGGGCGGCGACATTCCCAACCTGGTGAGTTATGAGGCCTGGATCGGGGCCCAGCCCGCCCGCTACGACTGGCCGGAACTGGATGAAAACACCGCCTCGAGCATGTGTTACACCAGTGGCACCACCGGCCACCCCAAGGCCGCGCTGTACAGCCACAAGTCCACCATCCTGCACGCCTACGCTGCGGCCCTGCCCGACGTGATGTGCCTGAGCGCCCGCGACAGCGTGTTGCCGGTGGTGCCGATGTTCCACGTCAACGCCTGGGGCATCCCGTATTCGGCCTGTGCAGTCGGTTGCAAGCTGGTATTCCCGGGGCCGGCGCTCGACGGCAAGTCGGTCTACGAACTGCTCGATGGCGAGGCCGTGACCTTTGCTGCCGGGGTGCCCACGGTGTGGCAGATGCTGCTGACCCACATGGGCCAGAGCGGTCTGAAACTGCCCAAGCTGCAGCGCACGGTCATTGGCGGCTCCGCCTGCCCGCCGGCCATGATCACCGCGTTCCGCGAACAGTACGGCGTGGACGTGCTGCACGCCTGGGGCATGACCGAGATGAGCCCGCTGGGCACGCTGTGCACGCTCAAGAACAAGCACCTGACGCTGCCCGAAGCAGAGCAGATGAAGATCCGCCTGAAGCAGGGCCGATCCATTTTTGGCGTGGACATGAAGATCGTCGGGCCGGACGGGCAGGAGCTGCCCTGGGATGGCAAGGCATCGGGGGACTTGCTGGTGCGTGGGCCCTGGATCATCCGCGACTACTACAAGGGCGAGGGCGCGCCGCCGCTGGTCGACGGCTGGTTCCCCACCGGCGACGTGGCCACCATCGACGCCGATGGCTTCATGCAGATCACCGACCGCAGCAAGGACGTGATCAAGTCGGGCGGCGAGTGGATCAGCTCCATCGACGTGGAGAACATTGCCATGGCGCACCCCGCCGTGCTGATGGCGGCCTGCATCGGCATGAAGCACCCGAAATGGGATGAACGCCCGATCGTGATCGTGGTCAAAAAGCCCGGTGCCGAGGTGGGCCGCGACGAATTGCTCGCGTTCTACGAGGGCAAGATCGCCAAGTGGCAGGTGCCCGACGACGTGGTGTTCGTCGACGCGATCCCGCTGGGCGCCACTGGGAAGATGCAGAAAATGAAGTTGCGCGAAATGTTGGCGGATTACAAGCTGCCCGGTTTGTGATGCGCCGCATACCGGGTCAGTCGCACAGGCGATAGCCGCTAGGGCAATCCCTGTGATCCGGCCCGGTCTGGCCTTGTAAGCTCGATGTCATCAATCACACCCAACGGAGACAAACATGAAACTTGCATTCCGGACCCTGACCGTTGCCGCCATGCTCGGTCTCGCCCTCACCGGCGTTTCGCACGCGCAGAACCGCCAGGCCAAGCCTGCAGCGGCTGCTGCCGGCCCCCTGGCAGGGCAGACCGTGAAGATCGCCTGGATCGATCCCCTCTCTGGCCTGATGGCGCCGGTGGGCTCCAACCAACTCAAGAGCTTCCAGTTCTTTGCCGACAAGTTCAGTGGTGCCAACAACCCCGCGGGTGTGAAGTTTGAAGTCATCGGTCTGGACAACAAGCTGAGCCCCGCAGAAAGCCTGACTGCGTTGCAGGCAGCGATCGACCAGGGGGTGCGTTACATCACCCAGGGCAACGGCTCTTCGGTGGCTGGTGCGCTGATCGATGCCGTCAACCGCCACAACAGCCGCAACCCGGGCAAGGAAGTGATCTTCCTGAACCACTCGGCCGTGGACCCCGACTTTACCAACAGCAAGTGCAGCTACTGGCACTTCCGCTTCGATGCCGACACGTCGATGAAGATGGAGGCCCTGACGACCTTCATGAAAGACCAGACCGACATCAAGAAGGTGTACCTGCTGAACCAGAACTACTCGCATGGCCATCAGGTCGCCAAGTTCGCCAAGGAAAACCTCAAGCGCAAGCGTCCGGACATCGAGATCGTGGGCGAGGACCTGCACCCGCTGGCCCAGGTGCGTGACTTCGCGCCCTACATCGCCAAGATCAAGGCGTCGGGGGCCGACACGGTCATCACCGGCAACTGGGGTTCTGACCTGGCGCTGCTGGTGAAAGCCGCCAACGAGGGTGGCTACACCGGCAAGTTCTACACCTACTACACCGGCGTGACCGGCACGCCCACCGCGCTGGGCACTGGCAGCGACGGGCGGGTGTACCAGGTGTCTTACAACCACTACAACATGGGTGGTGACATGGGCAAGTGGCAGGCCGAGTTCAAGCAGCGCCTGAACGACGACTTCTACACCGGCTCGGTGATCCACATCTTCAAGGGCCTGGGCGAGGCCATGGCCAAGGCCAAGTCCACCGATCCGGTGAAGGTGGCGCCGGTGCTCTCGGGCCTCAAGTTCCAGAGCTTCAACGGCGAAGTGGAAATGCGCAAGACCGACCACCAGCTGCAGCAGCCGCTGTTCCTGACCCGCTGGCAGAAAGCCGACGCCAAGTTTCCGTACAGCCCGGAAAACACCGGCATGACGCTGGCTCTGGTGAAGGAATTCCCCGCCTACGTGGCGAGCACGCCCACCAGCTGCCAGATGAAGCGGCCGGACTGATGCCGGTCTGACCACCTCCCCAGCCGGGGAGGTGGCACTGGCTGAAGGGCGGACACCCGCCCCATCCCATTGTGTAATGTGCTACGTTGCGGCCGCTGGCGGCCGCGATGGGGCGGCGCTCGCCCCGCATCAGTTGACCGAGAGCGGTCAAGAAAGACACATCCATGGAGTTCGTCATCGTCTCCCTGCTCAACGGCCTGAGCTACGGGCTGTTGCTCTTCATGCTGAGTTCGGGGCTCACGCTCATTTTCAGCATGATGGGGGTGCTCAATTTCGCGCACGCCAGTTTTTACATGGTCGGCGCCTACGTGGGCTACTCGATTGCCCAGGTGGTCGGCTTCTGGCCGGGTCTGATTCTGGCGCCCATCATCGTCGGCGTGCTGGGTGCGCTGTTCGAGAAGCTCAGCCTGCGCAAGGTGCACAAGTTCGGCCACGTGCCCGAACTGCTCATCACCTTCGGGCTGTCGTACATCATCCTCGAGCTGGTGCAGCTGATCTGGGGCCGTACCGCCGTCGAGTTCCGTCCGGCTGAACTCCTGCAAGGACCGGCCTTCACGCTGCTGCACTACGCCGACGACAGCATGGGCTTCATGTGGGGCCGCGCTCCGGCCGAACTGTGCAGCGCCGTGGCCCAGACGGTGTGCACCCCGTTCCCGGCCACCCGTGCCTTCATGATGGTGGTGGCCGTGGTGATGCTGGTCAGCCTGTGGCTGCTGATCACGCGCACCCGTGTGGGGCTGGTGATCCAGGCGGCGCTGACGCACCCCGAAATGGTCGAAAGCCTGGGTCACAACGTGCCTCGGGTGTTCATGATGGTGTTCGGCGCCGGCACCGGGCTGGCCGGGCTGGCGGGTGTGATCGGCGGCAGCACCTTCGTCACCGAGCCGGCCATGGCCGCGACGCTGGGGTCGGTGATCTTCGTGGTCGTGGTGGTCGGTGGGTTGGGGTCGTTGTCGGGGGCTTTCCTGGCGTCGGTCCTCATCGGCGTGATACAGACCTTTGCCGTCGCGCTCGACCACTCGTTCGTGAGCATCGCCCAGGGCCTGGGGGTGCAGCTGTCGGACGCCTTGCGTGACAACTCGGTGCTCAAGCTGACGCTGTCCCAGGTGGCGCCCATCCTGCCGTACCTGTTCCTCGTGCTGATCCTGATTTTCCGACCCAAGGGCCTGCTGGGCACCCGCGAGACCTGAGGCCATACCAACATGACCACCGCTTACTACCGCTTCAAACCCTACAACGTGGGGCGCTGGGTGATCTGGACCCTGTTCGCCCTGGTGCTGCTGTTCGCGCCCAAGGTGTTCACCAGCAACCTGTCGGTCAGCATGCTGGCACAGATGGGGATCGCCATCATCGCCTGCCTGTCGTACAACATGCTGCTCGGGCAGGGCGGCATGCTGAGTTTCGGCCATGCCGTCTACACGGGTCTTGGCTCCTACGTGGCCATCCACACGCTGCTGAAGGTGGCCGACGGGGTGTTCCAGCTGCCGGTGAGCCTGATCCCCATCGTGGGTGGCTTCGCCGGGATGTTCTTTGCCATCCTGTTCGGCTACGTGACCACCAAGAAGTCGGGCACGCCGTTCGCCATGATCACCCTGGGCATGGCGGAACTGGTGTTCGCCATGTCGCTGATGTTCTCCGAGTTCTTCGGGGGCGAGGCAGGCATCACCGCCGACCGGGTGGTGGGCGATCCGGTCTGGGGCATCACCTACGGGCCCAACATCCAGGTCTATTACCTGATCGCAATCTACACCTTCGTGTGCGTGGCGTTGATGTTCGCGTTCACCCGCACGCCGCTCGGGCGCATCCTCAACGCGGTGCGCGACAACCCCGAGCGGGTGGAGTTCATCGGCTACAACACCCAGAAGGTGCGTTACCTGGCGTTCATCATCGCGGGATTCTTCGCCGGCATTGCCGGCGGGCTGGGGGCGATCCAGTTCGAAATCGTGACCGCGGAGGTGGTCGGGCCGTTGCGCTCTGGCGGCTACCTGCTGTTCACCTTCCTGGGCGGCGCCACGTTCTTCTTCGGCCCCATCATCGGTGGTGTGCTGATGGTGCTGGCCTTTGTGCTGTTCTCTGAAATCACCAAGGCCTGGCTGCTCTACCTCGGCCTGATCTTCCTGTTCATGGTGATGTATGCGCCCGGCGGTATTGCGAGCCTGATCATGATGAACCTGCGCGTGGCCGCCTTTGGGCGCCTGCGTGAACTCTGGGTGAGTTACCTCGCGCTGGCCGTGACTGCACTGGTGGTGCTGGCCGGTGCAGGTGCCATGATCGAGATGGTCTACCACCTGCAGCTGAACGCGGCGATGGGCGACGAGATCCGCTTCCTGGGTGTGGAGCTGCAC
>JAUWAE010000186.1 GCA_030602185.1 Comamonadaceae bacterium
GCCGGCCTGTCTGACACCGCCCTGTACTACATCGGCGGCATCATCAAGCACGCCCGTGCCCTGAACGCCATCACCAACCCCGGCACCAACAGTTACAAGCGCCTGGTGCCGCACTTCGAAGCCCCGGTGAAGCTGGCCTACACGGCCAAGAACCGCTCGGCCTCGATCCGCATCCCCAATGTGGCGTCCGACAAGGCCCGTCGCGTGGAGGCCCGCTTCCCCGATCCGCTGATGAACCCCTACCTGGGCTTCGCCGCGCTGCTGATGGCGGGTCTGGACGGCATCGAGAACAAGATCCACCCGGGCGAAGCCGCTACCAAGGACCTGTACCACCTGCCGCCGGAAGAGGACAAACTGGTGCCCACCGTGTGCCACAGCCTCGACCAGGCGCTGGACTGCCTGGACAAGGACCGCGCCTTCCTGACCAAGGGCGGTGTGTTCACCGACGCCTGGATCGACGCCTACATCGAGCTGAAGATGACCGAAGTCACCCGCGCCCGCGTGGAAGTGTCGCCGGTCGAGTTCGACATGTACTACAGCCTCTGATCGACGCTTGTTCGATTGGCTGCAAAGGGACGGCGAAAGCCGTCCCTTTTGCTTTGCCGCCCGGGTGATTTCGCACGGGGGTGGGCACTTTTCGGCGATACTGAATGTCCCTCAGGTGTGCGGGCCTCCGGTGCCTGCGTTTCCCTTTGCACTGTCGTCCATGAACCTCCTGATCGCGCGCCGTGCCGCCGCACTGGCCCTGCTGGTCGCGGTGACCAGCGCCTCCTTCGCCCAGAGCCCCATCTACCGCTGCGGCAACGAATACACCAACAACCCGGTCAACGCCCAGGCCCGGGGCTGCCGGCTGGTGGAAGGGGGCAACCTCACCATCGTCGAGGGCTTGCGTCCGGCCGCACCGGCTGGCGACGCCAAGGCCGCGCCAGGGGCGGGCAATGGATCGCCGCCCCGCGCCGGTGGGGCGCGCAATGGTGGCGAGCGGGTGGACAATGCCGAGCAGCGCGCCCGCGACAGCGACGCCCGGCTGATCCTGGAAACCGAGTTGAAGCGAGCCGAAGAGCGCCTGGCCGACCTGCGCGAGGAGTACAACAACGGCAAGCCCGAGCGCCTGGCCAGCGAGCGCAGCAACCCGCAGCGCTACGAGGAGCGGGTGCAGGACCTCAAAACCCGCATCGAGCGCGCTGAAAGTGACGTCGCCGGCATCCGCCGCGAAATCGGTCGTCTCGCGCCGTCGGGAGGGCGCTGATGGTCGGACTGCAACGCAAGGGGAAGTCTGGGGTTGACCAGCGCTTCCAGGCCCTCGACATGCTCGCCACACTGGTGGCGGTGGTGGACGCCGACGGCGCGGTGCTGTTTGCCAACAACGCGCTAGAAGATGCGATCGGGCTGTCGCGCCGCAGCATCGCGGGCGTGCCTCTCACCGACTGGTTCACCGCCCCGGAGCTGTTGCAGAACGCCTTGCAGGGCGCTGGCGGCAACGAGTACGCCGTCATCCGTTACGACAGCCACCTCAAGCGCCTGAACCACGAGCCCTTGCCCGTGCACGTGGTGCTGGCCCAGAGCGAGGTGCCGGGCGAACTGGTGGTGGAGTTGCTGCCACTGGAGCAGCAAGCCCGCCAGGAGCGCGAGGAGCGCCTGATCGACCAGGCCCAGGCCAACAAGGAGCTGATCCGCAACCTGGCGCACGAGATCAAGAACCCGCTCGGGGGCATCCGCGGGGCGGCCCAGTTGCTGCAGATGGAGCTCGAGTCGCGCGAGCTGGTGGAGTACACCCAGGTCATCATCCACGAGGCCGACCGCCTGCAGACGCTGGTAGACCGGCTGCTGGCGCCGCATCGCCGCGCCCAGGTGGTGGGCGACGTCAACATCCACGAGGTGTGTGAGCGGGTGCGCTCGCTCATCGTGGCCGAGTTCCCGCGCGGCCTGAAGGTCGTGCGCGACTACGACATCTCCATCCCCGAGTTTCGCGGCGACCGCGAGCAGCTGATCCAGGCGGTGCTCAACATCGCCCACAACGCGGCCCATGCCCTCAAGGAACGCATTGCCCAGGGCGATGCCGAGATCGTGCTGCGGACCCGGGTGCAGCGGCAGGTCACTTTCGGCAAACGCCGCTACCGGTTGGCACTGGAATTGCATGTGATCGACAACGGGCCCGGCGTGCCCGAAGAGATCAAGGACCGCATCTTCTACCCGCTGGTGTCGGGCAGGGACGGCGGCTCCGGCCTGGGGCTGACATTGGCACAAACTTTCGTGCAGCAGCACCATGGCCTGATCGAGTGCGACAGCGAGCCGGGCCGGACCGACTTCAAGATCCTGATCCCCCTGCCTTGACGTCGGTGCCCGCCAGTACCCGAGGTGACATACAGACACAGGGATGGGCAGGGGGACACACAACGATTGAGGAACCGCGCGCATGAAACCCATCTGGATCGTGGACGACGACCAATCCATCCGGTTTGTTCTCGAGAAGGCCCTGTTGCGCGAAAACCTGCCCAGCCGCAGCTTCACCAGCCCGCGTGAGGTGCTGGACGCCCTGGCCGACGGCAACGACGAAGGGCCGCAGGTGCTGGTCAGCGACATCCGCATGCCTGGCGGCTCCGGCCTGGAGCTGCTGGAGAAGGTCAAGCAGCAGCAGCCCAACCTGCCCGTCATCATCATGACGGCGTTCTCCGACCTCGACAGCGCAGTGTCCGCTTTCCAGGGCGGGGCGTTCGAGTACCTGCCCAAGCCGTTCGACCTGCCGAAGGCGATCGAGCTCATTCGCCGCGCGGTGGAGGAAAGCCAGCGCGAGGAGGTGGCGGTCGAGCGCCTGAGTGCTGCGCCCGAAATGCTGGGCCAGGCACCGGCCATGCAGGACGTGTTCCGGGCCATCGGCCGCCTGAGCCAGAGCAACGTCACGGTGCTCATCACCGGCGAGTCGGGCTCGGGCAAGGAGCTGGTGGCGCGGGCGCTGCACAAACATTCGCCGCGCGCCAAGGGGCCGTTCGTGGCGATCAACACCGCCGCCATCCCGAAAGACCTGCTGGAGAGCGAGCTGTTCGGTCACGAGCGCGGCGCCTTCACCGGCGCGCAGACCATGCGCCGCGGCCGCTTCGAGCAGGCCGAGGGCGGCACGCTGTTCCTCGACGAAATCGGCGACATGCCTTTCGACCTGCAGACCCGGCTGCTGCGGGTCTTGAGCGACGGGCATTTCTACCGCGTTGGCGGCCACAGCGCGGTCAAGGCCAACGTGCGCGTCATCGCGGCCACGCACCAGAACCTGGAGCAGCGCGTGAAGGACGGCGCCTTCCGCGAAGACCTGTTCCACCGCCTCAACGTGATCCGGCTGCGCCTGCCGGCGCTGCGTGAACGCCGCGAAGACGTGCCGGTGCTGACCCGCTTTTTCCTGCAGCAGAGCGCCAAGCAGCTCGATGTGGAACCCAAACGCATTTCCGATGCGGCGCTGCAGGCCCTGTGCACTTTCGACTTTCCCGGCAACGTGCGCCAGCTGGAAAACATCTGCCACTGGCTCACGGTGATGGCGCCGGCCCAGCTCATCGAAGTGAAGGACCTGCCGCCCGAGGTGCTCAATGGGCTGCCCCCACCGGCCATGCCGGCGCCGGCTGCGCCGCCAGCCACGGCGTTTCCGGTGGCGGCCCCTTCGGGGCTGTCTCCGGTGGCTGCCACCCCATTTGCCCCGGCAGCCACCGCCATGGCGGCGCCGCTGGCTGGCGTGGAATCAGGGGGGTGGGAAGAGGCCTTGCAGGCCGAGGCCCTGGCCTTGCTGGCCGATGGCCGTCACGACGTCTGGGACGTGCTAAGCCGCCGCTTCGAGTCGCGCCTGATCCAGACCGCGCTGAACTGCACCCGGGGCCGGCGCATCGAGGCCGCGCAGAAGCTCGGTATCGGCCGCAACACCATCACCCGCAAGATCCAGGAGCTCAACCTGGAGTAAAGCAGCGGTCGGTCAGGCCAGCGTCACGACCACCGGCGCGTGGTCGCTGGGCTGCTTGTTCTTGCGCGGGGCGCGGTCGATGTGGCAGGCGGTGGCGCGGGCCTTGAGCGCTTCGCTCAGCAAGATGTGGTCGATGCGCAACCCGCGGTTCTTCTGGAACCCCAGCATGCGGTAATCCCACCAGCTGTAACTCTTGGGAGGCTGCGGGAACAGGCGGTGGGCGTCGTGCAGGCCCAGGTCGATAAGCGCCTGTAGCTGTTGGCGTTCTTCGGTGGTGCAGTGGATGGTCTCGCGCAGGCCGTCCGGGTCCCACACGTCCAAGTCGTCGAAGGTGATGTTGAAATCGCCCACCAGTGCAAGGCGCGGGTGGCGGGCGAGTTCGCTCGCCAGCCAGTCACGCAGGGCGTTCAGCCAGCGCATCTTGTAGGCGAACTTGTCGCTGCCCGGTGCCTGGCCGTTGGGGAAATAGGCGCCGATCACCCGAAGTGCCCCATCACCGTCGCCGTAGGTGGCGGCAATTACCCGCGACTGGTCGTCGTCCATGCCGGGGATGTTCTTTACCACATCGGTGGGGGCCAGCCGCGACAGCAGCGCCACACCGTTGTAGGTTTTCTGGCCGAACCACACGGCGGCATAACCCGCTTCGGCCAGGGCCGCTGCAGGAAACTTGTCGTCGGTCAGCTTGAGTTCCTGCAGCGCCAGCACGTCTACCGGTTGGTCGGCGGCCGCCTGCGCGGCGAGCCAGTCGAGCACCTGCGGCAGGCGCACGCCCAGGGAGTTGCCGTTCCAGGTGGCGAGGCGGAAGGGGGAGGGGGCGGGGGAGGGGGAGGGGGAGGGCTCAGCCACCGTCAATCCACCTGCCGCAGCT
>JAUWAE010000224.1 GCA_030602185.1 Comamonadaceae bacterium
CCCTCGGCCTACACCGTGCGTGGGATCGAATCACCTGCCCTGCGCACCCGGATCTGGCTGGCCAGCAGCTCGCAACGACCGGCCACGCGCACCTTGCAGGCCACCATGTCCTTGATTCAGGGGATCTGCGAACAGATGTTCGGCGCTCCCCCGCTGTCCAGCAAAGCGAGGGATTGACCAGGCCGGTGGAATCGCCCGGCCGGGTCGGTCAGCCGCGCATGGTGCGCGGCCCTGCTTCAGCTGGTCAGGCGCAACGCGATGAGCGTGATGGCTGGGAACGCAGCAAGAATGGCGGTACGCACCAGGTCGCTGATGACGAACGGTGTCACGCCCTTGTAGGTGTGCGAGATGGGCACGGCGCCCTTGGCCATGTTGTTGATCACGAACAGGTTCATGCCCACCGGTGGCGTGATCAAACCCACCTCCACCACAATCAGCACCAGAATGCCGAACCAGATGGCGGTTTCTTCCGGGCTCATGCCGAAGTCAAGACCCATGATCATCGGGAAGAAGATCGGGATGGTCAGCAGGATCATGGACAGCGAGTCCATCACGCAACCCAGCAGCAGGTAGACGACCAGCACGGTGGCCAGCACCAGCCACGGGCTCATGCCCAGGTCCAGCACCCATTGCGCCATTTCCTGCGGCAATTGCGACAGGGCCAGGAAGGTGTTGTAGAGACCGGCGCCCAGCACGATCATGAAAATCATGCCGGTGGCGATCGCGGTGCCCATGATGGCCTCGCCCAGCGTCTTGCGGTTCAGACCGCCCGCGGCCCAGGCCGCCACACCGGTGCCAAACGCACCAATGGCTGCGCCTTCGGTGGGGGTGAACAGGCCGGTGTAGATACCACCGACCACCGACAGAAAGATCACCAGCACCGGCCACACCTTGACCGTGGCCTTCCAGCGTTCGGCCATGGGCATGGGATCCATCTTGCCAGCGCTGCCAGGGCTCACGCGCACATAGATGGCAATCACGATCATGTAGCCGATCGCAGCGAGGATGCCGGGAATGAAGGCCGCCAGGAACAGCTTGGCGATGTTCTGCTCGGTCAGGATGGCATAGATCACCAGCACCACCGACGGCGGGATGAGGATGCCCAGCGTACCGCCGGCCGCCAGGCAGGCGGTGGACAACGCACCGCTGTAGCCGGCGCGCTTGAGCTCGGGCAGCGCCACCTGGCCCATGGTCGCGGCCGTGGCCAGCGAGGAGCCGCAGATCGCGCCGAAACCGGCACAGGCACCCACGGCGGCCATGGCCACGCCGCCCTTGCGGTGGCCGATCCAGGCCTCGGCCGCCTTGAACAACGCCTGCGACAGCCCGCCCAGCGCAGCAAACTGCCCCATCAGCAGGAACAGCGGGATGACCGACAGGTTGTAGTTGGAAAAGGTGCTGTAAGTGACCTGCTTGAGTTGGCTGAGGATGGGCGCCATGTTGCCGTACACGAAGTACGCGCCCACGAGGCCACACACGGCCATCGACAGGCCGATGGGAACCCGCAGGAAGATGAGACCCAGCAGGATGGGGAAAGACCAGGCGGCCAGTTCGATCGTTGTCATTTCAGTGCACTCCCACCGTGTCTTGCGGCCAGTCTTTGGGGTAGGACGCCAGTCCCAGCATGATCAGGTTCTTGGCGATGTAAGCCGCACAACCGATCACGGCACCCACCATGCAGAAGGCGTACGCCCACCACACTGGCATTTGCAGGATGAACGTGGTTTCGAAGTAATCGCGTTTCTCGATCATGCCGTTCCACAGCTGCCAGGTGAGGGCCAGCCACAGCACCAGCATCAGCAAATCGCTGAACATGACGACGGTGCGTTGCAGCCACTTGGGCAGGTGCATGTACAGCAGATCCACCGTGGCGTGACCGCCACGCAGGTAGGTCCAGGGCAGGAAGAAGAACACCGCCACCGCGGTGCCGGCCTCCACCAGCTCGAAATCACCGGGCACCGGCCCCAGGCCCAGCCCGATCAGGGCGCGGCCCGTCACGCTGGCCACGATCATCAACGTGATGGCGCACAACACCAGCCCGCCCAGCAAGGCGGACCACTTGGCGCACCGAAACACCCAGGTCATCATCGCAGTTTCCTTGTACACAAGCCGCCCGATGGGGCGGCCTCAAAAAAACGCGCATGGCGCGAGCACCATGCGCGTAAGTTTGGCGTTAGTTTACTTGCTGTGCTTGGCAATCAGGGCGCGGGCTTCGGCGGCGAGCTTGGCACCATCGATGTTCTTGCCCTTGACTTCCTTCACCCAGTCCGATTCCACCGAGCTGGCGGTACGCAGCCAACGCTGTGTTTCGGCCGGATCCAGCTGCACGATGTTGTTCTTGGCCTTCTCGGCACTGGCACGGCCCAGCTTGTCGCCCTCGTCCATGGCGCGACCGAACATGGCAGACGTCTCCAGGCCGGCGTTGTCATCGATCACCTTCTTCAGATCGGCGGGCAACTTGTCGTAAGTGGCCTTGTTCATACTGAAGGCGAAAGCCATGTTGTACAGGCCCTTATCACCAGCAAAGGTGGTGTGGTTCTTCACCATTTCGGTGACCTTCACCGAAGGGGCGACTTCCCAGGGAATGGTGGTGCCATCCAGCACGCCCTTGGACAGGGCCTCGGTCACGGCCGGCACCGGCATGCCCACGGGGGTGGCACCCAGCTTGACCAGCATGTTGTTGACGATACGGGTACCGCCGCGAATCTTCATGCCGCGCAGGTCTTCCAGGCCGTTGATGGGCCGTTTGGTGTGGAAGAGGCCCGGGCCGTGGGTGTGGACGGCCAGCAGCTTGACGTCCTTGAACTCGTCAGCGGCATGGGCCTGCACGAACTCCCAGGCGGCCTTGGAGGTGATTTCACCGGCGCGCGGACCCGAAGGGGCGATGAACGGGATCTCGAACACTTCGGTCTTCACGAAGCGGCCGGGGGTGTAACCCAGCACGGTCCAGGTGATGTCGGCCACGCCGTCACGCGCCTGGTCGAACAGCTGAGCGGGCGAGCCCCCCATCTGCATGGCCGGGAAGATCTGCACTTTGATGCGACCGCCCGACTCAGCTTCCACCTTCTTGGCCCAGGGCGCAATGGCAAGCGCCGGCACGTTGGCCTGCGGCGGCAGGAAGTGGTGCAGGCGCAGCGTGACCTGCTGCGCCATCGCGGAGGTGGCCGTCAGGGCTGCACACAGCAGGCCCACCGTGCGGAATTTCAAGCTTTTCATCTCGTGTTTCCTTCTGGCGACTTCCGTCGCATGAACCGTGATCCCTGAGGCACCGGGTCGCTTGAGCGACACACGACACCCTATTCGTTATTTCTTATAACTTTAACACCCGCATGCAAACAAGTGCACAGGGATTAACCCTAATTGTCGCAACGAGGCGGCCCAACGCCGGGATGGAACGCACTTTAGTGCATTCCAGTCAGCATTGAACCGAAAAGCTTCACTAGCTGATATGCCAGATTGGCATGGCCGATCAGGGCTTGGCCGGCAGGACGGTGCCCCAGCATTCACCAAAACCGATGCGCGCCGCGCCCGGCTTTTCGCACCAGCCGCGCAATACGATGGCGTCGCCATCGAGCAGGAAGGTACGGGTTTCGCCGTTGGGCAACTGCACCGGCTGCTTGCCACCGAGCGTGAGCTCGATCAGCGCGGCGGCCTGGTCCAGCGTGGGGCCGGAGAGCGTCCCGCTGCCCAGCAGGTCGCCTGGCTGCAGGTTGCAGCCGTTCACG
>JAUWAE010000065.1 GCA_030602185.1 Comamonadaceae bacterium
CTGGCGGCCTTGGGCAAGCTCATCATCATGCTGCCGGCCACCTGGGCCACCGCCTTCTTTGCCGGCAACTACGCCGAGCTGTTTCACCTCTCGCGTGAGTACGCCCACAAGGCGGCACTGGCCAAGTCCATCGACGGCTTCCAGCGAGAGGCTCCGCAATACAAGGAAGAAATCGTGGGAGGGGTGTTCCTGGAGATTCAGGACAACCCGGGCTCGCGCAAGGCCCCTCGGGCGGCCACGCCACAGAACCCGATTGCACAGAAATTCTTCGAGCGGCTGCTGGCCGCCATCCGTGCGGCCAAGGGCGGGTGACACCCTGACAAGCCCAGGCATGCACAGACATGGTAGGCCCCACGCCCGGGGCCTACAGGGTCCCACAGGGTCCTGCTAACCCTGCCGGGTGCCTCAGGCCCGGCGACGCATCGCGAAGGGGATGACGTTGGACGCGCCACCCTCGCCACCCTCGACACCCTCGACACCTTCACTCCCCTGGCCAGCGTCCGTGTCTTTGTCGTGCATCACATTCACGACGTCGTCTGCCGTCACATTGACGTAGCGTGCCAGCATCTCCATCGTTTTGTGGCCGGTCAGCGCCTTGACCAGGAACACGTTGCCGGTCTTGAGCGCCATGCGGGTGGCTGCGGTGTGCCGCAGGTCGTGGATTTTCAGGTCCTTGATACCCGCGCGCTCGCACGCACGGCGCCAGGCCGCCCTCATGGACTCGTAGCTGATGCGCACCACCGGCTCGTGGTCGGCGCCGGGCTGCAGCGCATGGAGTGCCTGGATGGCTGGCGGCGACAGCGGCACATCGCGCTTGCCGCCCTTGGCATCGCGCAGCTTGATGACGCGGCGCTCCCAGTCCACGTCGCCCCAGGTTGCATTGGCCAGCGGCTCGGAGGCACGCATGGCGGTTTCGCGCAACAAGGTCATGGTCGGTGCCACCATGGCGTTTCGGCAATCGTGCAGCGCCGCATCGAGCAGCTTCTGCTCGTCGTGGCTCAGGACGCGGGAGCGGCTGTTGTCCACCTTCGGCATTTTCAGCTGAGTGGCCGGGTTGTCTTGCAACTCGCTCCAGCCCCAGATGGCAAACGCATGGTAGAACACCACCCGCAGCAGCGAGCGCTCCAGGCCGATGGTGCTGGCCGAGTTCTTCTCGATGGTCATGCGATTGACCAGCTTTTGCAGCTGGGCGCGGCTGATGTCGGCCATGTAGGTGCTGGCCAGGGCGGCACGGCGGCGGTCGGTGCCGGCATTGGCACTGAGCTGCGCCTTGCGGTGCTGGTGCAAGCCGTTGGGAATGACGCGCTCGTGCGTGTGGGCGACGAGCTCGACGCGGTAGTAGGCACCGAGTCCGGCCTTGCCGGGTGCATCGGCCACCTGCTTGAGTGCGGTCACCTGCAGCAGGCGCAGGCCTGCGGCACGCAGGTAGTTGTTGATGCGCCGGGCTTCCTGAGGCGCGCCCTTGAGGTGGGGCAGTCGCTCCAGGGCATAGTCCTGCAGGGCCTGCGCCAGGGTGGTTTTGCTGGCGCCAGCGCCGGCGGGCTTGGCGTGGTGGTCGACCTCATGGACGAGCGCGTTCATTTCGCGCTGGGCGGCCGCGGCGGTCTTGTGGCCGCTCACGAAGAGGTCGTGGCCCTTGTAGCGGCGGCGCATGGCCCAGCCCTTGCCGTGAATGTAGGGGGTGGCCACCGCACGGGCGCGCTGGGTGCTGGCGGCGGGCTTGGGGACGGACGGGGATTGCTTGATGCTCATGTTCAACTCCAGAAAAGTTAGTGGAGCTGCGTATCGCATCGGGTTTTAGCCTTTTGGAGGCAGTCGGGCGCGCCCAGGTGCAAGGGCCTCGCACCTCGCGCGCGCAGACCCTGCAATCATGCGCAACCGAGCGTGCGGGCTCGTAACCGAGGCTGAAAGAGCGCAACGACAGGTCTGCGCCCACCCTGCCCGCGGCCTCGATGGCCCCAAGCCTGCGGACGGTCGCTGTGGAGTGCCGGCCGAGACGACCGACGCAGACTGCGACACAAACCGCGCCACAAAAGCAAAAAGGCGACCGTTTTGAGTCGGTCGCCTTTTTGGGCTGCCTCTGTAAACCGTTGATTTACCGAGACTTTTTTGTGGTGGCCTGGGGCGGAATCGAACCACCGACACGCGGATTTTCAATCCGCTGCTCTACCAACTGAGCTACCGGGCCAAGACCTCAACTATAACACAGATTTCAGGGGGCTCCGCGCTTGGAGCGGGAAAGATCCACCCCGAGTTGCTTGAGCTTGCGGTACAGGTGGGTGCGCTCCAGCCCGGTCTTCTCGGCCACGCGCGTCATCGAGCCGTTTTCCTTCGCCAGATGGAATTCGAAGTAAGCCTTCTCGAACGCGTCACGGGCCTCGCGCAGCGGCACGTCCAAGTCGAACGGCTGCACCGACGTTTCACTGTCGAGCACCGGCACAACCCGCGTCGGGTCTGGCAAGCCGGCCAGTGCCGGCACGGGCTCGCCGCTGCCCAAGGCGGGCGGCTTGGCCACCACAGGGGCCGGGCGGACCGCCGCGCGGTTCAAGCCCTTTTCCACCGCCTGCAGCAGCTTTTGCAGCGTGATCGGCTTTTCCAGAAACGCCATCGCCCCGATGCGGGTGGCCTCGACGGCGGTGTCGATGGTCGCGTGCCCGCTCATCATGATCACCGGCATGGTCAGCAACCCGGCCGACGACCATTCCTTGAGCAGGCTGACGCCGTCGGTGTCGGGCATCCAGATGTCCAGCAGCACCAGATCGGGCCGGTAGCTGGAACGCACTTCGCGCGCACGGGCCGCGTTTTCGGCCAGCTCGACGGCGTGCCCTTCGTCGTTCAGGATTTCGAACAGCAGGTCTCGAATGCCGAGTTCGTCGTCAACCACCAATATGTTTGCCATGACGTGCCGGTGTGCGTGTGTGCAATGCTCAAGACTGTTGCGAATTTGCAACCCTGAATGATAGCGAGACTTGCGCGCCGCGCACGGCGTCGCCCTCGAGGCGGTGCGCGATCTCGACCCGCCCGCCGTGTTCGTCCATGATTTTCTTGACCACGGCCAGCCCCAGACCGGTGCCTTTGGCCTTGGTGGTGACATAGGGCTCGAAGGCGCGCTGGAGGATGGCCTCGGCAAAGCCCGGCCCGCGGTCCAGCACCAGCAGCCGCACCCAGCGGCCACTTTCGGACCGGCGGGTGCGCAGCACCACCGGCCCCGCACCTGCGGGGGTGGCGTCTTGCGCATTCTGGACCAGGTTGTGCACGACCTGGCGAACCTGTTGCGGATCGGCCAGCACGTCGGGGCAGCCCGGCTCCAGCTCCAGCACCAGGGGCACATCGCCCGCGTCGTAGAGCGAAGCAATGTCCTGCAGCAAGGCATTGAGTGGCACCGCCTGCAGCTGCGCCGCCGGCAGTCGGGCGTAGTCGCGGAACTCGTTGACCAGGCGCTTCATTGCATCGACCTGGTCGACGATGGTCTTGACCGACTTGTTGAGCACCGCCAGCTCCGGCCCCTCCAGCTTGGGCGCCAGCTTCATGGCCAGCCGTTCGGCCGAGAGCTGGATCGGCGTGAGGGGGTTCTTGATCTCGTGGGCCAGCCGCCGCGCCACCTCGCCCCAGGCCTGGGCGCGCTGCGCGGAAATGATGTCGGAGACGTCGTCGAACACCAGCAGCCAGTCCCCGTTGGGAAGCAGAGCACCGCGGGCAATCAGGGTGACTCCGCGCGCTGCGTCGCCGTGCCCGGCTTCGGTGGCGTGCAACTCGAACGACTGTTGCCAGTGGCCGCCGTCGGGCTGGGCCTGGTCGGACAGGAAGCGGTCGAACTGCTCGCGCACCCAGGCCCCGAAGGTGGCCAGCGCCGGCACCGCCGTGAGCGGCTCGCCAATGTGGGCCGCCAGCGGGGCGCGCAACACCCGGGTGGCCCCCGGGTTGGCGCTGAGCACGTGCAGGCCGTTGTCCATCACCACCACACCGGCGGTCAGGTTGTCGAGCAGGGTTTGCAGGCTGGCGCGGGCGGCGTCCACCTGCCCGATGCTGTGCTGCACCGCCTGGCGCGCCTCGGCCAGCTCCTGCGTCATGTGGGCAAAGGTGCGGGTCAGGCCCGCCAGCTCGTCACGCGCTGGCAACGAGACCTTGGGAGTGAGGTCGCCCTTGGCGACGTCGCGCATGCCTTCGGCCAGCACCAGCAAGGGCCGCACCAGCTGGTTGCCCAGCAGTACCGCCAGCAGCACCGCGCCGAACACCGACAGGAACAGCGCCAGCGTCAGGGTGCCGATGTACATGCTGCGCAGCCCGCCGCGCGCCAGGGCGCGCTCCTGGTATTCCCGGTTGGCCAGCTGCACCGCCAGTGCATCGGCCACCAGCGCCGCTGGCAAAGGGGCCGTCACCTGCAGGAAACGCACTTCACTGCTCAGGCCGAAGCTGGCTGGCGACACCAGCGCCACCACCTGGACCCGGGGCAGTGCCGCAGCGGGCAGGCGCAGCACCTGCCCGGGGTCGGCCAGCGCCTCCAGTTCTTCCAACCCTTCAATCCACGCCAGCGAGCGTTCGCTGCGCACCTGGCGTAGCACGCTGGCAGAGGGCCGGTCGGGCGCCAGGCGAAACCGCGACTCACCGGCGCTGGCCAGCGCCTGGCCGGAGGCGCTCCACAACACGGCATCCGACGCGAGCAGCTGCTCGCGCAGGCGCTCGAGCGCAAGCGCGGCCTGTACGTCCGTCACGCCCGCGAGGTTGCTGGCCGCCGCACGGGTCTTGCCCGCCAGGTCGTTGCTCAGGGTGTCGAGCGTGGTCCGCCCCAGGCTCAAGCCGGCCGCCAGGGCACTCTCCACCCGGGCGTCGAACCAGGTCTCGATGGAACGCGACACGAACTGGTACGACACGGTGTAGATGAGCAACCCGGGCAGGAACCCCACCAGGGCAAAGATGGCCGCCAACTTGATGAGCAGTCGGCTGCCGAAACGCTTGCGGCGCAACCGCACCGCCAGCCGCACCACAAGCCACAACAGCACCAGCCCCAGCACCGTGGCCACACCGACGTTGAGCCACAGCAGGCTGGCGTAGTCGCGGCCCTGAAAGGTCCGGTGGTCGGTGGCCAGCGCCAGCAGGAAGAACAGCACCAGCGCCATGCCGCCCATGAACACCAGCGCCAGGCCAACCAGCCAGCGCCGGCCCGACGGGCTCATGGGCAGGGATGCGTTGCTCATTCAGCGCCTTGACCTGCAGACTCCACAGGTGGTGTGCGTTCGGGCGGCACGGCCAGTACCTGCCGGAAAACCGGGGGGGCATCGGCCGTCGATCCGGCGCCAATCTGGAACGGCCTGGGCAGCAGGCCGGCGTCCAGGCGGAACTGCACCTCCAGTTTGTCGGCGCCGTCGTCCAGGTCGCTCGGGTTGGCCACGCGCCAGCGCGTCACCCGGCGCACCGCCGCCAGGGCGTCGTCGAGCGTGTCCAGGTTCTGGTGCAGGGCATTGGTCAGCCCTGTCTCGCTCATCGGACCGCTCCCCAGGCTGACCCGCCAGCGACGGGTCAAGGGCTGGTACACCACCCGGACGGTGCGGACGGTCTGGGCCAGCCGCTGGTCGGTCCAGTACCACCGGCTGCGCCGCAATTCGGCCTGCCAGACGAAGTGCACGGGCACGCCGCGGTGCAGCGCGTCCTCCAGGGCCGGGGGCAAATCCAGCGGCGCACGGGCCGACAGGTAGAGCCCGTCGCTGGTGCGCTCCAGGGTCAGTGCCGGCGCCTCGGCGGCACGGGCCACCAAGGCGAAACACGACGCCAGGGCCAAGGCCCACCACAAGACCCAGAGGCGCCAGAAGTGCCAGGCGCGCGCGGCCGCACCAGCCACCAGGCGCTCAGGGCCGGGGCTTGCTCCACAGGGCGTAATAGAAACCGTCGAATCCACAGGCGGCATTGTCGTGCATGTCGGCCCCCGGGGCCTCCCCGAGCGCTGCCATCCCCGGGTAGAGGTGGCCCGGCGCAGGCAACCTCTCGGCATCGGGGTGCCGGCGGGCAAACGCTTCCATCTGCCCTTCGCCCTCGGCTCGGAACACCGAGCAGGTGCAGTACAGCAGGCGGCCGCCGGGTTTGAGCAAGGGCCACAGGGCGTCCAGCAAGCGCCGTTGCGCCTGCACCAGTTGCTCGACATCGGTGGGCCGGCGCAGCCAGCGCACGTCGGGGTGGCGACGCACGATGCCCGAGGCGGTGCAGGGTGCGTCGAGCAGGATGGCGTCGAAGGGTTGGCCATCCCACCAGTCGGCAGTCGCCCCGGCGTCGGCCACTACCACCTGGGCCGTCTGCCCCAGCCGCGCCAGGTTGTCGCGGATGCGCCCGGCCCGGACCGGGTCCACCTCCAGCGCCCAGACCTGCGGCGCTCCACGCTCCAGCAGGTGGGCCGTCTTGCCCCCCGGGGCGGCACAGGCGTCGAGCACCCGGGCCGAGGGCGACCAGGCGATGCCGTCGAGCAGCAGGGGCGCGGCGAGCTGGGCCGCCCCGTCCTGTACCGATACCCAGCCCTCGTCCCAGCCGGGCAACTCGTGCACCGGGCGGGCATGGTCCAGCACCACGCCGTCGTCCAGCAGCGGCTGGGCGCCCCAGCCCAGGCCGTGCAGCCGCTGCAAGTAGCTGTCACGGTCGGTCCGCAGGCGGTTGACGCGCAACACCATCGGGGCGGCACGCTGGCTGGCCTGTAGCAAGGCTTGCCAGTGCTGGGGGTGGTCGCGCCGCACCCGCTGCACCCACCAGAACGGGTGATTCCAGCGGGCCTCGGCGTCTTGTCGGGCCTGTGCCAGCAGGGTGTCTTGCTCGCGCAGGAAGCGGCGCAGGCACGCGTTGACGAAGCCGGCCGCCCCACCCCGCGCCTTCAGCAACCCCAGGGCCTGCACGGCCTGGTCCACCACGGTGTGGGAGGCGTAGGCGGTGGCACCGTCTTCGGCATCTGGCAACAACAAGGTGAGGGCCAGGCCCAACAAGGCGGCCACCGGTGGTGCCGGCGCGCGGTCGGCCAGCAGGCGTGTCAACACCTGCGCCTCGCCCCAATGGCGCAGCGCGTGGAACGCCAGGGCCTGCACACCGGGGCGCAGGCGGCCGGGCACGGCGGCCAGGGCGTCGGTCAGGGAGCGGCCTTGCAGCACGGCTCCCACCGCGCGCGACGCCTGGGCCAGTTGCTCGGCCAGAGGGGGCGCAAAATTGTCCATTCAATCCTTCAACACAAAACTGGGCACGGCGGGCACACGGCCTGCAGGCACCGGCAGGGCCGGGTCGCGCCCGTCGTTGGGGGCAAGCGGGGGCATGCGACCGCCGTACACCCGGGCAATGCGCTGCTCCAGCGGCGGGTGGGCGTCCAGCCAACGCGCCAGCCGCCCTGTCTCGCCCGACACCAGCAGCATGTGCTGCACAGAGGGCTGCCGCAGTTGCTGCGCCACCTGGCCACGCTGCCACTGACCGGCCACCTTGCGCAGTACCCGCCCCAGCCCCTCGCGCTGGCGCGTCCACTGCACGGCACGGGCATCGGCCAGGAATTCGCGTTGGCGGGAGACCGCCGCCTGCAGGGCATGCCCAGCCAGCCAGCCCAGCCAACCGACCGCCATGATCGCCACCCCCAGCACGAAGCCGATGTGGCGACGGCCATAGTCGTCGGGCTGCATCAGGCTTTGGCCGAGCCGGTAGATCATCTCGAGTCCGAACACCATGCCAGCCAGCCGCATGTTCAGCCGCGTGTCGCCCTCGCGGAGGTGGCTCAACTCATGGGCGACCATGCCTTGGAGCTCCTCTCGGGTGAGCGATTCGAGTGCACCTTGGGTCACGGCCACCACGGCATCGGCCGGGTGCCAGCCGGTGGCAAAGGCGTTGATCGCCGCTTCACGCGGCAACACCATGGCCTGCGGGGGGCGCATGCCGGCCGCGATGGCCAGCTCCTGCACCACCTGCGCGTAGCGCCGCTCGTCGTCGCTCGACGCTGGCCGCACCTCGCGGGCACCCAGCCGGCGCGCCAGGGCTTCACCGCCCTGGCTCAGTTGCGAGGCCTCGACCCACCAGCCCCCGAACACGAACAGCAAGGTCACCCCCGAGTTGACCGAGAAGAAATGCCGGGGGTAGTCGAGACCTCCCCCCACCGTGACCTGCCAGGCCAGCGCGAGCACGCCGTTGATCGCCAGCAACAGCAGGGCCAGCATGACGGCAAACCACCACAACAGGCGGCGCGTCTGGCCCCGCGCATCGCGCTGGAACTGGAAGAAACGCATCGACCGTCAGAGCTGCACCCGAGGCGCGGCACGTTCGACCTCGCTGGCCGTGGCGGCCAGCATGTCCAGTGGCACGAAACCACACAGGCGCGCCACGAGCACCGTAGGAAAGTGGAGCGCCACGTCGTTGTACTCGAGCACGGCGTCGTTGTACGCCTGGCGGGCAAAACCCACGCGGTTTTCGGTGTGGGTGAGCTCTTCGTGCAGGTCGCGCAAGGACTGATCGGCCTTCAGTTCGGGGTAGCTCTCCACCACCGCAAACAGCCGCCCCAGGGCACCGCCCAGCAGCTGCTCGGCCCCCGCCAAGGCGCCCAGCGCACCCGCATTCAACGGGTTGGCGGCAACGCCCTGCTCGGCCTGGCGCGCCTGGTTGCGCGCGGCGATCACGGCTTCCAGGGTCTGCGCTTCGTGCGCCACATAGCGGCGCGCCACTTCCACCAGGTTGGGGATGAGGTCGTAGCGGCGCTTGAGCTGCACGTCGATCTGGCCGAATCCGTTCGCCACCTGGTTGCGCAACCGCACCAGCCGGTTGTACGCCGCCACCGACCAGAGCCCCACGACCGCCAACACGGCCAGCACCACCCACGCGACCCACGACATGCCTGCTCCTTGATTCACAACGCATCCACCCCGGACCGTTGGCGACACTGTAACCCAGCAGGCACAAAAACGCCCCGGCGGGCAGTACCCGGCGGGGCGATGTAGTAACACCTCACAGGGCACCGCCTACCGGCAGTGCCCCGTGCGAGCTCACTCGGCGTGAGCGTCGCCGGCTTCGGCCTGGTCGGCCGCCAGCGCGGCCGCATCGGCCTCGGCAATGGCGCGGCGCTCTTCCTCGTCCATGCGCTCCTTGGCGCGGCGGGCGTCGTGGAAGGCCATACCGGTACCGGCCGGGATCAGGCGACCCACGATCACGTTTTCCTTCAGGCCGCGCAGCTCGTCCTTCTTGCCCATGATCGCGGCTTCGGTGAGCACGCGGGTGGTTTCCTGGAACGAAGCGGCGGAAATGAACGAATCCGTGGACAGCGACGCCTTGGTGATGCCCAGCAGGATGTTGCTGTAGGTGGCCGGCGTCTTGCCCTCGGCACGCAACGCGTCGTTGGTGTTGAGGATCTCGGAACGCTCGACCTGCTCGCCAGCGATGTAGCTGGAGTCGCCCGGGTTTTCGACCACGACACGGCGCAGCATCTGGCGAACGATCACCTCGATGTGCTTGTCGTTGATCTTCACACCCTGCAGTCGGTAGACGTCCTGCACCTCGTCAACGATGTAGCGCGACAGCTCTTCGATGCCCAGCAGGCGCAGGATGTCCTGCGGATCGGCCGGACCGTCGACGATGCTCTCGCCCTTGTTGACCACCTGACCTTCGTGCACCAGGATGTTCTTTTCCTTGGGCACCAGTTCTTCCCACACCTTGCCATCCGGGTCGGTGATCTGCAGGCGGACCTTGCCCTTGGTTTCCTTGCCGAAGGACACGGTACCGGTGATCTCGGCCAGGATGCCCTTGTCCTTGGGCGAACGGGCTTCGAACAGCTCGGCCACACGCGGCAGACCGCCGGTGATGTCGCGGGTCTTCTGGCCTTCGACCGGGATGCGGGCCAGCACTTCGCCGGGGCCCACGTCCTGACCGTCGCGCACCTGGATCAGCGCGCCGACCTGGAAGCCGATGGTCACCGAGTGATCTGTGCCCGGGATCTTCACTTCCTGGCCGTTGGCGTCAATCAGCTTGACTTGCGGGCGCACCACCTTGGTGGAGCCACGGCGCTTGGGGTCGATCACCACCAGGGTGCTCAGGCCGGTCACGTCGTCGACCTGCTTGGCCACCGTCAGGCCCTCTTCCACGTTCTCGAACTTCACCGTACCGGCGAATTCGGTGATGATGGGTCGGGTCAGCGGGTCCCAGTTGGCCAGGATGGTGCCGGCCTTGATGGTCTGGTCGGGCTTGATCGCCAGCGTGGCACCGTAAGGCACCTTGTGGCGCTCGCGCTCGCGGCCGTGTTCGTCGGAGATGATGATCTCGCCGGAACGCGCGATCACCACCAGTTCGCCCTTGGTGTTGGAGACGTAGCGCATCGTGGCGTTGAAGCCGATGATGCCGTTGGACTTGGCTTCCACGCTGGAGGCCACCGCCGCACGGGACGCCGCACCACCGATGTGGAAGGTACGCATCGTCAGCTGCGTGCCGGGCTCGCCGATGGACTGCGCCGCGATCACGCCGACGGCTTCGCCCACGTTCACCAGGCCGCCACGGCCCAGATCGCGGCCGTAGCACTTGGCGCACAGGCCGTAGCGGGTCTCGCAGGTCAGCGCGGTGCGCACGCGCACCTCGTCCACGCCCACCGAGTCGATCAGGTCGCAGGCATCTTCGTCCAGGATCACGCCGGCCGGGATGATGACTTCCTGGTTCTCGGGGTTGAGCACCTCTTCGGCCGTGGTGCGGCCCAGGATGCGCTCGCGCAGCGATTCGATCACCTCGCCACCCTCGACGATGGCGCGCATCAGCGTGCCATTGGAAGTGCCGCAATCGTCTTCGGTCACCACCAGGTCCTGCGTCACATCCACCAGACGGCGCGTCAGGTAGCCGGAGTTCGCGGTCTTCAGCGCCGTGTCGGCCAGGCCCTTACGGGCACCGTGCGTGGAGATGAAGTACTGCAACACGTTGAGGCCTTCACGGAAGTTCGCCGTGATGGGGGTCTCGATGATGGAGCCGTCGGGCTTGGCCATCAGGCCGCGCATGCCCGCGAGCTGACGGATCTGGGCGGCAGAGCCCCGCGCACCCGAGTCGGCCATCATGTAGATCGAGTTGAAAGATTCCTGGTCGACTTCCTTGCCCGAGCGGTCGATGGTCTTTTCCTTCTTCAGGTGGTCCATCATGACCTTGGAGATGTCATCGCCAGCCTTGCCCCAGATGTCCACCACCTTGTTGTAGCGCTCGCCCGCGGTCACCAGACCGGAAGCGTACTGCTGGGCAATTTCCTTCACCTCGGCTTCGGCCCGTTCGATGATGGTGTGCTTCTCGGCCGGCACCAGCATGTCGTCCACCGCGATCGAGATACCGGCCTTGGTCGCCAGGCGGAAGCCGTTTTGCAGCAGCTTGTCGGCGAACACCACGGTTTCCTTCAGGCCGCACTTGCGGAAGGCCGCGTTGATCAGCTTGGAGATTTCCTTCTTCTTGAGCGCCTTGTTCAGGTTCTCGAACGGCAGGCCCTTGGGCAGGATCTCGCTGAGCAGCGCACGGCCCACGGTCGTGTCCACCAGCTTGGTGGAGGGCACGAACTCGCCGCTGTCCTTGTCCTTGGTCCACTCGGTCAGGCGCACGCTGATCTTGGCGGTCAACTCGACCACGCCGGCGTCCAGGGCGCGCTGCACTTCCATCACATCGGCGAAGACCATGCCTTCGCCCTTGCCGTTGATGCGCTCGCGGGTGGTGTAGTACAGGCCCAGCACCACGTCCTGCGACGGCACGATCGACGGTTCACCGTTGGCCGGGAACAGCACGTTGTTGGAGGCCAGCATCAGCGTGCGGGCTTCCATCTGCGCTTCCACCGACAGCGGCACGTGCACGGCCATCTGGTCGCCGTCGAAGTCGGCGTTGAAGGCGGAACACACCAGCGGGTGCAGCTGGATGGCCTTGCCTTCGATCAGGATGGGCTCGAACGCCTGGATGCCCAGGCGGTGCAGCGTGGGGGCGCGGTTCAGCAGCACCGGGTGCTCCTTGATGACATCTTCCAGGATGTCCCACACCACGGGCGTGCCGGCTTCCACTTCCTTCTTCGCCGCCTTGATGGTGGTGGCGATGCCCATGTTCTCCAGCTTGGCGAAGATGAAGGGCTTGAACAGCTCCAGCGCCATCAGCTTGGGCAGGCCGCACTGGTGCAGCTTGAGGGTCGGGCCCACGGTGATGACGGAACGGCCGGAGTAGTCGACGCGCTTGCCCAGCAGGTTCTGGCGGAAACGACCGCTCTTGCCCTTGATCATGTCGGCCAGCGACTTGAGCGCGCGCTTGTTGGCCCCCGTCATGGCCTTGCCACGGCGGCCGTTGTCCAGCAGGCTGTCCACGGCTTCCTGCAGCATCCGCTTTTCGTTGCGCGCGATGATTTCGGGCGCCTTCAGCTCCAGCAGACGGCGCAGGCGGCTGTTGCGGTTGATGACGCGGCGG
>JAUWAE010000091.1 GCA_030602185.1 Comamonadaceae bacterium
GGCGACGGTGGGGGGGCAGTGGGGGGCGTGCTCAAAACGTGAACCCCACGCTCAGGTGGATGCGCCAGCGCCGGCTGTCGAGGCCATAGGCCAGGTCGGCTTGCAACGGCCCCACGGGGCTGTTGTAGCGCACGCCGGTGCCCACGCCGACCCGCGGGTCCAGGTCGCCGGGCCGGTTGGCCACCGCGCCGGCGTCAAGGAACAGGGTGGACTCCAGCGCGCTGCGCCGCCCGTTGAGCCACAGCGGCCGTTGCCATTCGAGGCTGCCCACCGCGAGGTAGCGGCCGGCTTCCACCCCGCCGGTGGCCAGCGGCACGCCGATTTCGCGCAGGGTGTAGCCGCGCACGCTGTTGTCGCCACCGGCCAGGAAGCGCTGCGTGGCGGGCACGGGGCTGTTGTCGCGGCTCCACACCGCGCCCCCTTCCAGCCGCAGAGCCAGGCGGCTTGGCCGTTCGCTGCCGGCGGCCAGTGGCCAGTAGCTTTGCCAGCGGGCTTTGCCCCGCAGGTAGGGGCTGCGTTGCTGTGACAGTGTCACGCCCACGCCCAGCTCCACCGCCAGGCCGTGGCCGCTTTGGGGCGTGGTCGGGTTGTCGAACTGGCGCCGGGTCCAGGCATAGTTGGCGCTCAGGGCCGATTCGGCGTCGCCGCGCAGCCCGGCGTCGGGGTTGTCCACGCGGGAGCGGTCGTACTGCAGGAAAAAGCTGCGGTCGAGTTCGCGGCCGTCCTGCGTCTGCCCGAGGCGGAGCTGTTGGCTCAGGGTGAGCAGGGGGTCGTCGCGCTGGCGCTGGAGCTGGGCGCCGGTGATCCAGCGCCAGCCCTTGTCGTCCACCGGCGAACTGAATTCGGTGCCCAGGGTGCGTGCGTCGCGCTCCAGCTGGGCCCGTGTGACGGCACGCCAGTCCAGCCCCGGCACCCGGTGGTGGGTATGCTCCAGACTGAGGCGCGCGCCGTTGTCGGTGCTCACGCCCACGCCGGCCACGATCTTTTGCAGCCGTGCCTCGCGCACCCGCACCTCCACCGGGCTGTGCTCGGGGTCGTCACCGTCGCCCAGCACCACGAAGGCCGATTCGTAGTACCCGCTGTCCACCAGCCGCTGCTGGGCGGCTTGCAGCACCGCCTCATCGTAGGGCTGCCCCGCCTGCACGCCCGCCAGCCGCACCAGCCGCTGGGCCATCTCGGGGTCGTAGCGGCGGGCACCCCGTACCGTGACCGCGCCAAAGCCGTGCGCAGGGCCGGACGTGATTTCGGCGTACAGGTGGGCGGCGTGGGCTTCGGGGTCGATGTCGGCCAGCGTGGTACTGAGCTGCGCCCGTGGGTAGCGGTGGGCGGTGAAGCCGCGCAGGGCACGCGACTTGGCACTGTCCCAGGCGGACTGGGTGAACGGCTCGCCGGTGGGCAGGCCCCAGTCGGCGTGCAGGCGGGCTCGCTGGGCCGCGGCTTCGGGGCGCGATTGCGCATCGCCCTGCAGCATCAGGTGCACGCTGGCCACGGTGGTGCGGGGGCCGGGCGTAACGCTCACCCGCACCGTGGGGGTGGGGCTTTCGGGCTGCTCGAGCGACACGGCCACCGTGGGGCTGAAGTGCCCCTGGGTGCCCAGCAGGTCGCGCACGTTGGCCTCGGCCTGGGCCACCAGCCGCTCCAGTTCGCCCAGACCCAGGTCGGGCAGGCGCTGGAAACGCCGCAGCTCCAGGTGGCGCCGCAACAGGTCGTCGAACGGCGCGGGCGCGTCGATCCTCAGCTCGAACTGGTCGCGATCGGCGAGTTCCAAGTCGGATGCCGCGGGTGCGACAGCGGCGGGTGAGGTGCCCTGCGCCCCAGCCGGCCAGGGCCATGCCAGCAGCAGCGCCAGCAGGCCCGCCAGCGCCTGGCGGTGCACTTGGTCAGCGCCCGCATCGCCTCCTCCAGCCCCTTGAGCGTCAGCGGGTACATGCGCTGGCCCATCAGCTGCTGGACGATGGCGATGCTCTGGCGGTACTGCCACACGCCCTGCGGTTCGGGGTTGATCCAGGCGAACTTGGGGAAGGCGTGGGTGAGGCGCTGCAGCCATTCGGCGCCGGCCTCTTCGTTGTTGTATTCGACGCTGCCGCCGGGCTGGAGGATTTCGTAGGGGCTCATGGTGGCATCGCCCACGAAGATGAGCTTGTAATCCTTGTTGTACTTGCGGATCACGTCCCAGGTCTCGAACTTTTCGGCGTAGCGGCGGCGGTTGTTCTTCCACACGTAGTCGTAGACGCAGTTGTGGAAGTAATAAAACTCCAGGTGTTTGAATTCGTTCTTGGCCGCGGAAAAGAGTTCCTCCACCCGCTGGATGTGCTCGTCCATGGTGCCGCCCACGTCCATGAGCAGCAGCACCTTCACGTTGTTGTGCCGCTCGGGCACCATGCGGATGTCGAGCCAGCCGGCGTTGGCGGCGGTGGCGCGGATGGTGTCGGGCAGGTCGAGCTCCAGCTCGTGGCCCTCGCGGGCAAATTTGCGCAGGCGGCGCAGCGCCATCTTGATGTTGCGCGTGCCCAGTTCCTGGGTGTCGTCGTAGTCGCGGTAGGCGCGCTGTTCCCACACCTTCACCGCGCTCTTGTTGCCCCCTTTGCCGCCTATGCGGATGCCCTGCGGGTTGTGCCCGCTGTGGCCAAATGGGCTGGTGCCGCCGGTGCCGATCCACTTGCTGCCACCTTCGTGGCGTTCCTTCTGCTCTTCCAGACGCTTTTTCAGCGTCTCCATCAGCTCGTCCCAATCCATCTTGGGCGCGTTGGCCTTTTGCTCGTCGGACAGCAGGCGCTCCAGCTCCTTGCGCAGCCAGTCGGCGGGGATTTCCTTGGTGAAGTCCGCCAGCATTTCCACGCCCTTGAAATAGGCGGCAAAGGCGCGGTCGAACTTGTCGAAGTGCTTTTCGTCCTTCACCAGCGCGGTGCGCGCCAGGAAGTAGAAGTCGTCCAGCGTGCAGGCGTCGGGGTTGCGCGGGCCCACCACGTCCTGTTTCAGGCAGTCCAGCAGCGTCAGGAACTCCTTGACGGACACGGGCAGCTTGGCGGCGCGCAGGGTGTAGAAAAAGTCGATCAGCATGTCTGGCTCCGCTTGTCAGCCCAGGCCCCGCCGTTGGAGCAGGTACTGCAGCTGTGCCTTGGCCTCGGGCCATTCACCGCGGCGCATGCTGTACATGACGGTGTCGCGGATGGTGCCGTCGCGGCGCAGGGCGTGGCCCCGGATCACGCCGTCCTTCTGGGCGCCCAGGCGCTCAATGGCCCGCTGCGAGGCGAAGTTGAAGTTGTCGGTGCGCCAGCCCACCACGTGGCAGTCCAGCGCCTCGAACGCGTGCGCCATGAGCAGCAGCTTGCACACGGTGTTGACGTGGGTGCGCTGGTGGCTGCGGGCGTACCAGGTGTAGCCGATTTCCAGCCGCCGCACGGCGGGCACGATGTCGTGGTAACTGGTGCAGCCCAGCACCTGGCCGGTGCTGCTGGCGGTGACGGCAAAGGCGAAGCGGTGCCCCGCCTCGCGCGCGGCCAGCGCCTCTTCGATGTAGCGCCGGGTGTGTTCCGGTTCGGGCACCGAGGTGACGCGCAGCGTCCACAGCTCGCCATCGGCCGCCGCGGCCTTCAGGCCGGCTTCGTGGTCCAGCGCCAGCGGCACCAGCGTGACGCCGTGTGCACTGAGGGTGACGGGGGCCACGAAAGCCATGGTGCTCGGTCCGTCAGCGGTTGCGCTGGTTCATGAACACCAGCTTCTCGAACAGGGTGATGTCCTGCTCGTTTTTCAGCAGAGCGCCCACCAGTGGCGGCACGCTCACCTTGTTGTCGGCGCTCTGCAGGGCCTCGAGCGGAATGTCTTCGGCCATGAGCAGTTTGAGCCAGTCCAGCAGCTCACTGGTGGAGGGTTTTTTCTTCAGCCCCGGCAGGTTGCGGATGTCGAAGAACGTCTTCATGGCCGACGTGAGCAGCTCGTCCTTCAGACCGGGGAAGTGCACGTCCACGATCTGCTTCATCGTGGTGGCATCGGGGAACTTGATGTAGTGGAAGAAGCAGCGGCGCAGGAAGGCGTCGGGCAGCTCTTTTTCGTTGTTGGAGGTGATGAACACCAGCGGCCGGTGCTTGGCCCGGATGAGCTGCTTGGTCTCGTAGCAATAGAACTCCATGCGGTCGAGTTCGCGCAGCAGGTCGTTGGGGAATTCGATGTCGGCCTTGTCGATCTCGTCGATCAGCAGCGCCACCGGCTCCTCGGCCGTGAAGGCCTGCCACAGAACGCCCTTGACGATGTAGTTCTGGATGTCCTTGACGCGGTCGTCGCCGAGCTGGCTGTCGCGCAGTCGGCTCACCGCGTCGTACTCGTACAGGCCTTGCTGCGCCTTGGTGGTCGACTTGATGTGCCACTGCAGCAGCGGCATTTTGAGTGCTTGCGAGACCTCTTCGGCCAGCATGGTCTTGCCGGTGCCGGGCTCGCCCTTGACGAGCAGCGGGCGCTTCAGCTGGATGGCCGCGTTGACCGCGAGCATCAGGTCCTGGGTGGCGACGTAGTTCTGGGAGCCGGTGAATTTCATGGGCGCGGCAGTCAGGGTTGGTACGGAGGTGCGAGTCTATATAATCGCGCGTTGATTTTTGTCAAACGTCCATCTGATTGTGCTTGCAAAATGAAACAACCGCTGACCTCTCTGCTGAAAACCGTTGTCGCCAGCGCGACCGTTGCCTTGTCGTTCGGCGCTGCGGCGCAGGTCACCGGTGATGTGAAAGCGGGCGAATCCAAGGCCGCCATGTGCATCGGCTGCCACGGCATCCCGGGCTACCAGAACAGCTTCCCGGAAATCCACAAGGTGCCCAAGATCTCGGGCCAGACCGACAAGTACATTGCCGCTGCCCTGGTGGCCTACCAGAAGGGTGAGCGCAAGCACCCCAGCATGCGCGGCATTGCGGGCTCGCTGTCTGAGCAGGACATTGCCGACCTGGCCGCGTTCTACGCCGCCCACAACCCCGGCGTGACCGCCCCCGAAACGGTGAAGGAGCCGAGCGCTGTCGTCAAGGCCCTGCTCGACAAAGGTGCCTGCGTGTCTTGCCACGGCGCCAACTTCAGCAAGCCGATCGACCCGAGCTACCCCAAGATCGCCGGCCAGCATGCCGACTACCTGTACGTGGCCCTCAAGTCGTACACGGTCGAAAACAACAACGTGGTGGGCCGCGCCAACCCCATCATGGGCGGCATCGCCAAGCAGTTCACGCTGGCCGAACTCAAGCAGATGGCCAACTACCTCGGCTCCATCGAGGGTGAGCTGGCCACCAAGCCGCAATCGCGCTTCCGCTGAGCCGGTTTGCGCTGACCCGACGCCGGCCGCTGGCCGGCGTTTTTGTGTCCGGAGCAGACGGTTCGCGCGGGTAAGATAAGTCCCCTCAATGTTCAGGGAGACCACACCGCCACAGGTTCATCCGCCATGCGCCGTCGACTTCACCCTTTTCTCCATGCTTGCCTCTCCCTGCCCAAGCTCCGTCCGTGGCTGGGGGTGCTGGCCTGCACAGCCCTCGGGGCCCATGCGGAAGTCGCGCTGACCGAGGGTGACTTTTTCGAGCCCGTGCCGGTGGTGCTGACGGTGACGCGTCTGGCCCAGCCCCTGAGCGACACGCCGGGTGCGGTCACGGTCATCGACCGCGAGACGATTCGTCGCTCGGGCGCCCGCAACCTGGCCGAGGTGCTGCGGCTGGTGCCGGGCTACCTGGTGTCGGGCTACAACGGGGCCAACCCGGTGGCGGCCTACCACGCACCCATCGACGACTTCGGCACCCGCAACCTGGTGCTGGTGGACGGCCGTTCGCTGTATTCCTCCACCTACCTGGGGGGCACAAACCGTGGGATGGCGTCTGTGGCGGTCGAGGAGGTGGAGCGCATCGAAGTGCTGCGTGGTTCCAACTCGGCGGCCTACGGGGCCAACGCGTTGTTTGGCGTCATCAACATCATCACGCGCCACGCGCTCGACACCGTGGGGCGCAGCGTGAGCGTGACGCGGGGCCAGGCCGGCATTGCCGACGCCCACGTGCGCCTGGGCTGGGGCGACGCCACTGCCGCGCAACGGCTGAGCTTGTCGCACCGCAGCGACACCGGGTACGCCTTCGTCAACGACGATACGCGCCAGACCTCGCTCAAGTGGCGGGGCGATTTCCAGTGGTCGCCCGGTGTGGATGTGACCTTGCAGGCGGGTGTGACCGACAGCCGGTTGGGGGAGGGGCTGATTGGTAAAGACGGCAATCCCTTGCGTACCGTGTCGTTTCACAACCGTTTCCTGAGTGCGCAGGGGGCGCACCGGCTGGCGGGCGACGAGCAGTTCAAGTGGTCGGCCTCCTGGGACGAAGACCGCAACCGGGACACGTTTGTCAGCTGGGAGCTCGGCGTGCCCGTGGTGGTGGGTTCCAGCTTTGACGACCGGCGGCTCAACCTTGAGTTTCAGCACCAGATGCCCCTGACCGACACCCTGCGCTGGGTCTGGGGTGCGGGCTGGAAGGAAGACAGCGCGGTGTCGCCCCAGTTGTTCAATACGTCTCAGCGCGTGCGCAACCGTGAGACGCGCGCGTTTGCCAATGCGGAGTGGCGTTTTGCCGAGCGCTGGTTGCTGAACGCGGGGCTCTTTGTGGGTGACGACGAGAGCACGGGCACCTATGCAGCGCCCCGGCTCATGTTCAACTACCAGTGGCTACCCGATCACACCCTGCGGTTTGGCGTCTCACAGGCCAAGCGCCCCCCAACCTTGACTGAGCAGCGGGGTGATGTCCGTGTGTCGATTCCTTTGCTGTTACCGTATCCATTGCCTTTGCTGCAGTCTCGCCAACTCTTGAGGCCTGAACGGTTGTCGAGCCACGAGGTGAGCTACTACGGCCGCTGGCCTGCGTCGCAGCTCAGTCTTGATGTCAGGGCGTACGAGGAGCGGTTGTCGGGGCAAGTGGGATCGCAGCGGCAACTGGATCGACCGATCTATTTCCCTTGGGATGTCACCAAGTCCAAACCGTATTATCCCGAAGAGCTGATAAATGGCACCGGACTGCAGGTCCGAGGCATCGAATACCAGCTGGCGTGGGAGCCGCACCCGGGCACGAAGCTGTTGCTCAACCAATCGTTCAGCCGTCTGACGCGGCCATCGGCGCCCACTCCGGAAAAAGCCGTCGAACGCCTGCCTCCCAGCCAGCTGACCACCATCGCCTGGCTGCAGCAATTGCCTCAGCAGTGGGATTTCACCTTGTTCTACTACGGCCGCAGCAGCATGACCTGGCGCACCGCCGACGCCCGCCTGCCGAATGCCCACCGGGTTGACGCCCGGCTGGCACGACCCTTCCAGTGGAACGGAACTCGGGCCGAAGCGGCCCTCACGGTCCAGGCCCTCAACGGCGACCAGGTGGAGTTCACCACCAAGGTCCCCTCGGTGTTCACCCGGCGTGCATTTGCCACGCTCTCAATGGAGTTCTGAGCTGAAAGCCACACGCCGCCGCCTTTTTCACACGGCCGCCGGCTTGTGGATGGCGGTGCATGGCGGTGCTTGGGCGCGTCAACCAACGGTCGAGCTGTGGTCCTCTGACAGCGGCGGGCTGTACGCCGAGATGGCAGCCCTGCTGGAGCGCGACACGGCTGATCTTCCGCTGGACTGGGCCGATGCAGAGGATGGAGGCAGCGAATCGGGCCCACTGCCGGCGTTGGTGGTCACCCTCGGTGCCAAGGCCCTGCGGGAGGCCGCCCTGCGTGCCCACCAGAAGCCGGCCTGGGGCCAGGTGCCGGTGCTCGCCGCGTTGCTGCCGCAGTCGGCCCAGCGCTCGATGCCGCACCCTTTGCCCAGGGGTTCGTCGGCCATCTGGCTCGACCAGCCGGTGGAGCGGTGGATGGAGCTGTTGCGCCAGGCCTTGCCACAGCGCCGCCGCATCGGCGTGCTGCTGGGGGCTGAATCGCTGGCGGTGGAACCCGTCTTGGTGCGTGCTGCAGCCGCCCGTGGCCTGGAGCTCGTCCGGGGCGTGGTCCGTTCACCGGCCGACGAGCTCTACCCGGCGCTGCGCACGGTGTTGCAGCGGGCTGACGTGCTGCTCGCCTTGCCCGATCCTCAGCTGTTCGGGGCCGATGCCCTGCAGAACATCCTGATCGCGTCGTACCGCCAGCGGGTGCCCATGGTGAGCTATTCGGCCGCCCACGTGCGGGCCGGCGCCACCTTGGCCTTGCACACCCCCATCGAACAGGTGTCGCTGCAAGTCGCCTCGGCACTGAGGGCCTTTGCCAGCGGCCGTGGGCTGCCCGCGCCACAGGCTGCCCAGGGGTTTGCGGTGGCTGTCAACACACAAGTGGCCCGCTCGCTCGGGCTCGATATGCGCAGCGCCAGTGAACTGGAAGCTGCTGTGCGCCGTCAGGAGGGACGCACATGACCATGATGAAGCAGCAGGCCTTCGGCATCCGCCTGAGGTTGTGGCTGGCAGCCGCCTTGCCCGCCGTGATGGTGGTGCTGATGCTGTTGTTCGGCTTTCTGGAGCGCCACAGCCGCGAACTCACCCTGGCCCTGAGCGACCGCGCCCAGATCGCGTCGGTCCAATTGGGGGGGGCGGCCGAGTTTGCCTTGTTTGCCGGCGACGGCCAGACCCTGGCCCGGCTGGTGGAAGCGGCCATGGCCGGGGACCCGCAGCTGCGGGGCGTGGCGGTGTATCCGCGCGACCCTGATCGGCGGCACATCGCCGGCAAGCTCTCCTACCCCTTGCCCGATTTCACCGACGACAACCTGCTGCGCATCACCTCCGAAAACCTGTTGGTCATACACCCGGTGTACCTGACCTTGCTGCCCACTGACGACCTCTACCAGGTGCCAGAAGCGGCCGGGCGCAGCCAGAAAAAGGGCCAGCTCATGGGGCACGTGGTGATGGAGTTCAACCTGGACACCCTCAAACACCAGAAGCGCGACCTGCTGCTCTGGGCGATGGCGGTGACGGCGCTGGCCCTGGTGCTGGCCGCGGTGGTCGCGTCGTTCATCGCGTCGAGTGTGACCGCGCCGCTCAACGGCATCAGCGTCGTGGTGGGCCGCATTGCGGCCGGCGACCTCGGTGCACGGGTGGGCCTGGAGGACGCCGGGGTGATGGAGCCGCTGGCCTTGGGCGTCAACCTCATGGCCGAACGCGTTGCCCTCAACCAGGAAGAGCTGCGTGAGCAGGTGCAGCGTGCCACCCGAGAATTGCGCCGGCAGAAGGACGCCGCAGAAATGGCCGCCCGCGTCGATCCGCTGACCGGCGTTTTCAGTCGCCGCGCCTTCAATGAGGCGGCAGAAACGGAAATGCAGCGGGCGCTGCGCTACGGCCAGCCCCTGTCGCTGATCATGGTGGACATCGACCACTTCAAGCAGGTGAACGACACCTACGGGCACACCACCGGCGACTCGGTGCTGGCCAGTTTTGCCGCGACCCTGGCGCAGGAGGTGCGCGAAGTGGACGTGATCGGCCGTCTGGGCGGGGAGGAGTTTGCGGTGCTGCTGCCCAACACCGACGTGACCGAGGCGCTGCGGGTGGCCGAGCGCATGCGGTTGGCGGTGGCCAGCGGCAACCTGCAAGCCGATGGGGAGTTGCTGCGCTACACCGCCAGCTTT
>JAUWAE010000023.1 GCA_030602185.1 Comamonadaceae bacterium
TCTTGGCCTGGCGCTCGGGGGAGGCGCGGCGCGCGGTTTTGCCCACATCGGCGTGATCCAGGTGCTGGAGCGGCAGGGCATCCGTCCCGATCTGGTGACGGGAACATCCGCCGGCAGTCTGGTGGCGGCGCTCTATGCCAGCGGCCTCGACGGTGCGCAGCTGGAGCGCGCGGCGCTGGAAATGGTCGAGGCGACGATTGCCGACTGGACGTTGCCCATCTTCAACCGTGGCCTGCTGCGGGGCGAAGCCCTGGCGCGGTACGTCAACCGCCAGGTGCAGGGGCGGCTGCTGCAAGACATGGTGCTGCCGGCTGGCATCCTGGCCACCGAGCTCGCGACCGGGCGCGGCGTGCTGTTCCAGCGTGGCGACACGGGCGTGGCGGTGCGTGCGTCCAGCGCCGTGCCCGGCGTGTTCACCCCGGTGGACATTGGCGGGAAACTGTACGTGGATGGCGGGCTGGTGGCGCCGGTGCCGGTGGAGCAGGCCCGCCAGATGGGCGCCGAACTGGTGCTGGCAGTGGACATTTCCAGCCCGCCCGATCAGGCCGCCGGCAGCGATGCCTTGCGCGCCTTGCTGCAGACCTTCACCATCATGGGGCAAAGCATCAACCGGCTTGCCTTGCGCGGGGCCGACGTGCTGGTGCGCCCCGACCTCAACGGCGTGGGTAGCGCGAATTTTGCCGCCCGTCAGCAGGCGATGGAAGCGGGCCGGCGTGCTATGACGGCGGCCTTGCCGCGCCTGCGCGAGCAGCTGGATGCCCTGCGCCAGCCGCTGCCGCCGTCACGTCAGGCCGGTTGACCGGCCGCCGGTCCTGGCAAAAAAAAGCCTCGCATGGAGCGAGGCCTAAGGGTCCCTGAATCCGATTTCGAAGAGACCCGAGGAGACAACCAGAACAATCGGTCAGCGCTTCTTGGCAGCGGGCTTGGTGGCCGCCATGGCGTTGCTGGCCACGGCCTTGAAATTCGTTTCGGCGATGTCGGAAGCCTGCTTGACGGCTTTTTGCACCGATTCCATCGCGTTGGTGGCGGCCGACACGGCGTTCTTCATCACGGCCACCGCGGCTTCGGAGCCGGCCGGGGCGTTCTTGGCGACGTTGTCAACCACGCTCATGAACTTTTGCTGCGCTTCGGCAGCCTGGTCTTCGGCGGCTTTGGCGAACTCGGTGCCGGTGCCAGCAGCGATCTCGTACAGCTGGCGGCTGTAGGCGGCGGCCTTCTCAGCCAGCGGCTGCATCAGCGAGGCCTGCAGCGTCAGCAGTTCCTGGGCGTCTTTGACGCTCATCATCGCCTGGGCGTTGTTGGCAGATTCCGCCAGTGCGGCCTTGGTGGCTTGCACGTTCAGCTCGACCAGCTTTTCCACGCCCTCGAAGGCCGTCTGGGTCAGACCGAACAGGGTTTCGATGTTGGCTTTTTGGGCGGCGAGCAGTTGTTCAGCAGTCAGCATGGCGAAGCTCCAATGGTGTGTGGGACAGGTGTTGCTGGCTGCGGCTTTGAACCAAATGCTGCGCTGCAACATGCCTCAATTATAGGGACTGTGTCTGGAATTGCAAGCATTTTTGTTGCGGTGCAGCAAAAAACTTCTCGGCACAATAGCGGGCGTGCAAGCCTTCTACGCCGACCATTTCGTGCTGCCGCTGCCCGACGGGCACCGGTTTCCCATGGCCAAGTACCGCCTGCTGCGCGAGGCCCTGGCCCAGACCCTTCCTGAGGTGCGCCTGTGTGAGGCGCTGGCGGCCAGCGATGGGGAGCTTGCCCTGGTGCACACGCCGCGCTACGTTGAAGCGGTCAGCCATGGCACGCTGTCGGCGCCAGAGCAGCGCGAAATCGGCTTTCCCTGGAGTCCGGCGATGGCCGAGCGGGCGCGCCGTTCGGTGGGGGCCACGGTGCTGGCCTGCCGCGCGGCTCTGCAAGGCGAGGGCGTGGCAGCCAACCTGGCCGGGGGCACCCACCACGCCTACGCCGACAAGGGCAGTGGTTTTTGTGTGTTCAACGACGCGGCCGTCGCTGCGCGGCTGATGCAGGCCGAATGGGCCCGCGCCGGTGCCGCGCGCCGAGCGCGACCGATGCGGGTGGCCATCATCGACCTGGACGTGCACCAGGGCAACGGCACCGCCAGCATCTTCCGCCACGACGACACGGTGTTCACCTTGTCGTTGCACGGCGAGCGCAACTTCCCGTTCCGCAAGGAGCCCAGTGACCTGGACGTGGCGTTGCCCGACGGTTGCACCGATGACGAGTACCTGGCCGCCTTGCACACCGCGCTAGAGGCGCTCGAGCACCGGTTTGAGCCTGATCTGGTGATTTACCTGGCGGGCGCCGACCCCCACGAGGGCGACCGCCTGGGGCGACTGCGCCTGAGTGACGACGGCATGGAGGCCCGCGACCGCACGGTGTTCGACTGGGCATGGCGCCGCCGCGTGCCACTGGCCATGACCATGGCGGGGGGCTACGGCCGCGACATCACCACCACCGTAAGGGTGCAGCTCAACAGCTACCGGGTGGCACTGTCACATTGGCAGCAGTGGCGGCGAGCCGACGCCCCGCCAACTGCGTCGATGGCGGCGCCCGGCTGGCAGAATGCCAGGGCATGAACCCGACCGCCGCCCCAACCCGCCCACAAGCCCAGCCCCGCTCGGCGTACAAGGTGTTTCGCCCGATCGGCACCCGCTGGATGGACAACGACCTTTACGGCCATGTCAACAACGTGGTCTATTACAGCTGGTTCGATACCGCGGTCAACGGTTACCTGATCGAGCACGGCGTGCTGGACATCCACCACGGCGACGTCATTGGTCTGGTGATCGAGACGCAGTGCAACTACTTTGAATCGCTGGCCTTCCCCGACACCGTCCATGCCGGCCTGCGCGTCGGGCACATGGGCCGCTCGAGCGTGCGCTACGAAGTGGGCCTGTTCAGTGCCAGCGGCGAACTCACGGCCGCCGCCGGTCATTTCGTGCACGTGTACGTGGACCGGCAGACCCGCCGTCCGGTGCCGCTGCCCGATCCCCTCAAGACCGTGCTGAGTACCCTGGTCTGAGGTCGGGCTGAGCCAGTTGCCCTCATAATTGACGTTTACGTCAACGTCATATTCCATCGGAGACCCCCATGACCCAGAACCCAGCGGCCCGCCCCCCGGTGCACGACCCCGCCAGTGTGGACGCGGCCATTGTTGGCCGCATGTCGGTGCGTGGATTCCTCCCCCATCCGGTACCTCGCGAGGTGCTCGAACACCTGCTGGCGCTGGCCAGCCGAGCGCCATCGGGCACCAACACCCAGCCCTGGAAGGTCTACGTGCTCCAGGGGGCCAGCAAGGATGCACTGGTGAGCAAGGTGTGTGCCGCGCACGACGCCATGCGCGACAACCCCGCGCTGGCCGCCGACTACCAGGAAGCCTACGACTATTACCCCAAGCAGTGGGTCAGCCCCTACATCGACCGCCGGCGCGAAAACGGCTGGGGCCTGTATGGCCTGCTGGGCATTGGCAAAGGCGACAAGGACAAGATGCACGCCCAGCACCAGCGCAACTTCCGCTTCTTCGATGCGCCGGTGGGCCTGATGGTCACGATCGACAAGGTCATGGGTGGGGGCTCGCTCGTGGACACGGGCATGTTCCTGCAGAACCTGATGGTCGCGGCACGGGCGCACGGGCTCGACACCTGCCCGCAAGCGGCTTGGAACAGCTATGCCCGTATCATCCTGCCTCACATCGGCGCGGGCGACAACGAAATGCTGGTCTGCGGCCTGGCGCTCGGCTATGCCGACCCGGCGGACAAGGTCAACACCTTTCACACCCCCCGCGTACCGGTGGCCGACTTCACCACCTGGCTCGACTGAGCCCTTAAAGGACATCGACATGAACACCACCCCTTCCGGCCTGCAATACGAAGACACCGTCGTGGGCAGCGGCGACGTGGCCCGCGCGGGCCAGCGTGTGAGCGTGCACTACACCGGCTGGCTCTACCTGAACGGCGAGCAGGGCAGCAAGTTCGACTCGAGCAAGGACCGCGGCCAGCCGTTCGTGTTCCCGCTGGGCGCCGGCCATGTGATCAAAGGTTGGGACGAGGGTGTGCAAGGCATGGCGGTGGGCGGCACGCGCCGGCTGGTGATCCCGCCCGAGCTGGGCTACGGCGCCCGTGGTGCCGGTGGCGTGATCCCGCCCAACGCCACGCTGCTGTTCGAAGTGGACCTACTGGCGGTCTGACGCGATGAGCCAGCGCCCCGCGATCCTGGTGGCCCGGGCCATCTTCCCCGAGGTGCTGGAGCGGCTGCGCCAGCACTTCGAGGTCAGCGACAACCCCAACGACGACGATTGGTCCCCGCAAGAGCTGTGCGAGCGCCTGCAGGGCAAGGCCGGCGTGCTGACCACCGGGGCGCAGCGGATCGACACCGCGCTGCTGCAAGCGTGCCCGCAACTGCGCATCGTGGCGAACATGGCGGTGGGCTATAACAACTTCGACGTGGCCGCCATGGCCGCCGCCGGTGTGGTGGGCACCAACACCCCGGACGTGTTGACCGAAACCACCGCCGATTTCGGCTTTGCCCTGCTGCTGGCAGCGGCGCGGCGCATGGCAGAAAGCGAACACTTCCTGCGTGCGGGCCGCTGGGACCGCTGGGCCTACGACATGTTTGCCGGCCAGGATGTGCATGGCAGCACGCTGGGCATCCTGGGCATGGGGCGCATCGGTCAGGGCATTGCCCGGCGGGGGGCGCATGGCTTTGGCATGCGGGTGATTTACCACAACCGCTCGCGGCTTGACGCGGCCACCGAGGCCGAGTGCCGGGCCACCTGGGTGAGCAAGGACGACCTGCTGCGCCAGGCTGATCACCTGGTGCTGGTGCTGCCCTACACCCCACAGAGCCACCACGTCATCGGCGCGGCCGAGCTGGCGCTGATGAAGCCCACGGCCACGCTGGTCAACATCGCGCGCGGGGGCATCGTGGACGACGCGGCGCTGGCACAGGCGTTGCGTGAACGGCGCATTGCCGCGGCCGGCCTCGACGTGTTCGAAGGCGAGCCCCGGGTCCATCCCGACCTGCTGACCGTGCCCAACGTGGTGCTGACCCCCCACATTGCCAGCGCCACCCGGGCCACCCGCCTGGCCATGGCCAACCTCGCGGCCGACAACCTCATCGGTTTCTTCACCCAGGGTAGGGCGCTCACGCCGGTCACGCCCTAGGCAGCTTGAACCGAGGGCGGTACGGCGGCTACCTGCCCGGATAATCCCGGCATGAGCGATGTATCGAACTTCTGGCTGGTGCTGCTGGCCCTGGTGCAACTGGCGCTGATCGCGGTGCTGGCTTGGCGCGTCCATGCCGCCTCGACTTCGGTTGCCGAATCCCCCGAAGCCGTGGAGGCGCGGCAACGGCAGCTGACCTTGTTGCAGGCGCAGGCCGAGCGGTTGGACCGTCTGGAGCGCGAGTTGCGTCGCGAGGTGAGCGAGTCGGCCCGCGGTCAACGCCAGGAAGTCTCCCAGACGCTGGCCACGTTCCAGGACACCCTGTTGAAGCAGGGGGCCGAGACCACCCGCACGCAGAATGCCCAGATCGACGCTTTTGCCCAACAGCTGGTGCAGCTGCGTGGCACCCTGGGCGACACGCTCACGCAGCAGTTGCAAGCCCTCAGCGAAGCCAACGCACGCCGGCTCGGCGAGGTGCGGGCCACGCTCGAAAACCAGCTGGCACAACTGCAGCAGAGCAACGCCGCCAAGCTCGACGAAATGCGTGCCACGGTGGACGAGAAGCTTCACAAGACGCTGGAAACCCGACTCAGCGAAAGCTTCCAGCACGTGGCCCAGCGGCTGGAGCAGGTGCACAAGGGGCTGGGCGAGATGCAGACATTGGCCGCCGGGGTGGGCGACCTCAAACACCTGCTGACCAACGTCAAAACCCGTGGCATGTTTGGCGAAGCACAGCTGGCGTCCTTGCTGGAACAGGTGTTCACCCCCGAGCAGTACGCCACCCAGGTGGCCACGCGGCCCGGCAGCCGCAATGTGGTGGATTTTGCGATCCGCTTGCCCGGGAAGAACGAGGATGGCTCACCCATCTGGCTCCCGATCGATGCCAAGTTCCCGAACGAGGACTACGAGCGCCTGCTCGATGCCCAGCGGGTCGCTGACCCGGTGGCGGCCGAGGCCGCGGCCAAGGCGCTGGAAGCCAGGGTTCGGCTCGAGGCGAAATCGATCGCTGAAAAGTACCTGGAACCCCCCCACACCACCGACTTTGCCCTGCTGTTTCTGCCCACCGAGGGGCTGTACGCCGAGGTGCTGCGTCGGCCTGGCCTGGTCGAATCGCTGCAGCGCCAGCACCGCGTGACGCTGGCCGGTCCCACCACCTTGCTCGCCATGCTGAATGCCTTGCAGATGGGTTTTCGCACGCTCGCGCTGGAGAAGCGTTCCAGCGAAGTCTGGCAGGTGCTGGGGGCTGTGAAAACCGAATTCGGCAAGTTCGGCGACGTGCTGGCCAAGGTCAAAACCCAAACGCAGACCGTGCTCAACAGCCTGGAGAGTGCGGAGGTGCGCAGCCGTGCGATGGGGCGCGCACTCAAGCAGGTGGAAGCTTTGCCGGCCGATCAGCTAGAGAGGATGTTGCCTGCCGTGGACGATCCGTTGGCCCAGTGACGAACCTGGGGAGCCACAGCAGGTCGGTGGCTCGGTTCAGCGGACCTTGCCGGGTTGGAGGACGGCCACCACCTTCTCAGTGGCCTGCTTGCGTTCACAGGTATTGGGGTCACGGCCGCAGACGCCACAGGATTTTTCACCCATGAGCGTCGCGGCGCCGCCACACGACCCCTGGAGCGGCTTGCCGCGCAGGATCAGCCCGAGCGCCAGGGCACCAAAGAAGGCCAGAAACAACACCAGGGCCAGAACAATTTCCATCGTCGACTTTCGGTTCGCGCTCAGGGCGCGGCGTCCAGGTAAGGCGCCATGCGGCTGCTTTGCCGCGTGCGACGTCCTTCATTGTCTTCATAGACCCAGAAAACCGCCAGTTGGTTCTCTTCGGCCAGGGCCAGCCCCTGCGCTTCGTCCAGCACCATGAAGGCGGTGGCCCAGGCGTCGGCCAACGCGACGTTGGGTGCAATCACGCTCACAGAGACCGGCGGCTGCGCCACCGGGTAGCCACTGACCGGGTCGATCACGTGCGAGAAGCGGCGCCCCTCGAGTTCGAAGAAGTTGCGGTAGTTGCCCGAGGTGGCCAGGGCCCCTTCTCGGAGGTGCACCCGTGCCAGGATGCGACCCGTGACCGAGGGGTCTGGCGCCTCGATGCCGATCCTCCAGGGCCCACCCGCCGGCCCCTGGCCACGGGTGGCGACCTCACCGCCGATCTCGACCATGAAGTGTTCGATGCCCTGGGAGCGGACGACCTCGGCGATCAGGTCAACCCCGTAGCCTTTGGCGATGGCCGAAAAATCCAGCCGCAGCGGCGCACGCTTGAGCAGTTGGCCGGGCGCGGGCTGCACGACCGCCTCGAAACGGCCCTTCGCGGCTTCGATGGCCGCTGGCTCGGGCAGGCGGGTCAGTGGCTCCTTGGGCTTGGGCCAGCCGAAACCCCAGAGGTTGACCAGTGCGCCCACCGTGGGATCGAACGCGCCCCCACTGGCACGGTGCACCTGACGCGACAGCTCCAGCATGCGTTCGAAATCGGCATCGACGGGGACAGCCTGGTCAACCGGCGCGTCGTTGAACGCCGTGATGAGCGAGTCTGGCCGGTAGGTGGACAGGCTGGCGTTCAGCGCCTCGAGCCGCGCATCCACCGCGGCTTGCAGCGCCGCCACATCAAACGACCGGCTGGGTGGCCGAAACCGGATGTGGTAGCGCGTACCCATGGTCGCGCCTTCGATCAGCTGGTAGGGCTGCTCACGCGAGCAGCCAGCCGAACCCAGCACGGCCGCCAGCGGCACGGACGACAGCAGGCCGAGAGCCCGGCGACGGCGCATGGTCAACTCAACCGCCGAAGTCGTCGAGCATGATGTGCTCGTCTTCCACACCCAGGTCCTTGAGCATCTTGATGACGGAGGCGTTCATCATCGGTGGGCCGCACATGTAGAACTCGCAGTCTTCCGGCGCCGGGTGGTTCTTGAGGTAGTTCTCGTAAACCACGTTGTGGATGAACCCTGTGGGGCCGGTCCAGTTGTCCTCGGGCAGCGGGTCGGAAAGGGCCAGGTGCCAGCTGAAGTTCTCGTGCTTGCGGGCCAGTTCGTTGAACTCTTCCACGTAGAACGTTTCGCGCAGGCTGCGCGCGCCGTACCAGAAACTAATCTTGCGCTTGCTGTTGAGCCGCTTGAGCTGGTCGAAGATGTGCGAACGCATGGGGGCCATGCCTGCACCACCGCCAATGAAGACCATTTCGTTGTCGGTTTCCTTGGCAAAGAATTCGCCGAAGGGGCCCGAGACCTTGACCTTGTCACCCGGCTTGAGCGAGAACACCCAGGACGACATCTTGCCCGGCGGGATGTCCTTGCGGCCCGGTGGCGGCGAGGCCACGCGGATATTGAACTTGATGAGGCCCTTTTCTTCCGGGTAGTTGGCCATGGAGTAGGCGCGGATGACCGTTTCGTCCACTTTGGACACGTTGTCGAAAACCTTGAAACGGTCCCAGTCGCCGCGGTATTCCTCGGGGATGTCGAAGTCCTTGTAGTTCACCACGTGCGGCGGGCATTCCAGCTGCACGTAGCCCCCAGCCCGGAAATCCACGCTTTCGCCGTCGGGGATCTTGAGCACGAGTTCCTTGATGAAGGTCGCGACGTTGTCGTTGGAGAGCACGGTGCACTCCCACTGCTTGACGCCGAAGAACTCGGGCTCGACCTCGATCTTCATGTCCTGCTTGACGGGCACCTGGCATGCCAGTCGCGCGTGATCGCGCACCTCGCCCCGGGTGAAGTGCTGCTCTTCCACCGGCAGGATGGCGCCGCCACCCTCGAGGACGTGGCAGCGACACTGGGCGCAGGTGCCACCACCGCCACAGGCCGAGGACAGGAAGATGCCTTCGTTGGCCAGGGTCTGGAGCAGCTTGCCGCCGGCCGGCACGGTGAGCGTGCGTTCGGGGTCGCCGTTGATTTCGATGCGCACATCGCCGCTGCTCACCAGGTGAGAGCGCGCGTACAGGATCACGAACACCAGGGCCATGATCATGACGGTGAACATCGCCACACCGCCCGCAATCGTGGTCACATCCATCTTTGCAATTCCTTGATGTCGACAGGTTGATCGGTCAGATGGACATGCCACCGAAGGACATGAAACCCAGCGACATGAGACCAACCGTGATGAAGGTGATGCCCAGACCACGCAGGCCTTCGGGTACATCGCTGTACTTGAGCTTTTCGCGGATGCCGGCCAGCGCGGAGATGGCCAGCAGCCAGCCGATGCCGGCGCCCAGGCCGTAGACCACGCTCTCGCCGAACTGGTAGTCGCGCTCGACCATGAACAGCGCGGCACCCAGGATGGCGCAGTTGACCGTGATCAGGGGCAGGAACACGCCCAGCGCGTTGTAGAGCTTGGGCACGTACTTGTCGAGGAACATCTCGAGGATCTGCACCACGGCCGCAATCAGGCCGATGTAGACCAGAAAGCCCAGGAAGCCCAGGTTCACATCGGGCAGACCGGCCCAGGCCAGAGCGCCATCCTTGAGCAGGTACTGGTAGATCAGGTTGTTCAGCGGCACCGTGATGCCCAGCACCACCACGACGGCAATGCCCAGACCTACGGCGGTCTCGACCTTCTTGGACACGGCCAGGAAGGTGCACATGCCCAGAAAGAAGGCCAGCGCCATGTTCTCGATGAACACGGCCCGGATCAGCAAGGCGATGTAGTGTTCCATCAGTGAGCCTCCAGAGACTTCGATTGCGGCGCCATCGTCAGCTCCTTCTTTTCAACCTGCTGACGCTTCCAGCTGCGCAGGATCCAGATGAACCCGCCAATGATGAAGAAGGCGCTGGGCGGCAGCAGGAACAGACCGTTGGGCACATACCAGCCACCGTTTTCCACGGTTTGCAGCACGGTCATGCCCAGCAGGGTGCCATTGCCCAGGATCTCGCGCACCACCGCAACGAACACCAGCACCGCGCTGTAGCCCAGGCCGTTGCCGATGCCATCGAGGAAACTGGGCAGGGGAGGGTTGCTCATGGCAAAGGCCTCGGCCCGACCCATCACGATGCAGTTGGTGATGATCAGCCCGACGAACACCGACAGCGACTTGGCGATGTCGTAGGCCACCGCCTGCAGGATCTGGTCGACCACGATCACCAGCGAGGCGATGATGGTCATCTGCACGATGATGCGGATGCTGGACGGGATGTGGTTGCGGATGAACGAGATGAACAGGTTGGAGAACGCCGTCACCGACGTCAGCGCGGCGCACATCACCAACGCCGTCGCGAGGCTGGTGGTGACGGCCAGGGCCGAGCAGATGCCCAGGATCTGCAGGGCGATCGGGTTGTTGACGAAGATGGGTTCAAGCAGAACTTTTTTGCTGTCGGTCGACATGATGGGTCATCCTTTGCCAGCTTGGAGGTGCGCGATGAAGGGGCCATAGCCGCCTTGGCCCAGCCAGAAACGGACCATGTTGTTCACGCCTTTGGTGGTGAGCGTGGCGCCACTGAGGCCGTCGATCTCGCCGGGGCCACCGGCTTTGCCCTTGACCACCGAAACCGCGACGCTGCCATCGTCGTTGAAGGCGACCTGGCCCGGCCACTGGGCTCGCCAGTCGTCGTTTTCGACCTTGGCACCCAGACCCGGCGTCTCTTTGTGTTCGTAATACGAGAGGCCACGCACGGTACGCAGGTCGCCCTCGAGCACCAGAATGCCGTACATGGCACCCCACAGACCGGCGCCATGGATGGGCAGGACCAGCAGGTCGGTCTTGCCGCTGTCGTCGCGGCGCAGGTAGACGGTGGCGAAGTTGGCCTGACGCTGGATGCCGGCGGGGTCGTTGCCGCGCAGCGAGCGAGACAGCGCCGGCACGCGCGAGGCGGCCCGGTCGTTGTAGTTGCGCGGGTCAATGCCGGCCTGCTGCAGTTCCTCGTCGGTGGCAAAACGCCCCTCGGGCACGTTGACCAGACGCAGTTCGAACTGGTCGAACAGGCGCTGGATCTCGTCGCGGCTCTGGCCTGGCTTGAGCAGGCCGGCCGCTGCCAGCACGTTCTTGTTGCGGTCGAGCGCCTTGTTGGCGTCCTGCATGGGCTTGAGGCCCACTGCGGCCACCGAGACCAAGACCGAGCAGACCAGGCACAGCACGAGTGCCACGGTCAGCGTTTTCTTGACGGAGTCGTGTTTACTGCTCATAACGGACGAGTCGTCGCTTGATGTTGGCCTTGATCACGAAGTGGTCAATCAGGGGCGCGAACAGGTTGGCGAACAGGATCGCCAGCATCATGCCTTCGGGGAAGGCCGGGTTCACCACGCGGATGAGCACGACCATAAGGCCAATCAGCGCGCCAAACAGCCACTTGCCGGTGTCGGTCATCGAGGCGGACACCGGGTCGGTGGCCATGAAGATCATGCCAAAGGCAAAGCCTCCCAGCACGAAATGCCACCAGAACGGCATGGCCATCATGGGGTTCGTGTCGGAACCGATGGCGTTGAACAGCAGGCTGGTGGCCACCATGCCCAGGATCACCCCGCTGACGATGCGCCACGAGGCAATGCCGGTCCACAGCAGCACCACGCCGCCCAACAGGATGGCCAGCGTCGAGACCTCGCCGATGCTGCCTTGCATGTTGCCCAGGAAGGCATCGAACCAGGTCAGCGAGGCACCCCAGGGGTGGGCCATGGCCTCAATGCCGCCCGCCGCCGCCTGGCTGAGCGCGGTCGCTCCGCTGAAGCCGTCCACCGCCGTCCAGACGCTGTCGCCCGAGATCTCGGCCGGGTAGGCAAAGAACAGGAACGCGCGACCGGTGAGTGCAGGGTTGAGGAAGTTCTTGCCCGTGCCGCCGAACACTTCCTTGCCGACCACCACGCCAAAGCTGATGCCCAGCGCCACCTGCCACAAGGGCATGTCGGGTGGCAGGATGAGGGCAAACAGCACAGAGGTGACGAAGAAACCTTCGTTGATCTCATGCCCCCGCACGCTGGCGAACAGCACCTCCCAGAAGCCGCCGACGATGAAGGTGACGGCGTAAATGGGCAGGAAGTACGCGGCGCCGTGCCAGAAACAGTCCCACCAGTTGGCGGGGTCGTAGCCGGCCGCCAGCGCGATGAACCAGCCGCGCCAGCCCGCCACTTCGGCAATGCCCATCTGGACCATGGCCGTGTTGGCCTGGAAGCCCAGGTTGTACATGCCCCAGAACATCGCCGGGAAGGTGCACATCCACACGGTGATCATGACCCGCTTGAGGTCGATGCCGTCGCGCACATGAGCGCCACTGTGGGTGACGCTCTTGGGCGAATAGAAGATGGTGTCGATCGCTTCGTACAGGGCATAGAAGCGGTTCCACTTGCCCCCTTTGACGAAATGGGGCTCCATGCGGTCCAGGAGTGAGCGCAATGCTTTCATGCTCAACCTTCTTTCTCGATGCGGGTGAGGTTGTCGCGCAGGATGTCGCCGTACTCGTACTTGCCGGGGCAGACGTAGGTGCACAACGCCAGATCTTCCTCGTCGAGTTCGAGTGCGCCGAGCTGCTCGGCGACTTCCAGGTCACCGACGATCAGCGAGCGCAGCAACTGCGTGGGCAGGATGTCCAGCGGCATGACTTTTTCGTAGGCACCGATAGGCACCATCGCGCGCGGAGAGCCGTTGGTGCTGGTGTTCATGGCAAACCGCTTGCCGCCCATGAATTGCGACAGGTAAATGCGCATGGCCGAGAAGCGGTCGGTGCCCGGCGACAACCACCCCATGAACGCGCGCTCATGCCCTTCGGGCAACACCGACACATGAAGGTGGTAGCGGCCCAGGAAGCCCAGGTGGTCGGAGGCGGTGCGCCCGGACAGTACCGAACCAGAGACGGTGCGGTGCGTGCCGGCGAGCAGCTCACCCTGCGTCAGCTGGGCCAGATCGGCCCCGACCCGTGTGCGCAGCAGGCGAGGCTTGCGCACGGCTGGGCCGGCCAGCGCCACGACGCGGGTCAGGTCGAGCCGACCGGTGGTGAACAACCGACCGATGGCGATCACGTCCTGGTAGTTGAGGCTCCAGAGCTGGCGGTGGCGTCCGGCGGGCATGAGGAAATGCATGTGCGTGCCCGTCAGGCCGGCCGGGTGCGGGCCGTCGAAGGCCTCGGTACGCACCTGGGAGGCGCGCAAGGTCGGCAGGCGGGTGCTCGGGGCGTGGCAGACGAACACTGTGGGGGCGAGGCGTGCCAGCACATCCAGGCCACACACAAAGGCATCGGCGCCTTCGTCGAGCACCACCTGGGGGTCGAAGCCCAGCGGGTGCGTGTCCATCACGTTGACAAAAATCGCTGCGGGTTGCGCGTCCAGCGCCGGCACCTTGCTGAAGGGGCGCGTCCGCAGGGCCGTCCACAGACCGCTGTCGACCAAGGTGCTAACCACGTCTTCGCGCGGCAGGCTGGGTAGCGCGGACGCCTCATGAGCCGGGTAGGTGATGGCGTCGTGCTCGGGTCCTTGCGGGGCGACGTCGATCACCAGTGACTCGAACATGCGCTGATACCCGCGGTGGATGGCGCGCACGGTGCCGCTGGCCGGTGCGGTGTAGCGCACGCCGGGGTTTTTCTTGTCTTCGAACAACACCTGCCCCAGGCGAACGGTGTCGCCTTCCTGCACCCGCATGGTCGGGCGCAGGCCGATGTAGTCGGGCCCCAGCAGCGCCACCGCACGAGGGGCAGGGGCCACATCGAGTTCAGGGGCCGGTGCGCCTGCCAGCGGCAGGTCCAGGCCTTTTTTGATCTTGATCATGGTGTTGATTCGGACGAGGCGGCTCCATGCGTCCCTTCAAGGCTGAAAGGCTGAAACCGCGGCCGATTCTAACCGGGTCAACTGTGCCGGAGCTTACCGAGATCCGCGCACAATTGGCGCATGTCTTCGCTTCAACCCCAACACATGGAAACGGTCGATACCGTCCTGAGTATTCAGGGCGTGGGCAAGGTTTACGCCGGTGGTTTCCAGGCGCTCAAGAACATCAACCTGGACATTCGCCGTGGGGAAATCTTTGCCCTGCTGGGGCCCAACGGCGCCGGCAAGACCACCCTCATCAGCACCGTGTGCGGGATGACGACCCCCACCGTCGGTCGCATCATCGCCAACGGCCATGACACCGTGCGCCAGTACCGCCAGGCGCGCGCCTGCATCGGCCTGGTGCCGCAGGAACTGCTCACCGATTCCTTTGAAACCGTGTGGGCCACCGTCACCTTCAGTCGTGGGCTGTTCGGCAAGGCGCCCAACCCGGCCTACATCGAGAAGATTCTGAAAGACCTCTCGCTGTGGGACAAGAAGGACAGCAAGATGCTGGAACTGTCGGGTGGCATGAAGCGCCGTGTACTGATCGCAAAAGCGCTCTCGCACGAGCCCCAGATCTTGTTCCTGGACGAACCCAGCGCGGGCGTCGACGTGGACCTGCGGCACGACATGTGGCGCCTGGTGCGGGAGCTGCGGGAGTCCGGCACCACCATCATCCTCACCACCCACTACCTGGAAGAGGCCGAAGACATGGCCGACCGCATTGGCGTCATCCGCAAGGGCGAGCTGATCGTGGTGGAGGACAAGGCGGTGCTCATGCGTCAACTGGGGCGCAAGGAGCTCACGCTCAACCTCACACAACCCCTGGGAAGCCTGCCGCAGGCCCTGGCCCGCTGGCCGCTGACCCTGAGCCATGACGGGCAGACGCTGAGCTACACCTTCGACACGCAGAATGACGATGCGGGCATGGCCGATCTGCTCGCGGCGTTGGTGGCGAATGGCATCCATTTCAAGGACCTCCGCACCATGGAGAGTTCGCTGGAGGACATCTTCGTGAGCCTCGTCAAAGACCCTGAAGCAGAGGCCCTATGAGTCTGAACCTGCATGGCGTCAAGGCCATTTACCGCTTCGAGATGAACCGCGCTTTGCGCACCTGGGCGCAAAGCATGCTGGCGCCGGTGATCACCACGTCGTTGTATTTCATCGTATTTGGCTCGGCGATTGGCTCGCGCATGGGTGACATCGGCGGTGTGAGCTACGGCGCCTACATCATCCCAGGCCTGCTCATGCTCTCGTTGCTGTCCGAGAGCATTTCCAACGCGGCCTTTGGTATCTACATGCCCAAATGGTCGGGCACCATTTACGAGTTGCTCAGCGCCCCGGTCAACTGGGTGGAGGTGCTGATGGGCTACGTTGGGGCGGCAGCCACCAAGAGCCTGGTGCTGTGCGTGCTGATCCTGCTGACGGCACGCATCTTCGTGCCTTACGAGGTGGCCCACCCGTTCTGGCTGGTGGGCCTGCTGGTGCTCACTGCCGTGACGTTCTGTCTGTTTGGTTTCATCATCGGCCTGTGGGCCGACAACTTCCAGAAGCTGCAGGTGGTGCCGCTGCTGGTGATCACGCCCCTGACCTTTCTGGGGGGCGCGTTCTACAGCATCGGCATGCTGCCAGAGGTGTGGCAGACGGTCTCGCTGTTCAACCCGGTGGTCTACCTCATCAGTGGGCTGCGCTGGGCCTTTTATGGCGCGGGCGACGTGCCCATTGCGGTCAGCACCGGCATGACGCTGGCGTTCATGCTGGCCTGTCTGGTGGCCGTGTGGTGGGTGTTCAAGACCGGCTGGCGCATTCGCCGCTGAATCAGGCGGTCAGGTCGCCCGATATGTAACTGGCGAGCTGCTTGATGGTTTCTTCCTGCTCATCGATCACCGTCTTGACTACGTCGCCGATCGTGATGATGCCTGCCAAGTGCCCGTCGTCGACGACGGGCAAGTGACGGAATCGCCGGTTCGTCATGATCATCATCACCTGGCTGACCTTTTCCGACGAGGTCACGGTCGTCACGGGGGTTGTCATCATGTCGCCGACGGTGACATCTTTGGAGCTGAGGCCTTTCAGTACCAGCTTGCGCGCGTAGTCGCGTTCGGTGAAGATACCGACCAGACCTCGGGAGTCTGTGACGACCACGGCCCCGATGTCATGTTTGGCCATGAGACTGAGTGCATCAAAAACACTGGTTTGCGGTGTGACGGTGTGGGTCACGCTACCCTTGCGCTCCAGCACCTGCCTGACGGTCGTGATTATTTCTGTCATTCTTGGTCTCCTGGTCGTGATGTGCGGCATACAGCATCCAGTTTGAAATAATTCTCGCATAGAAGGTTCCGGTTGAGCAGGCGGGAACTATCCCGCCACTGATCGGTTCCTAGTGCCTCAACAACGACGACGGTTAGCGCCCGGGCTCGGGCCAAAACAACAAAGTTATTGCTTGCCATGGCCCAATCTGCTGCCCATCACCTGCCTGACGACGGACTCGGCTTCGCTTCCCGCGGCGCATTCACCCTCATCCCCCTGGCGGCGCTGATCGCCGTGCTGTGGCTCCTCGTGACCCACGATCTGCCGGTGGTGAGTCATGTCGCGTGGGTTCCGGCCTTGGGGGTGGACCTGGCGTTTCATGTGGACGGCCTGTCGGTGCTGATGCTGTTGATGATCACTGGCGTGGGCACGGCGGTGTTCGTCTATGCGGGTGGCTACCTGGCCGGGCACCCGCAGCAAAACCGGTTGTACGTGCTGCTGTCGCTGTTCATGGTCGCGATGATCGGCTGCGTGACGGCCGACAACCTGATCGTCCTCTTCCTCTTTTGGGAGATGACCAGCCTCATGTCCTTCCTGCTGGTGGGTTTCAACCACGAGCAGGAGAGCAGCCGCAAGTCGGCCCAGCAGGCGTTTCTTGTCACAGGCACCGGGGGGCTGGCCTTGTTGGCGGGCTTCATCGTGGTCGGTCAGGCCATGGGCACCTATTCGGTCAGCGCCATCGTGGCGCAGTTGCCCCAGGTCGATGCCACACCGCAGCTGACGGTGGCCTTGTTGCTGATCCTGGTGGGCGCGTTCACCAAGAGCGCCCAGTTCCCCTTCCATTTCTGGTTGCCCAACGCCATGTCGGCGCCCACACCGGTGTCGGCGTACCTGCATTCGGCCACCATGGTCAAGCTCGGGGTGTACCTGCTGGCGCGGCTGGACCCGGGCTTTGGCGAATGGGCGCTCTGGGAGTGGGCCCTCAAAGGCGCGGGCTCCATCACCGCCGCCTGGGGCATGGTGCTGGCCTTGCGCGAACGGGACCTCAAGCGCATCCTGGCCTGGTCGACGGTGGCCACACTCGGCACGCTGGTGACGCTGGTGGGGCTGCGCGGCGAGGGGGCCACGGTGGCGGTGGGTGCCCTGCTGCTGGCGCATGCCCTGTACAAGGCGCCGTTGTTCTTCGTGGCCGGCAACATCGACCACGGCACCGGCACCCGCGTCATCGACCGTCTGGGCAACCTGCGCCACGCCATGCCCTGGACGGCCGCGGCGGCGTTGCTGGCGGGGGCTTCCATGGCCGGTATGCCGATGTCGTTTGGCTACATTGCCAAAGACATCATTCTGGCGGCCAAGGGGGCTGACGATGTGTTTGCCTTTGCGCGCGCCGCCAACACGATTTTTGGCGCCATCGCGGTGGCCGTGGCGGGTGTGGCAGCGATCCGTGTGTTCTGGCGCCACCCCGGCAGCAACGTGACGCCGGAGGCCCACGAGGGCGGTCCGGCGCTGGTGGGGCCCCCGCTGGTGCTGTCGGGCATCGGCATCCTGCTCGGGCTGTTTCCCTTCATCGTGCAGGATTTGATTGCCCAGGCGTCGGTGGCCATGACGCCAGGCACGGAAGCGGTCATTGTGGGGCTGGCGCTGGAGGTGGGGCCGGCGCTGACGTCGGTGGCGATCACATTGGCGGCCGGGTTGACGGTCTTTTTCCTGTGGGACCCCTTGCACCGCTTGTTCGAACGCGTGGCGCAGCGGGTGGGGCCCATGGGCATGTCGTCGCACTACGATCGCTTGCTGCGGGGCATCCCTGCGTTCGCGGCCGCCTCGACCCGCAGGTTGCAGCACGGGCGTCTGCCCGGCTACGGGGTGCTGTTGCTGGCCACGGTCACGCTGGCGATGGGCGGGGTGCTGCTGGCCGGCTCGGCCCATTGGGCATGGCCCGCCTGGGACGGGGTCTCGCCGGGATTTGCCGGGGCCTGTGCCTTGATCGCCGCCGGGGCTTGGCTGGCCACACGCCAGCGCGACCGCCTGGTGCTGCTGCTGGCGGCCGGCCTGGTGGGGTTCGGTAGCGCGGTGTTCTTCCTGTATGTCGGTGCGCCCGATGTGGCCTTCACCCAGTTCGTCGTCGAGTCGGTGTTCGTGATCGTGGTGGCTTCGGTGTTGCTCAAGCTGCGGCTGAAGGGGCGGGGGCAGGGCCTGCCTGAGCCGCCGCGCTGGGGCATCTGGGCCGTGGCCATTGCTTTTGGCGGCGTGGTGGCGCTGTGGCTGCTGGTGTCGGTGGCGGGGCCGCTGGACCCGGCCTTGTCGGGCTTCTTTGCTGAGCGCAGTGTGCCCGACGCGCACGGCCGCAACGTGGTGAACGTGATCCTGGTGGACTTCCGCGCCCTGGACACGCTGGGTGAGATCACGGTGGTGATGCTGTCGTTCCTGGCGGCCTGGCCGCTGTTGCAGGCGGTGCGGGCGCAGATGCGCCAGGCCGCGAACCGCAAGGAGCAGTCATGAACCGACGGCTGGTGATTCTGGAGGCCGTGGCGGGCCCCTTGTACTGGGTGATCCTGGCGGCCTCGCTGTGGGTGCTGTTTCGCGGCCACAACGAGCCCGGTGGTGGTTTCATCGGCGGACTGGTGGCCGTGAGTGCCTCGGTGCTGTGGGCCGTGGCCCGTGGCAGCGATGCGGCGGCCCGGCGCCTGCCGCTGCGTTCGCCCATCCGACTGGCCGCGGCCGGCGTGGGCGTGGGGACTCTTTCGGGCCTGCCGGCTTGGTGGCAGGGACAGCCTTACCTCACCCACTGGTGGGGCGAGATCCCGCTCGGCGTGACCGACCTGACGGTTTCGACCGTGCTCATGTTTGACATAGGTGTTTATCTGTGCGTCTGGGGGGCGCTGGCTGGCTATGCCCTGGCGCTGCTGGCCCTTGGAGAAGACGGAGAGGGGGCCGCCGCCGAGCCGGCGCAGGGCGGCCGAGGAGATTCCACATGATCTGGGTATTGGCCCTGACGGTCTGGGTGACCGTGAGCGCTGGCGTGGTGCTGGCGCTGTCGAAAGACGTGTTCCGCTGTGTGCTGGGCCTGGGGGTGCTGGGCAGTGCCGTCAACCTGGTGCTCTTTGCCGCGGGCCGGCTTGGTTCGGCGGCGCCGGCCGTGGTGCCGCTGGGCGAGACGACGCTGCGCGATGCAGCCAACCCCTTGCCGCAGGCCCTGGTGCTGACGGCCATCGTGATCGGCTTTGCGCTGGTGTGCTTCTCGCTTGCGCTGGTGCTGCGCCTGATCCAGCGTGCCGATACCGACGACGCGCTCGCTTTGCGGGCCGCCGAGCCATTGCCCGATCACCCGGTGAAGCCGCCCTATGCCGGTGAAGGGCACGACCCAGCCTGGCCCCCCGTGTCTGCCACAGGAGGGCCGCGATGAGCGCGTTGGCCGTGACCCCCGTGCTGGTGCCTTTGGTAACGGTAGTGGCCACCACCCTGGCCCAGAAGCGACCCGGTGCCCAGCAGGCGCTGAGTTATGCGGGCATCCTAGGTTTTCTCGCGTGTGCGATCGCGCTGGTGGGCCTGGCGCACCAGGACGAAGCCGCGCGGGTGGCGTTTGGTGGGTGGGGTGTGCCGTTTGGCATCGAGTTTGCGGTGGACCGCACCAGTGCGGCGCTGGTCCTCATCACGGCGCTCATGGGGGCGGCAGCGCTGCTGTTCCTGGCCAGCGACGCCGACACGCAGCCGCGCCATCCCTTGCTGCTGCCGCTGCTGCATGGTGTGCTGGTCGGTGTGGGCGGCTCGTTTGCCACCGCCGACCTGTTCAACCTCTACGTGTGGTTCGAGGTGATGCTCATCTGCGCGGTGGGCCTGTTCGCCATCGGTGGGCGGGTGGACCAGCTCGATGCCACCTTCAAGTACTTCGTGCTGAACATGTTCGGCACGCTGTTGCTGCTGGTGGCGGTGGGCATGGTGTACGCCACCACCGGGCACCTGAACTATGGCGCCATCGCCCAGGCCGCACCGCAGCTCTCTGCCTGGGTGCAGACGCTGGTGCTGTCGGGGCTGCTGCTGGCGTTCCTGATCAAGGCGGGTGCCTTCCCGCTGTTCGCCTGGTTGCCCGCGTCGTACCACACGCTGCCGGCGCCGGTGCTGGCGCTGTTCGCGGGCTTGCTGACCAAGGTCGGCGTGTACGCGGTGCTGCGCTCCATGGGGGACTTGTTCGCCACCGCGCCCGGCCTGCTGTTCGAGGCGCTCGGCTGGGTGGCGGCCGCCACCATGCTGTTCGGCGTGCTCGGCGCGGCCTACCACTGGGACATGCGGCGCATTCTGGCCTTCCACATCGTCAGCCAGATTGGCTACATCCTGCTGGGCATTGCGCTGGCCAGCGAGGCCGGCAACGCGGCCACGCTGTTCTACACCCTGCACCACATCGTGGTGAAGGCCAACCTGTTCCTGATTGCGGCCATGGTCTGGCGGCTGACCGGCAGTTACGACTTGCGCCGCATCGGTGGGCTGTACAAGGTGCGCCCGGC
>JAUWAE010000184.1 GCA_030602185.1 Comamonadaceae bacterium
CTACCTCAAGCGCTTCCCGCTGCACAAGCTCAAGATCGACCGCACCTTCATCGCCACCCTGCACGAGGACGAGGCCGACGAGGCCATCGTCTCGGCCATCATCCAGATGGGGCACGCCATGCGCATGGAGGTGGTGGCCGAAGGGGTGGAGCGGCCCGAGCAGCGCGACGCCCTGCAGCGGCTGGGCTGCGACCACTTCCAGGGCTACCTGTTTTCGCCGGCGGTACCGGCCGACGAATTTACCGCCCTGTTGGCGGGCAGCAACTCACCTCAGCCCGGCTGAGCCCAGGCCACCAGGTCCTCGGGCTTGACCTGACCGATCTTGCGGTGAGCGATCGATCCCTTTCGGTCGAACACCACCGTGAACGGCAGGCCGCCATTGGTGTTGCCCAGTTGCTTGGTCAATTCGGTACCGCCAAAGCCAGCCAGCCCGACCGGGAAGTCCAGCGGCAGGCGCTGCAGGAACTGGCGCACTGCGCTCGGCTGGTCGATGGCCAGGCCGACGACGTTCCAGCCCTGGGCCCGGCGTTCGCGGTAGAAGGTGTTGAGCATGGGCAGCTCTTCGACGCAGGGCGGGCACCAGGTGGCCCAGAAGTTCAGCAGCAGCGGCTGGCCGCGGAACGCCGCCATTTGCAGCGGCGCGCCATCGGGTGCGTCCCACTGCTGGGCCCAGAAGGCGTCCAGGGCACCATCCACCACGGCATGGGGCTGGAAACGCCACCAGGCCAGCCCGGCACCGGCCAGGCCGGCGGTGGCGGCGACGCCGCCCACAAGGAATTGTCGTCGGTTCATGGCAGTTCGGACTCCGTTTGCGCCAACAAGGTTCGCAGGGCCTGCGCATCACCGCGGGGTTTTCGGCCCTGGTGGTCGGGCAGCAGCGCCCCCCGGACCGCCCGTTCGTCGTTCACCAGCAGGTGCACACCCACCCAGGCCTGCAGCGCCGGGCTGCGTTCCTGCACGCTCAGGGCGACCACCTCGTGCCCGTGCAGGCCCTGCACGGCGCGGGCTTCGTAATCGACCCCGCGGTTGATCAGCGCCAGCTCCACCGCCTTGGGGTCGTCGGTGAAAAGCTGCAGGTGGATGTCGCTCAGCCGGTTGGCGGTGCCATGCCACACCGCACCGCCCAGCAGCGGCTGGAACTCGGCCAGCCGCTCCATCCACACCAGCGCCAGCTCGCGCAGGGCGCGCAACTCCGCCGGCTGGGTGTCGGCATGGAACAGCGCGATGTGCTCGCGCACGGCGGCCTCCACCAGGTCGTTGTCGGGCAACGCGGTACGCGCTGGCAGGCCCAACGCCTTGAGGGCGCGCTTCTTGGCCTGGCCGTAATCCAAACCTTCGTCCACGACCATGGCGGCGGCGGCCACGGCGATTTCCTGTTGCACGGTGTCTGTCATCGTGCCCCGATTGTCCGACAAGGCGAAAGCCCGTGCCGGCCGCGATAATGGCGGCCATGCACATACACATCCTGGGCATCTGCGGCACGTTCATGGGCGGCGTGGCCGCGCTGGCCCGCGAGGCTGGCCACCGCGTCACCGGTTGCGACGCCGGCGTTTACCCCCCCATGAGCGACCAGCTGCGCGCGCTCGGCATCGACCTGATCGAAGGCTATGGCGCCGACCAGATGGCCCTGGCGCCCGACGTGTTCGTGGTGGGCAACGTGGTCTCGCGCGCCCGCCTGCCCGACGGCAGCCCCAAGTTCCCGCTGATGGAGGCCATCCTCGATGCCGGGGCCCGCTACACCAGCGGCCCGCAGTGGATGAGCGAGTACATCCTGCACGGTCGGCATGTGCTGGCGGTGGCGGGCACCCATGGCAAGACCACCACCACCTCGATGCTGGCGTGGATCCTGGAAGACGCCGGCCTGCAGCCGGGCTTTCTGGTGGGGGGCGTGCCGCTGAACTTTGGCGTCTCGGCCCGCCTGGGCGCCGGTGCGCCGTTCGTGATCGAGGCCGACGAATACGACACCGCCTTTTTCGACAAGCGCAGCAAGTTCGTGCACTACCGCCCGCGCACCGCGGTGCTGAACAACCTGGAATTCGACCACGCCGACATCTTCGACGACCTGGCCGCCATCGAGCGCCAATTCCACCACCTGGTGCGCACCGTGCCTGGCAGCGGCCGGGTGGTGTTCAACGGGCTGGAGGAAAGCCTGACGCGGGTGCTGCACCAGGGCTGCTGGAGCGAGGAACGCAGCTTCGGTGCCGCGGTGAGCGACTTCACCGCCGACGGCGAGCCGGCCGACTTTGCGGTGCTCTACCAGGGCCGCCCTGTGGGCCGGGTGCGATGGGGCCTGAGCGGACAGCACAACCAGCTCAACGCGCTGGCCGCCATCGCGGCGGCCGAGCACCTTGGTGTGGCCCCCGCCCGGGCCGCAGAGGCGTTGGGGCGCTTCCAGAACGTCAAGCGTCGCATGGAGGTGCGCGGCCGCGTGTCCAGGTCCGGCGGCGACATCACCGTCTACGACGACTTTGCCCACCACCCCACCGCCATCCGCACCACGGTGGACGGTCTGCGCCGCCAGCTCGACCGTTCGGGCGCACAGAACGCGCGCATTCTGGCGGTGTTCGAGCCCCGTTCCAACACCATGAAGCTGGGCACCATGAAGGCCCAGCTGCCCTGGAGCCTGGAAGGGGCCGACCTGGCGTTCTGTCACAGCGGCGGCCTCGGCTGGGACGCCACCGAGGCCCTGGCCCCGATGGGGGCCCGCGCCCGCGTGGCCCCCGACATCGACGCGCTGGTGGCCCAAGTCACAGCCGCTGCCCAGGCCGGCGACCACGTGCTGTGCATGAGCAATGGCGGCTTCGGTGGCATTCACCAGCGCCTGCTGGAGGCGCTGGCTCAGTAACTGACGGTGAGGGCCTTCACGTCGATGTGCACCACCGGCTTGGCCAGCATGGCGCTGACGGCGCGGGCAAACGCCTGAGCCCAGGGCCGGTAGGCGGCATCGGCAAACCGGTTCTCGCCCACCGCCTGGGCGATGGCCAGCACCTTGTCGGCCAGCAGGACCTTGCCGGTCAGGCGGATCGGCTCGCAGCCCAGGTCATTGAACTGCTGGTCCAGCCAGCTGCGCGCCACATCGTGCGGCATGGGCTGCACTTCCTCCAGGTCGAAGGTGTAGCGTTGGGTTTCACCCCAGCTGACGATGACTTGGCTGCGCATGGGTGGATGCTCCTGTCGGGTATGGCCTGGGTCCGATTGTGCCGCCCACCCGGCCTGGCATCAAGCCGGGCGCGCCGGCTCAGCCCTTGCGGGCCTTGGCGCGGCGGGTCTGCACGGCGTCGGCCAGCGTCTGCAAGAGCTGCGCGGAGTGGTCCCAGTCGATGCAGGCGTCGGTGATGCTCTGGCCGTATTCCAGGGCGTTCACGTCGTCCTTGCCCGGGGTGAACTTCTGCGCTCCGGCCTTCAGGTGGCTTTCCACCATCATGCCGAACACCTGGTGCGAACCGCCGGCGATCTGGCCGGCGATGTCGGCCGCCACATCCATCTGTTTCTGGTGCTGCTTGCTGCTGTTGGCGTGGCTGCAGTCCACCATCAGCGTGGGCGGCAGCTTGGCCGCTTCCAGGTCGGCACAGGCCGTGGCCACGCTGGCGGCGTCGTAGTTGGGGGCCTTGCCGCCGCGCAAAATCACGTGGCAGTCGGGGTTGCCCTTGGTCTGCACGATGGCCACCTGGCCGTTCTTGTGCACCGACAGGAAGTGGTGGCCACGGCTGGCGGCCTGGATGGCGTCGGTGGCGATGCGGATGTTGCCGTCGGTGCCGTTCTTGAAGCCGATGGGCGCACTCAGGCCCGAGGCCAGTTCGCGGTGCACCTGGCTTTCGGTGGTGCGCGCGCCGATGGCGCCCCAGCTGATCAGGTCACCGATGTACTGCGGGCTGATCACGTCGAGGAACTCGCTGCCGGCCGGCAAGCCCAGGCGGTTGATCTCGATCAGCAGCTGGCGCGCAATGCGCAGGCCCTCGTCGATGCGGAAGCTGCCGTCGAGGTAGGGGTCGTTGATCAGGCCCTTCCAGCCCACCGTCGTGCGCGGCTTTTCGAAGTACACGCGCATCACGATTTCGAGCGAGTCCTTGTGCAGGTCGCGCATTTCTTTGAGGCGGCGGGCGTACTCCATGGCCGCAGCCGGGTCGTGGATAGAGCACGGCCCGATCACCACCAGCAACCGGTCGTCCTTGCCATGCAGGATGTGGTGGATGGTCTTGCGGGTGTCGCTGATGAGTTTTTCCACCGCAGTGCCGCGGATGGGGAAGAAGCGGATCAGGTGTTCGGGCGGGGGGAGCACGGTGATGTCCTCGATGCGTTGGTCGTCGGTCTGGCTGGTGCGGTCGGCGGGGTGCGCATACCAGACGTCGGTCGCAGCGGTGGCGGCTTTGCTCATCTTGAACTCCTGAACGTGAAATGAAAAGGGTCGGTTCGGGTAAAAAAAAACCGCCGGGGGAACCGACGGTTGTTGTGAGGCTTTGTGCTTTTTGGGCCAGATTCAGCTCTCTCTTCCGTCGGCGACGCGTGAGATCCAAAAGTAGCCAAAGTAAAAGCGTGCGGCTTTCATGAGGATCAATGTACCACAACCGGCATGACAGCGAGCTGACAATTTGCCCGCGGGTGTGGGGCGGATGCGACGCGTGCGGGCATGACGGCCTCGGCCTCAGGCGGTGCCGCCAACGGTGAGCCCCTCGAGGCGCAAGGTGGGTTGGCCCACTCCCACCGGCACGCTCTGGCCTTCCTTGCCACAGGTGCCCACGCCGCTGTCCAGCGCCAGGTCGTTGCCGATCATGGTCACTTTCTTGAGCGACTCGGGGCCGCTGCCAATGATGGTGGCACCCTTGACCGGGTACTGCAGCT
>JAUWAE010000307.1 GCA_030602185.1 Comamonadaceae bacterium
GGAAAGCCGCGCGGGGCTTGGGGGAAGGCCAGAAACGAAAAGGCGAACCTAGAAATAGGTTCGCCAAAAATGTGGTGGACCGAAGGAGGATCGAACTCCCGACCTCTGCATTGCGAACGCAGCGCTCTCCCAGCTGAGCTATCGGCCCGGTGGTGAAATTATAGGATCAGGTGCCGCAGAATGTGTGGTAGCCGGCCTGCTGCTCGGGGGTGGCCGGCTCGGCCCACAGGGTACCTGCCTGAGCGCTGTCAAACGGCCGGACGATGGCGGCCAGCAGCGCCTCGAAGGGCTGGAGGTTGCCTTCGTGTGTGGCGGCGTCCAGCGCCGCTTCGACCAGGTGATTGCGGGGGATGACAAGGGGGTTGGCGGCGTCCATGGCGTTGGCCACTTCGGTGGCCGGCAGGGGTTGCAGGGCCAGACGCTGCTGCCAGCGTACGAGCCACGCCTGCAGTGCGGTCTGCCCGGTGCCGAACCGTGCTGCCAGCGCCTCGGGCTGGCCACGCAAGGTGGCCGACAGGGCTCGGAAACCCAGCGTGTGGTCCACCTGCCAGGTGTGCAGCAACTGCAGGTAATCGTTGGCCAGCGCCAGGTCGCCGGTGTCGTCTCCCAGGTCTGTCAGCCCCAGCTTGCGGCGCAACTCGGCCAGCCAGTGACGCTCGTACAGCGCCGGATAGTCGTTGACCACGGCCGTGGCCTGGGCCACCGCGTCGTCGGGGTCGGTGCCCATCAGGGGCAGCAAGGCTTCGGCCAGCCGCGCCAGGTTCCATTGCGCAATGCCCGGCTGGTTGCCGTAGGCGTAGCGGCCGTGGTGGTCGATGGAGCTGAACACCGTGTCCGGGTCGTGCACTTCCATGAAGGCGCAGGGGCCGTAGTCGATGGTCTCGCCCGACAGGGTCATGTTGTCGGTGTTCATTACCCCATGGATGAAGCCGACCCCCATCCAGCGGGCCACGAGTGCGGCCTGGCGGTCCATCACGCGGCGCAGCAGGGCCAGGGCCGGCACCGGGTCCTCGGCCACGTCCGGGTCATGTCGCGCGATGACGTGCTGGGCCAGGCGCTGCAGCCTGTCCGTGTCTTGCCGGGCGGCGAAAAACTGGAAGGTCCCCACCCGGATATGGCTGGCGGCGGTGCGGGTGAGCACGGCGCCGGGCAGGGGCCGTTCGCGGCGGACGGTTTCGCCCGTGGCCACGGCCGCCAGTGTGCGGGTGGTGGGGATGCCCAGCGCGTGCATGGCCTCGCTGATGAGGTATTCGCGCAGCACCGGGCCCACGGCGGCCTTGCCGTCGCCGCCGCGCGAAAACGGGGTGGGGCCAGAGCCTTTGAAGGCGATGTCGTGCCGGCGGCCCTGCGGGTCCAGCACCTCCCCGAGCAGCAGCGCTCGCCCATCGCCCAGTTGAGGCGAAAACCCGCCGAACTGGTGGCCGGCATAGGCCTGTGCGATCGGTTGGGCGCCTTCAGGTACGGTCTGCCCAGAAAAAATGGCCAGGCCCTCGGCGCCGCTCAGTCGCTCGGCGTCCAGCCCCAGCTGGCGTGCCAGCTCGGTGTTGAAGCGCAGCCAGCGTGGGGCCGGCGCGGCTTGCGGCTGCCAGGGCACGTACAAGCCGGTCAGGTCACGGGCGTAGCTGTTGTCAAACGGGGTGCCCAGGGTGTGGGCGGCAATGGCGGTGGCGTTCAAGCGCAGTCCTGTGCAGAGGTGGTGGCTGCATTGTCCCGCGTGGGCTTGGGCCTGTGGCTATCGGGGTTTTAGCGGCGGTAGGTGGTTGGGGCGCGCCGAACAGGGTTACCCGCCTTGTGGGCGAGCGCATCCCGGCATACGATGTGCGCAGATGACGACGCTTTTGTTTTGTGGAGCGCACAACATGAGCCCAGTTGACGAACTCCCCGCCGTCAAGTGCGGGCAATGGTTTTACGCCGGTCTCACCACCTGCCCGGTGCGCATCGTGCGGCACCACACGCTGTACGGCACCCACGACCCGGAAGACCCGCCGGAG
>JAUWAE010000270.1 GCA_030602185.1 Comamonadaceae bacterium
GCCGCAGGCGATGTAGAGCTGCGGCGCCACGATCTTGCCCGTCTGCCCCACCTGCAGGTCGTTCGGGGCGTAGCCCGCATCCACCGCCGCGCGGCTCGCACCGATGGCCGCGCCCAGCTTGTCGGCCAGCGGCGTGATGACTTCGTTGAACTTCTCGCTGCTGCCCAGCGCCCGGCCACCCGAGACGATGACCTTGGCCGCAGTCAGCTCGGGCCGCTCGCTCTTGGCGATCTCGCTCTTGACGAACCGGCTCTTGCCGCTGTCGGCAACGGCCGCCTGGGTTTCCACGGCGGCGCTGCCGCCCTGGCCCGCGGCGTCAAACCCGGTGGTGCGCACGGTGATGACCTTCACCGGGTCGGCGCTCTGCACGGTGGCGGGGACGAGGATTTTCATGGTCGATGGCTCCTGATGAAAGTGAGGGCATCGGCGTCGAAAGGATTTAGCGCACGGGTGTGTTCAGGCGTTCTCGCAGTTCGCGCTTGAGCACCTTGCCGATGGCGCTGCGGGGCAGTTCGTCAACCCACTGCACGGCTGCCAGACGCTGGGTCTTGCCCGAGCGTTCGTTGTGCCATTCGCGCAGGGCATCGGCGGTGGTGTCGTGGCCGGCGCGGCGCACCACGAAGGCCACCGGCGTCTCGCCCCACTGCTCGCTGGGCACGCCAACCACAGCCACGTCCTCGACGGCAGGGTGCTGGCGTAGAAGGGCTTCGAGGTCGCTCGGGTAGAGGTTGAAGCCACCGCTGATGATCATGTCCTTGCGGCGGTCTATCAGCACCAGAAAGCCGTCGGCGTCGAAACGGCCCACGTCACCGGTACGGATGAAGCGCTTGCCGCTGGCATCGAACCACTCGACCTCGCGGGTCTTCCCAGGCTGGCCGTGGTAGCCGGCCATCATGGCGCCCGAATGGCCCACCACCTCGCCGGTGCTGCCCACCGGCAGTTCGCACCCGTCTTCGTCGATCAGCCGGATGTCGTGTCCCGGCGCCGGCTGGCCCACGGTGTGCAACTTGTCCGGGTGTTCGTGGGCATTCAGGATGCAAGTGCCGCCGCCCTCGGTCATGCCGTAGAACTCCACCAGCCCGCCCGGCCAACGCCGCAGCACGTCGGCCTTGAGGTCGGCCCGGAACGGGGCGCTGGTGCAGAACTTCATCTTGAAGGCACTCAGGTCGAAACGCCCGAAGTCCGGCAGGGCCATGATGCGCTGGTACTGCACCGGCACCAGCATGGTGTGGGTGATGCGCCGCTGCTCGGCCAAGGCCAGATAGCGAGCGGCGTCGAACTTGGGCATGAGGTGAACACAGCCACCAAAGGCCAGCGTGGGGAAGAAGACCACCAGCGTGGTGTTGGAGTACAGCGGCGTGGACAGCAGCGTCCGGGTGTGGACGCCGTAACCGTATCGCTCCCCGCGGCACACGTGCTGCCAGCGCATGCCGTGCGACTGCACGATGCCTTTGGGGATGCCGGTAGTGCCCGAGGAATAGATGATGTTGAACGGCGCCTCGGGCGGCAGCTCCACGGGCCGGGGCGAGGCACCGGCCGGTTCCAGCCAGTCGTCGAAGCCACAAGCTGCGCTGCCGTCAAGCCACACCACCGGGGCCTCGTCGGGCAACAGGTCGCGCGTGTCGGCGTCCGCGAACACGCGGCGTGCCTGCGCGTCGCTGAGCATTTGCGCCAGGTTCTCGCGCGTGACCGATGGCGCCAGCGGCGCCACCACCACGCCCGCGCGCAGCGCGCCCAGATAGAGCGCCGCGTAGCGCACCGACGAGGCGGCACAGATGGCGATTGCCTCGCCGGGGTGCAGCCCGTCGCGCTGCAGCGCCGCGGCCACGCGGTCCATCAGCGCATTGAGCGCCTGCCAGTTCAGCGCCTGCAGCTCGTCGCACAAGGCCAGGTCGAGCGGCCGCTCGCCAGCGTGCTCACGCACGAGGCTGGCGAGGGTGGTGAATGGCGTGTCGGCGGTGATGGCGCGGGGCATGGCGTCCAGTGTGCCGTACGAACGCTCAGGCGGCCAGCGCGATGTAACGCGCCAGGTGGTGGTCTTCGTCGCCGAACTGGTGGTCGATCATCACCAGGCGCTTGGCGTAGTGCGCCATCGGCAGTTCCCAGGTCATGCCGATGCCGCCGTGCAGCTGGATGCTCTCTTCGGCCACCAGCGTGCCGATGCGGCCGATGCTGTATTTGGCGGCCGAGAGCGCACGCTCGCGCGTGACGCGGTCGGCCTCCATCGCAGCGGCTGCGTTGATGACCGCCGAGCGTGCCTGCTCGATTTCCAGCAGCACGTCGGCCATGCGGTGCTGCAGGGCCTGGAAGCTACCGATGGGCACGCCGAATTGCTTGCGCGTGCGCAGGTAGTCCAGCGTGTGCTGCCGCGTCACGTCCATGGCACCGATGGCCTCGGCGCACAGCGCAAGCCGGCCCCAGCCCACGGCCTGTTCCAGCACGGCCAAGCCTTCGCCTTCGGCGCCCAGCAGGGCCGTTGCAGGCACATTGACCTGGTCGAAAACAACCTCGGCCACGCGACCGCCATCGATCCGTGGATAGCCCTGACGGCTCAGGCCCTGGCTGTCCGCCGGCACCAAAAACAAGGAGATGCCGGCCTCGTCGTCGATGGCCCCTGAAGTGCG
>JAUWAE010000310.1 GCA_030602185.1 Comamonadaceae bacterium
AAAGGCCCGCAAGCGCGGGCCCTCGGGATGCCGGGCAGCCAGGGCCGCCTCAGCAGGTCGTCACACCGGGGTGACGAAAACCGTCTTGCGGTTCAGCGCGCCCTTGGTGGCGAAGCTGACCTTGCCGTCCACGGTGGCGAAGATGGTGTGGTCTTTGCCCACGCCCGTGCCGGTGCCGGCATGGAACTTGGTGCCACGCTGGCGCACGATGATGGCGCCGGCGGAGATTTCCTGGCCGCCGAACACCTTCACACCCAGCATCTTGGGCTTGGAGTCGCGACCGTTGCGGGTTGAGCCGCCGCCTTTTTTCTGTGCCATGGTGCTTTACTCCTTAGCCGTTGATCGAGCCGATCTGCAGCTCGGTGTAGTTCTGACGATGGCCCTGGCGCTTCTGGTAGTGCTTGCGACGGCGCATCTTGAAGATGCGGACCTTGTCGCCACGACCGTGAGAGACCACGGTGGCCGTGACCGTTGCGCCGGAGACCAAGGGCGTGCCCACCTTGATGCCTTCGCCGTTGCCGACGGCCAGCACCTGGTCGATCACGATCTCTTGACCCACGTCCGCAGCAATCTGTTCTACTTTAAGTTTTTCGCCAACGGCAACGCGATACTGCTTGCCGCCGGTTTTTATGACCGCGTACATATGAACCTCGAATGGTGATTTCGACGGACGGATTCCCGCCGAACTGCGTATTATAGGTGTGATCGATCGAGCGCGCAAGCCGCGCCCGCCAGGCTACAGCAGCGCGTAGGTGGTGCTGGCGCGACAGACGCTCTTGCCATCGCCCGCCGAAACGATGTCGATCTCGCCGAACACCAGGCTTTTGCCAGCGCGCACGATGCGGGCGGTGACCAGCGCGTCCTGCCCCGACAAGGGCTTGAGGAAGCTGGTGTTGAGCTGCACCGTGGTCATGGGCTGCTTCGTGCCCAGCCGGCTCACGATGGCCAGCACCATCGCAGTATCGGCGGCCGACATCATGGCCTGCCCGCACACCATGCCACCGATGCGGGCCAGCCGGTCGGAAAACGGCAGCCGCACGGTCACTTCACCATCGCCCACGGATTCGACGCGCAGGCCGAGGTCCTGCACCCAAGGGGCGAACCAGTCGGCCAGCAGCTGCTGCAAGGTCGGGATCGTGGGGGCGGCCTGGGTCTCCATGGGGGCACACTGTAACCGCAAATGGCCGCGCATTACCATCGCCGCAGCGAACCCTGCCACACGAAACGGGTCGGACACCTGACCGCCACCCCACGAAGGAGTTGACGATGGCCATTCCCTGGCTGACCGCGCTGAAAGTGATCCCCTGGGGGGACGTGATCGAGCACGCACCGGCCGTGCTGAAGGGCGCCCGGCGGCTGCTGGACCGCCAGTCGGCCACGCCCGCGCCGCCGCCCACCGACGCACCCACGGACGCCTCCGCCCTGCAACGACAACTGGAGGCCCTGCAACGCCAGCACGCCAGCGACATGGCCCAGCTGACACAGACCGTGGCGGAGCTGGCCGAGCAGAACACCCGGCTGGTGGAAGCGGTGGACGTGCTGCGCTGGCGCACCCGCTGGCTGGGCGCGCTGACGCTGGTGCTGCTGGTGGGCGGTGTGGTGCTGGCCCTCTGGGGGAGTTGAGGCCTGCCGCAGCGAACGGTTCAGGGCTCCAGGGCCGGCTCCAAACTGTGAACGGCCGGGGTATGGTGCACGGGGCGGTCCAGCACCCGGTCGGCCAGGCCACCGCCCAGCCACATGCCCAGCAGCGCGAGCCAGGCGGTCAGGGGTCATCTCGGTTTTTAGGGAATCGTCGACAAAATTCCCTCGACTGGGCCTGACGTCGGGCTCAGCCGCTGTACGAGGGATTCCTAAAGTCTTCTAGTGCGGCGCCGGCCTCGATCGCCTCGACAAGCCAAGTCGGCCGCCTCCCCTTGCCGGCCCAGGTGTTGCCGG
>JAUWAE010000280.1 GCA_030602185.1 Comamonadaceae bacterium
GCAAAATGAACGGCCAGCGGCTTCGCTTACAATCCACGCTGTTAGCAGAGACGCGGCTGTCGTTCAATGGTAGGACCTGAGCTTCCCAAGCTCAAGACGTGGGTTCGATTCCCATCAGCCGCTCCACCGTCCCCCCACTTGTGGCCGGTGTAACTCCACCCGCCCCTTGCCTCCCAGTTTGGCCACGTACAGCGCCTTGTCTGCCCCTTCGATGGCGGCAAGCAAGTTGGGTTTGTCTGCCTCCAGCAAGGCCACCCCCGCACTGCAGCCAATGCGCTCATCCATGTTGCCGTAAGGCTGCGACAGCGCGTGGATGATGCGCATCGCCGTCAGCATCGCAGCTGGCTCGTCGGCATTGCTCAGCACCACGCAGAACTCGTCGCCCCCCAGCCGCACCGCCACGTCTTCTTCGCGCACCTCGCCCAGTATGCGCTGCGCCGCGGCTTGCAGCACCCGGTCGCCGGCAGCGTGGCCGTGGCGGTCGTTCACGGCCTTGAAGCCGTCCAGGTCGAGCATCACCACCGCCGACGGCAGGCCGAGCCGGCGGGCCAGTGACAACATCCGAGGCGCCTGCGCCTCCAGGTACGCGCGGTTGCCCAGACCGGTCAGCGGGTCGTGCTGGGCCTGAAACACCGCATGGTCCATGGCGGCAGCGGCGCGCTGCATCACCACACTCACGCCGTGTGCCTCGGCCATCTGCAAGGCCGGCACTGGCGCCACGCGGCCATCCACAATCGCCTCGGCCTGCTCGTTGAGCTGCTGCACACTGACCAGAATACGGCGCGACAGACGCCACGCCAACCCCACCCCAAACACCAATGCCAACAGTACCCCGATAGCGGCCCAGCGCATCTGGCGCACCAGCGTTGCGTGGAGCTGGGCCTCGGGCGCTCCCACCGCTACGCTCCAGCCCCAGCGCGCCGAAGTGATGTGCGCAGTGATCGCCAGGTCGCCTTCTTTGGTGCGGGCCCGCAGCAACCCCTCGGGCGACCGTCGCAGGGCGGCCGCCAGTTCCGGCACCGCCGGCTGGCCCACAAACTGCTCACTGTCGCGGCTGCGGCCCACGATGGTGCCCGACCGGTCGATGACCGCGACCAGCCAACCCGGCGGGAGGTCCAGGCTGCGCAATGTCACATCGATCCGCTGGGGCTGCATGCCCACGTTCAAGCTGTAGACCACCTCCCCGGCCTTGACCACTGGCACTCCCATGGCGATGGTGGGCTTGCCCGTCACGGGGCCGCGGAACAGGTCGGTCAACACCGTGGCGCGCTGTTCAAACACCTCCTGGAGGGCCGGCGGGGTACCTTGGCTGGGCAGCGGACGCCCGCTCGACACCAGGGTGTTGACGAGTTGCTGGCCCGAACGGTCGGTGAGCACGTAGTTGAGTACGATGCCCGATGGCAACGCGTCCTCGGCCTGTCGCTGAAAGCGGCGCATGTCGCCGTCCTGCAGGGCAGACGAAGTGGCCAACAGCCTGAGTGCCGCCTCGATGATGGCGAGGTCTCGCTCCAGCCTGGCCATGGCCTCGCGTGCCAGCGAGGAGGTGTGGCTCTCCAGCAGGGTCCGCTTCGTATCGAACGACACGTAAAGCAGCCCCACCACCACAGCCACTGCGGGCAACGTGCACGCAAGCACGACCGACAGCAGACTGCCCCTGACGGAAAAACGCCGGGGCGCCGCTGTGTACTGGTTGAGGAGCGTGGGCACCCGGTGATTTTCATCAAAAATCGCAAAATGCCAAATATAGGTGCTGCAGAAGGTCCGAAAGACACGGCTGCACAACGCGGCATGCACCGGCGCAATGGTGAACATCTGGGAGGCGTGAGGCCAGAAAACGGATCAAAACCATTGACCACCTCGAAACCCAGTTGACACACTCGGTCAGGTTTGCCGGTATGGGCAAACCACATCCGCCTAGCGAAGCAGGTCTTCCGGTCGGTCGATGTCGCGAACCACACCTTCGTCGTTCACGTCGCACCAAACGATGTCTTGCGCATGCTGCGACAGGATCTGGCGGGCCCCTTCATCGCCCGTGAGCGCCTCCAGGGCCGTGCGCCAATCGCGCGCAAACCCCACCGGATGGCCACGCTGCCCCCGGAACCGGGTGGCGGCCAGTCGCGCCCCGCCCCGGATCGCCTCGACCACGACGGCATGGCTGGCCGGCTGAATGAAGGGCATGTCCGCCAACGCCACCACCCAGCCCGCGGCATCGGGCGCGGCCCGGATCCCGGCCGCCAGGGTGTGGCCCATGCCGTGCTGCGCCTCGGCGCACAGCACGCACTCACAGCCCAAAGCGGCCAATGCCTCTGCCAGGGCCCATTGTTCGGGCCGAAGGACCGCCACGACCTGGTCACACACCGGCAACAGCCGGGACGCGGCAGCCACCGCCACCGGCATGCCATCGGGCAGACGATGCATCA